>CAJTON010000010.1:14542-21874 GCA_910577605.1 uncultured Butyrivibrio sp.
GCTATCATAGCGATACACGCCTGACCGCAGGAAGTAAAATTGATTTGTTTTACAAGTTTCATTTCGTTATACCTCTCAAAGCCATGAAAAATTTGTGAATGCGCCGGTCTTGCAGACGCAGTTTGTATTGACGTATATATCCATGCAGGTTTGTCCGTTCTGCTCATATACATATTCAAAGCAGGAGACCTCGCCGTTTGAATTTTCTTTGAATCCGTTTGTCTGCAAATGTTCAAGAATTTTTTTGTAGCCATTCGGAATCCTCTCAAACGCCGCCGCAAACGGGTCGTACACTGTGATCGCCGCGTATACGGCGTCGGGCTGGTACGCGTATTCTACGCCGGGGCATTCTGTCTTAAATCCGTCGGGCAGTATATAAGCCGAGACATAGCCTCTAAGCCCGAATCTGTTCTGAAGCTCGGAAGACACGGCCATGAAATCCCAGCCGATCCTTTTGGCGTCGGGATATGTATCGAGCAGTCCCGAACGTTTTGCCCACGCATCCATATATCCGTTGACGTCATTTTCGGGGTTGGGTGTGACCATCACATATCTTGCCATATAAAATCCATTCAGTTTCTTGGTCGTTATTTCGGAATAAATTTTTTCGCTGCCTTTCATATCTTCGCGGACCAGAGCGTCTAGCTTGCAGGAAAAAATATCGCACAGCGCCGTCAGTTTACCGAGTTCGGGAACGATTTCATCCGCTTCCCATTTGGACACAGTCTGGCGCGATACTGACATCTCATAAGCCAGCTGCTCCTGTGAGATCCTTTTTTGCCTGCGCAGATATTGAATGTTTTTTCCTAAGCTCATGGTATTATCCTCCTGATATTTTATTTTACATCGGTTTACCGACGTTTGCCATACTTTTATTTTGGCATAAACCGGAACAGAAAACCACCGCCCGCAAGTAGCATTTTGCAGCGCCTGTGTCGCCTGACGCTTTACATTAATAAAATAAATCATAAATTTCCGATTAAGAGCGCGTTTCTGTATATTACTTTAATCTAGTGCTGATTATCAACAAAATAAAGGGCGCAAGCAAAATGGGACGTTGACAATTACATATTTCTAATAGTATAATAATATCATAAATCTTAATATATTAGAGAGTTTTGTAAAAATATTTTGATAAATATAATGAGAGAATGGAGGTCAGGAGAAAAATATGAAAAAAATATTTATTATTATTAATATCTTTTTTATATCCTGTTTTAGTATGGGTGTAAACACATATGCTTGACATGAAAATAATATTGAAAAAAATATGTATTACCAAATTACACCGGATGACGCGGAATGGAGTGATTTTCAGACCACGGAAGAAATGTATAAAGCGTGTCAGATTGACATAGAAATTCTTAAAGGTATGGATACCGAAGAGTTGGTTAAGGCTGTTGCGGATTATCCTCTTATGGTGAATATTTACGCATATGACAGTATGGAACAGGGGATGGAGGCGGTCGGGAGACATTTTGACGGTATTAACGAGCTTTTGGATAGAAATGACGCAATAAACGGTATATGCTCCTATTTGGAAAAAATCTCAGATAGAGAGAGGGCTGAAAAAATCGGCGATGATTTTGGGCTGAAATGTGATTATTGCATGACGCTGATTGATTATACTTACCAAAAACAAAATTATATCAGCGATTCCGCTGCAAAAAGAATAATGGACGTTTATAAAGAAATTGAAGTATTAAGAGATGACGGAGTAGTGTCGGAAGGATATGTTTCTTTTGATTATCTGCGCGATTTGAGTATTGAAAGTTATTTGAACAGCGGTATCAAAAGAGCGCCGATCAAAGACATCATAGATACAGATATATCAACAAACGTAAAATCGGTTGGGACACAAACAGTATATACCCCTAAAGGGACCAAAATGACGTTGACGAAATATGAGTTCGTAAGCTCGTCCGCAGCCGCGTATATTAATAAACAGATGGACGCGACGTATCCTAATGCAGTTCGTTTTGCGCCCGCGTCGGCACATTATAACTGTCATTCGTATGCATGGTACAGTGCGTCTGCGTATAATTTATGCTGGATGGAGCCGGAGCAGGCGTTGCTGTATATTGCTGACGGCAGTTATTCCGCCGTTACAAACTTTAATAATATTGTCGGAGTCAAGGCACAGTACATGGATAAAAACAATCGGTTTATTCATTCGGCTATCGTGTCGTCCCAAAGCTCAGTCGATCTTTCTTCTCTTAAACAGGGAATCGGGATCGAGGTTAAATCAAAATGGGGAATGGCGGGATTGTATAAGCACAGCGCGGCATATTCTCCTTACGATATAGGAATATTGCTTTTCTATAAATAAAAATTTCGCGGGAGGCGGCTATTATGAAAAAAATCTGTCTTATTTTTCTTCTTGCATCAATCTTGCTTTTAAGTTCCTGCACTAAGGTGAGCAGCAGCGCAAAGGGCGCGTTGGGACTAATTGACGGTAGCGAGAAACAGAGCGTGTTCGACAAGAGCGAAAGGCTGACGGCTGACGGTCTGGGCTTGGGAGCGTCGGCTGTAAGCGGCGGGATCTCCTTTGATTACGAGGGGGCGGCGTTTTACGGCGGCTTCATATATATTCCTTATACGGTTTCAGGCTATGACGGCGTGACGTTTCCGGATCTGCAAGTATCGCTTGATGACAGGCAGGAGGGACCTTACTATATTGACGGGGAGTTTGACGGAAACGGCATGATAAAGGGCGCGTTTTACCTGCCCATGCGTGAATATAAGGATTCCGTCAGGCTGAAGGTATCCGGCTTTTCCGACGGGCAGGAAGCGCCGTTTGGCAGCTGGGAAACGGGAATCGCCGTGAAAAATGTGTCCGCTAATCTGCTGGAGCTTGAGCCGGAGGAGGAAAAAACGGTAAACGTATTTGACGCGGAATACAGCATCAAAAAGATTTCGCTCACGGATTTCTGCATACGGATGGAATGCAGGCTGAAATCTAACAATGCCATGACAGAGAAGGAATGGATGGACAGGATAACCTCTTCGGAATCGACGGGAAAGAGCGGTTATTATGATTCCTATGTACAGGTGCTTTATAAGGACGGAACAGTGTCGCCCAGATACGAATATTCTCTGACGGATCATAACGTTATGTGGGCATGGTTTATGGAGGAAGGGCAGATAGACTCCGAAAATGTCAGGGCGGTTTATATTGGCGGCAGAGAGTTCATTGTTGAGTAAGGGATTACAGCAAAAAGAGCGGGCTGTACATTTCTGTACAGTCCGCTTTTTTGCTTAGTCTTAACTGTAAAACGGCATTGCGACAGTCCGGCTTTGACCCTGTGTTCAAAGACCCGCCGCGGCGTTTACGCACGATAACATGAACGAGAACGGCGATGAAAGCAGAGCGATAAGGCTTAAAACAAAGCCCGCTATGGCAAGCCCGTAAAGCCTTCTTCTTTTGGACATGCCTATCGCGTTGAAAATAATTCCTAGTATTGAAAGAATAACAGTCAGCACGGCGGCGGTGGCGAAAAAGGAATAAGCCGCTATCGCCAGAATGAAACCGGCTATCGCAAAGCCGCAGCCTCCCCTTCGTACCTCGGTCTGAGGCTGATTGTATATGTACGCCTGCTTGACTATCCTTGTTCCGCAGCTTGAGCAGAATTCTGCGTCCACAGGGATTTCTTTTTTGCACACAGGGCAGATCATGGTTGACATAAGAGTACCTCCGTCCGGAAAATTTATCCGTTAGTATTTTTTTTCATTATATTATGATATTCTTTATAACGTCAAGTAATATTATCTTTGCGGCTTAAGAAACCGAAATTCCTTACATTTATTGACATTTATAAAAAACCTGTGGTATAATCTCCACTGTATGACCGCTGCGCGGTAAGGTGCCGGTCCGTTCATCGTAAGGAGGAAATTTATAAGATGAGTTTTACAGTAGAAAATTTAGAGAAAAATATGGCAAAGATTACCATTGAGGTACCTGCGGAGGAGTTTGAAAAAGCGCTCCAGAAGGCATATGAGAAGCAGAAGGGCAAGATTTCTCTTAACGGTTTCAGAAAGGGCAAAGCTCCCCGCGCGGTTATAGAGAAAGTTTACGGCGCGGGAATATTTTATGAGGACGCCGCCAATATTCTTATACCGGACGCGTATTCGGAGGCGGCCAATGAGAGTAAGCTCGATATAGTTGCCCAGCCGGAGATAGACCTTGTTCAGATCGAGAAGGGCAAACCCTTCATTTTTACGGCTGAGGTCACTCTTAAACCCGACGTTATTCTTGGAGATTATATCGGAGTCGAGATCGAAAAGACCGAGACCAAGGTTACGGCTGACGACGTTAAGGCGGAGCTTGAGAAGGTAAGGGAACAGAACTCAAGACTTGTAAGCGTTACGAACAGGGCTGTTAAGGATAAAGACCAGACGATAATCGATTTTGAAGGCTTCGTTGACGGAACTGCTTTCGAGGGCGGAAAGGGAACGGATTATCCGCTGACTATCGGCTCCCATTCCTTTATTGATAATTTTGAGGAGCAGCTTATCGGCGCGAAGATCGGCAGCGAGGTTGAGGTAAACGTGACCTTCCCTGAGAATTATCAGGCGGCGGAGCTTGCGGGAAAACCCGCTCTTTTCAAGGTAACGGTAAAGGAGATAAAGGTTAAGGAGCTTCCCAAGCTTGACGACGAATTTGCCAAGGAAGTATCCGAGTTCGACACTCTTTCCGATTATAAAGCCGATTTAAAGAAACAGCTTACGGACAAGAAGAAAGAGGAAGCAAAGAACGAGAAGAGGTCGAAAGCCGTAGCAAAGGCGGTCGCCAACGCTTCGATCGATATTCCCGAGGCAATGATCAAAGCTCAGGTGAACAATATGGTGAACGAAATGGCTCAGAGATTCCAGATGCAGGGACTTTCCATTGAGCAGTATTTACAGTATACAGGCTCCGATCCTCAGGCATTCATGGAGAGCTTAAGACCCGAGGCGGAGACAAGGATCAGGAACAGCCTTGTTCTTGAGGCGGTAGTAAAGGCTGAGAACATTGAAGTTACCGATAAGGATTACGAAGACGAGATCGCCAGAATGGCAGAGATGTACAAGATGGAGACCGATAAGGTAAAGGAAATGCTCGGAGAGGCGGAAGAAGAGCAGATACGCGGAGACCTTGCGGTGCAGAAGGCCGCTGAGCTTATCGCGGACAAGGCGGTTGAAGCTGCCCCCCGCAAAGGCGGAGTGATCTTATAGTATTTTTAAATGAAAACCCCGTACGGCATACAGTGACCGGCGGGAATATTAAGGAGGTATAGTATGAGTTTAGTACCTTATGTCGTTGAACAGACAAGCCGAGGAGAGAGATCGTATGATATTTATTCAAGGCTTCTTAAAGACAGGATAGTTTTTCTCGGAGAGGAGGTAAGCGACGCGTCGGCGAGCATAGTCGTTGCGCAGCTTCTTTTCCTTGAGTCGGAGGACCCCGGCAAGGATATACATCTTTATATCAACAGTCCGGGCGGCTCGGTGACGGCGGGAATGGCGATCTACGATACCATGCAGTATATAAAATGCGACGTTTCGACCACTTGTATAGGCATGGCGGCGAGCATGGGCGCGTTCCTGCTTGCGGGAGGAGCGAAGGGCAAGCGCTATGCGCTTCCCAACGCCGAGGTTATGATACACCAGCCCAGCGGCGGTTCAAAGGGAATGGCGTCGGATATGAAGATAGTAGCCGACCATATTCTCAGGACCAAGGCAAAGCTCAACGAGATTCTTGCCGCTAATACGGGAAAGCCGATAGAGATAATCGAGCGCGATACGGACAGGGACAATTACATGACGGCGCAGGAGGCGGTCGAGTACGGAATCATTGACAGCGTCATGGAAAAAAGAGCGTAGCAAGGCTTAGAATAAAGCCGGTGAAGAAGGGGCTTTGCCGGAACGAGGATTTTTAGCCCCCGGAGGTATTCTTTCGGGGGCTGTAAATAGTATGGAGGTATAATAGTGCCAGGGAAAAAAGACGGAGAATTGTGCGGCTGCTCCTTTTGCGGGAAAAGCCAGAATGAGGTCAGGAAGCTTATAGCCGGACCTAAGGGGATATATATTTGCGACGAATGCATAGATATATGCAACGAACTGATAGGCGATGAAGTCGATGACGAATTTAACGCCGGATACACGGAAGAATTTACGGAGGGAATCAATCTTCTCAAGCCTATGCGCATCAAGGAGCTTCTTGACGAGTATGTGGTGGGACAGGACGAGGCAAAAAAGGTTCTTGCCGTTTCGGTATATAATCATTATAAAAGGATACTTTCGGGCGCGGATGTGAGCGAGGACGACGTGGAGCTTCAGAAGAGCAATATTCTTATGCTCGGTCCGACAGGCTCAGGCAAAACTTATCTCGCCCAGACGCTTGCTAAGATACTGAATGTGCCCTTTGCGATAGCTGACGCTACGACGCTTACGGAGGCGGGCTATGTGGGCGAAGATGTGGAGAATATCCTGCTAAAGCTCATACAGGCTGCCGACTACGATGTGGAGAAGGCGGAGAAGGGCATCATCTATATCGACGAGGTGGATAAAATAACGAGAAAGTCCGAGAATACCTCGATAACTAGGGACGTTTCGGGCGAAGGCGTTCAGCAGGCGCTTCTCAAGATTCTTGAGGGCACCGTTGCGTCCGTACCACCGCAGGGCGGGAGAAAGCACCCTCAGCAGGAGCTTATTCCCATAGACACCACGGATATTCTTTTTATATGCGGAGGAGCCTTCGACGGTCTTGAAAAGATAATTGACGCGAGAATGGACCAGAAAGCGATAGGCTTCAACGCCGATGTCAAGCAGCACGACGAAAAAAATATCGGGGAGCTTTTCTCAAAGGCTCTGCCGCAGGATTTTGTCAAATTCGGTCTTATTCCGGAATTTATAGGAAGGGTCCCGGTTACGGTAGCTCTTGATATGCTTGACGAGCAGGCGCTTATAAATATCCTGACCGTACCCAAGAACGCGCTTGTAAAACAGTACAGGAAGCTTTTTGAGTATGACGAGGTGGAGCTTGAGGTAACGCCCGAGGCAGTCGCCGCCATAGCGAAGAAAAGCTTTGAAAGAAAGACCGGGGCGAGGGGTCTGCGCTCGATAATGGAGAAGGCTATGATGGACGTTATGTACATGATACCTTCTGACGATACCATTGCCAAATGCACAGTTACGGAGGCTACCGTCGAGAAAGGCGAGCCGCCGCTTTTGGAATACAGAAGCGATGAGCTTTCGGCACGCAGGAATGTTACGCACAAACTTGAAAAAAATAACGGAGAAATCGCATGAGTGACGTAGTTGCCAATTTACCGATTATCGCTCTGAGAGGAA
>CAJTON010000010.1:21884-70226 GCA_910577605.1 uncultured Butyrivibrio sp.
TGACCATACTGCCGTATATGGTCATTCATTTTGACGTGAGCAGGAAAAAATCAATAAAGAGCGTGGAGTACGCCATGAAAAACGGGCAGAAGCTGTTCCTTGTCACGCAGAAGTCCGTCGATATAGTGAAGCCGACGAGGGACGAGGTGTGCGACGTAGGAACGGTCTGCGAGATAAAGCAGCTTGTGAAGATGCCGGGTGGTCTTGTCCGCGTGCTTGTCAGAGGTCTTGAGAGAGCAGTGCTCAAGGACTTTACGGTTGACGACGATATGCTTGCGGGCGACGTGGTCGTTACTCCGAATACCGAATACACGCTTCCCGACAGCGAAAGGGACGCGCGGATAAGCCTTCTGAAGGAAATGATGAATCGCTATTATATGGAGACGGGACGCAATCAGGGTGAGAATATCGCGAGGGTAAACGCCATTTCTGGCCTTGACGAGATAGTTTACACATCTCTTTGGGAATGCACCACAGAGTATACGGAGCGGCAGGATGTTCTTGACATGGAGGATATCCTCATGCGCTTTGACGAGGTATGCGACATAGTCTGCAGCGAGATAGAGATAGTCGAGCTTAAAAAGAATCTTTCGGAAGAAGTCCGCAGACGCGTGGACAAGAATCAGAAGGAATATATTTTACACGAACAGATACATGCCATAAGAGAGGAGCTCGGCGAGGAGGATATCGAGGAGGAAACGGATGAATTCCGCAAGGCGGTGGATGAGCTTGACGCTTCCGATGCCGTGAAGGATAAAATACGGCGCGAGATAAAGCGCTACGACAGCGTTTCCGGAAGCTCGTCCGAGGCGGCGGTGATAAGGACATATATAGAAACGATGCTTGAGCTTCCGTGGAATAAACGTACTGAGGACAATTACGACCTCAAGGGAGTTCAGAAGACTTTGGACGACGACCATTACGGACTTAAAAAGGTCAAAGAGCGCGTGGTTGAGTTTCTTGCGGTGCGCGCTTTAAACGGCAAGGGCGAAAGTCCGATCGTATGTCTTGTCGGTCCTCCCGGAACCGGAAAGACCTCGATCGCAGCTTCTGTCGCGAGAGCCCTTAACCGCAGATATGTGAGAGTATGTCTCGGAGGAGTGCGCGACGAGGCGGAGATACGCGGACACCGCAAGACATATGTGGGCGCTATGCCGGGAAGGATCGTGGACGGACTCAAAAACGCGGGCGCAGCCAACCCGCTTATGCTTCTTGACGAGATAGACAAGGTCGGCACGGATTCGAGAGGGGATACCGCGTCGGCGCTTCTTGAGGTCCTTGACAGCGCGCAGAATTCGGCGTTCCGCGACCATTATATAGAAACGCCGATAGACCTTTCCGATGTTCTTTTTATAGCGACGGCGAACGACACAAGCACTATACCCAAACCTCTGCTTGACAGAATGGAGCTTATCGAGCTTAACAGCTATACGGCGGTAGAGAAATTCCACATTGCTTCGGAGCATCTTGTACATAAGCAGCTTGAGAAAAACGGACTTACCCATTCGCAAGTCTCCTTTACCGACGACGCTATAAGGAAAATAATCGAGAAATATACCAAAGAGGCGGGAGTGCGCGAGCTTGAAAGACAGATAGGGGCGGCGTGCCGCAAGGCGGCGAGATTTATAGTCGAGGGGACCAAAATGTCTCATAAGATCACGGTGCGTAATCTTTCGGAATATCTCGGCACGCCGAAATACGACGGAGAGGACAAACCCAAAAAAGACGCTGTCGGCGTTGTCAAGGGGCTTGCGTGGACCAGCGTGGGCGGTACGACGCTTGATGTCGAGGCGGTCGTTATGAAGGGCAAGGGCGGACTTGTACTTACCGGAAAGCTCGGAGACGTTATGAAGGAATCGGCGCAGGTCGCTCTCGGATATATCCGCTCGGTGGCAAAAGGCTACGGCATAAAGGACGAAATATTTGAGAAAAACGACATACATCTGCATGTGCCGGAGGGAGCTGTGCCGAAGGACGGACCGTCGGCGGGAATAACGATCACGCTCGCGATGCTTTCGGCGCTTACCGGACGCAAAGTCAGTCACGACACCGCAATGACTGGCGAGGTAACTCTTCACGGGCAGGTGCTTCCGATCGGCGGGCTGAAGGAAAAGCTGCTTGCCGCTTCGCTTGCCGGCATGAAAAACGTCCTTATTCCCGATAAAAACAAAAAGGATCTGGCGGAGATCGAGACGGAGATAACGGAAAATCTCAATATCTGTCCGGTCAAAACAATGAACGACGTCGTAAAGGCGGCGCTGCGGCAGTAGCGGGATTACGGCGCCGGGAAGGATATATATGGTTATCAAAAAAGTAAATTTGGAAACGGTGTGCGGTATCACGAGCAAGCTGCCGGAGAACAGACTTCCGGAGGTGGCGTTTGCGGGCAAATCTAATGTCGGCAAATCTTCCATGATAAACGCGCTTATGAACCGCAAGTCATATGCCAAGACCTCGTCGCAGCCGGGAAAGACACAGACTATCAATTTCTACAATATAAACGATGTATTCTACTGCGTCGATCTTCCGGGCTATGGCTATGCTAAAACTTCGGTGGAAACAAAGGCGAAGTGGGGTAAAATGATAGAGAGATACCTGAGGACTTCAAAACGGCTCAGGCAGGTTTTTCTGCTGATAGACATAAGGCATAAGCCCTCCGAAAACGACAGGCTCATGTACGAATGGATCGTATATCAGGGATACACGCCCGTTATAATAGCTACCAAACTTGACAAAATAAACCGCAGTCAGCTGCAAAAGCAGCTAGGGCTGCTGAGGGAGGGCCTTGGGCTTCCTGCGTCGGGAACTGTAATTCCGTTTTCAGCCCAGACCAAACAGGGCCTTGAGCTGATTTGGGAGGTTATAGACGGTATTTGTCTTGAAGATACAAAGCCGGAGCTTGGTTAAAGGGACGGTCAGAGGGAGGAGCCTTTTATGGAAAACAGAAATCGGTATATTAATCTTATAAGCGCTTTGGGCGGCGAGTATTATTATATTCAGTATATAAACGCAGCCGAAAACACTTTTGAGGTGCTGAAAGATGAGGACGGGACAGGCGAAAAGACCGGAAACACCGGAAACGCCGCCGCAGCGGTAAAATCGCTGTCGGAGCGTCTTGCCGCCGGCAAATGTAAGGAGGGCATGCGGGCTTTTACCGATTTTGGCACGCTTGCCGCAAGACTTGAAAAAAATCCGCGCGTGACATATGAATTTGAGCGTGCGGACGGCAGCTTATGCAGAGCTGTTTTTATTGACGCGTCGGGAAACGGTGATAAAAAGGTTTCCGACGTGCTTTTTGCGCTTGAGGAAATTCACGACGGTAAGGTACATGGGCAAAAGCAGGAGCTTTTGCACGAAACGGCTTTATCGCTTATAAGGGATTATTTTTCAATATATTGTATTGAGCTTAAAAGCGGCAGCTTTGTCAGACTCCGTTCAGGACTTTGCGCCGACGGTGAAAACGACGGAGAGACTGAGGAAAATTTTGAGAGCTTTATTGAAAATTTTTGCCGCGGATTCGTGTGCGCCGAGGACAGGGAACAGTTCGGCCGCATGACGGCTTTGAAATATATAAGCGAACGACTTGAAAAAGAAGACTCCTATGTTTTCAGATTCCGCACGGATACCGAAGGAACTGCGCAGTATTTCGAGGCGCGGTTTGCCAGCTCGTATTCAGATGATAACAGCCGGCGTGCGGTGCTTGGCATACGAGGGGTAGACAGTGAGACGAAAAAAGATATGGAATACCGCGAGGGGCTGACGAACGCATATCAGCAGATACGCAATACGCTCAGTCAGGAGGAGCAGTACAGACGCGCAATTGTTTCTGATTCGATACTTGTATACAACGTAAATGTATCCAGGAATCTTGTTGAAGACGACGTTTTTATGAGGCTTGATGAAAAAACGGTGTCCGTATCGGAGATGCTCGGACTGGATATGCCCTGCGTCGCCGATGAATTTTACGGCAGATTTGCCGAAAAGATAGTGACGGACGAGTACCGTGAAGCGTTTATCGAGAGTATGAACGCAGAAAAGCTCAGAGCCGCCTTTGACAGGGGCGAAACCGAGCACATAATCGAGTTTGCCGGTTATTTTCTTGAGGGAAAGCTTGTTATAATGCGGCAGACCATGCTTCTTTTTGAGGATCTGAAAACAAACTGCATAATAGGTCTTTGCAACTGCAAGGACATCACAGAGACAAAACGCAAGGAATTTGAGTCCAGGCAGGCGCTTAAAGACGCTTTTGACTCGGCTATGCTCGCAAATCAGGCAAAATCGGATTTCCTTTCGAGAATGTCGCATGATATCCGCACCCCCATGAACGCGATAATAGGAATGACAGCCATAGCGGGAGCGCATATAGCGGACATAGACAGGGTAAAGGACTGCCTTTCAAAGATATCTGTGTCAAGCCGCCATCTTTTAGGCATTATAAACGATATTCTTGACATGAGTAAAATTGAATCGGGCAAAATAAATCTTAACGAGGAGGACTTTAATCTGTCCGACCTTTTGAAGAACCTGTTCGACATGGTGCGTCCTCAGGTAAAAGAGAGAGGGCATGAGCTTAAAGTGCGCATTCACGATATAAAGCACGAGGACGTCATCGGGGATTCCCTCCGCATTCAGCAGGCCTTTGTGAATATTATGAGCAATTCGATAAAATATACGCCCGAAGGCGGTATCATTACCGTTTCCGTTACGGAGAAGCCTACGCCGCAGAATAAGATGGCTTGCTACGAATTTATTTTCGAGGACAACGGAATCGGAATGGAGCAGGAGTTCATAGACAAGATATTTGAACCGTTTGAGAGAGCAGAGGATCTTCGTATAAGCAAAATACAAGGCACGGGGCTTGGCATGGCGATAACCAAAAATATCGTCAGCATGATGGGCGGAGAGATTGCCATTGAAAGCGAGGTCGGGAAGGGCTCAAAATTTACTATCACCATTTTCCTAAAGCTTCAGGATATTGCGGAAGCGGACACGGCGCCGCTTGCGGACCTTCCGGTACTTGTGGTTGACGACGATATGATTTCATGCGAGAATACTTCGATAATGCTTAAAGATATAGGTATGGACAGCGAATGGGTGCTGACCGGGCGTGAAGCCGTAAAGAAGGTCGAGGAGCGCAATATTGCCGGAAACGACTATTTCGCCATTATCGTTGACTGGAAAATGCCGGATATGAACGGTGTAGACACGACAAGAGAGATAAGAAAAATAGTCGGCGACAAAATGCCGATAATTATTATTTCGGCGTATGACTGGACGGACATAGAGCTTGAAGCAAGAGCGGCGGGAGCCAACGCCTTTATAGGAAAGCCGGCGTTCAAGTCGAATCTGAGCAAGCTCTTTATGCGCATGGTCGCGGGGGACAGCGTTCAGGAGGACAATGATGAGGCTCCCGTGGCTTCGGAATTTGATTTCAGCAGCATAAGAGTGCTGCTTGTTGAGGACAACGATCTAAACCGCGAGATCGCTTCGGAAATACTGAAGGAAACGGGAATGAAGATCGAAGAGGCTGAAAACGGCAAGCAGGCAGTCGATATGTTCCTTTCCGCGCCGGAAAAATACTATGACCTTATCCTCATGGATATTCAGATGCCGGTTATGAACGGATATGACGCTACCGTAGCCATACGCTCTCTCGGAAAGAAGGAATCGCAGTCTATCCCTATTATAGCTATGACGGCGAACGCTTTTTACGAGGACGTAAACGCCGCTATAAGCGTCGGAATGAACGAGCATATCGCGAAACCTCTTGACATCAAGAAACTTATGGAATGTATCTATAGGTGGACGAGGAAATAGATCGGCGAAAATAATTGAGAGCTGAATGCAGGAACACTCCCGCGGGCGGCGGCCCGACGGGGATGTTCTTTTTTTTAGTTTTATATGGTAACTTCTGAATGTTTTTGAAAGTTTCTGAAATATTTTGAAAAAACCGCTTGCAATATTTTACTTTATATGCTAATATCTAATCATAATCAATCAAATTCAATCAAAAATTTTCAAAAAGAGGTGATAATATGTTGGCGGAGCAGAGACAGGCAATTATTCTTGAAACGGTGAATCAGAAGAAAAGCGCGACTCTCGACGAGCTTTGCGCGCTTATCGGGGCGTCGGAATCCACCGTAAGGCGCGACCTTTACGAGCTTGCGTCTAAGGGAATGATAAACAAGGTCCACGGCGGCGCTACCGCGGTAAGCGATAATTTTGCGTTTGTGGAATACGATGTGGCGGAAAAAGATAAACTGTTTACAGAGGAAAAAGAGGCGATCGCCCGTTACGCCGCGTCATTGATAGTGGACGACGATTTTGTTTTTATAGACGCGGGAACGACCACGGGCAGAATGATACCTTATATTCCGGATAAAAAAGCGGTTTTCGTCACCAACGGCTTCATACACGCGAGAAGGCTCGCGCAGAGGGGATTTAAGGTTCTTGTTCCCGGAGGAGAGATAAAGTTTTCGACCGAAGCTATTGTAGGCGCGGAATGCGTGTTGTCCCTTGCCCAGTATAATTTTACCAAAAGCTTTATAGGAGCGAACGGAATATCGGTGCAGGCGGGCTTTACCACGCCGGACCTGAGCGAGGCCAAGGTCAAGGCGGAGGTTATTAGAAACAGCCGCGAGGCTTATGTGCTTGCCGACGGCTCCAAATTTGACAGCGCCGCCTCCGTGACCTTTGGAAGGCTCGGCGAAGCGGCGATAATTACGGACAGACCGATCGACCGCAGATATTCGGAGAAAACCGTTGTAAAGGTAAGTTCCGTTTAGCGATAGCGCTTCGCGGGAATGTAAGGAGGTGTTTTGAATGATTTATACCGTTACGTTTAATCCGGCTGTCGATTATATCGTCCATACGGACGGAATGAAGGTGGGCGAGGTCAACAGACTTTCTGGAGAAGAAATATATTTCGGGGGCAAAGGGATCAACGTATCGTTCGTGCTTAAAGAGCTGGGGATAGAGTCCAAAGCTCTCGGCTTTGTGGCGGGTTTTACGGGCGACGCGATAGAAAAAGGGGTGCTCGCTAAAGGAATTGCCGCGGATTTTGTTCATCTGGAGGAAGGCTTTTCGCGCATTAACGTAAAAATAAAATCAGGCTCGGAAACGGAGCTTAACGGACAGGGACCGCGTATTACGGAGGCGGCGGTGGAGGAGCTTTTTGCTAAGCTCTCGCAGATGAAAGACGGAGACGTGCTTGTGCTTGCGGGAAGCATTCCGAATACTCTGCCGTCGGATATGTACGAAAAGATCCTTGATTTTCTCAAGGACAGAAAAATCCGCTTTGTCGTTGACGCGACGAAGGAACTGCTTATGAAGGTACTTAAATATAAGCCTTTCCTTATAAAACCCAATAATTTCGAGCTTGGAGAGATCTTCGGCAAGGAGCTTAAAACGGACGCGGAGATCGCAGAGCACGCCGCAGAGCTTAAAAGTATGGGCGCGAAGAACGTGCTAGTCTCAATGGCAGGCGACGGCGCGCTTCTTTTGGACGAAAACGGAAGGACCCACAGGTGCGGGGTGTGCAAAGGAACGGTGCGCAATTCGGTGGGAGCCGGAGATTCAATGGTGGCAGGCTTTATCGCCGGATGCGAAAAAAACGATTACGGTTACGCGCTGAAGCTCGGAACAGCCGCCGGAGGCGCGACCGCGTTTTCGGACGGACTGGCGCGCAGAGAAGATATATACAGGCTGCTTTCGGAGCTGTAATTATATTATTTTTTGAGGAGGTTTCGTTATGAGGATAGTTGATCTGCTTGACAAAAAAAGCATTCTTATCGGCGCGGCTCCCGCGTCGAAGGCGGAGGCGATAGACACGCTTATAGACTTGCAGGTTAAAGGCGGAAGAATAGCGGACGCCGACGGATACCGCAAGGGAATACTCGCGAGGGAGGCGTTAAGCTCGACCGCTGTGGGCGAGGGAATCGCGATTCCCCACGCTAAAAGCGACGCGGTCAAGGCTCCGTCGTTAGCGGCTATGACCGTTCCGGGCGGCGTGGATTACGAGGCTATGGACGGCGAGCCGTCAAACCTTATCTTTATGATCGCCGCGCCGAACGACGGCGACGTGCATCTTGAGGTACTCTCAAGACTTATGACGGTGCTTATGGACGAGGATTTCAGGGCAAGGCTGACAGCGGCAAAGTCGGCGGAGGAGTTCCTTTCGGTAATAGACGGTATGGAAAAGGAAAAATTCCCTGACGAACCTAAGGAGGAGAGCGCGCCTGTTGCGGCAGGCGGCTTCAAGGTGCTTGCGGTGACCGCATGTCCTACCGGAATCGCGCATACTTATATGGCTGCGGAGGCGCTTGAGAAGGCGGGCGCGAAGCTCGGGATCTCAATAAAGGTCGAGACTAACGGTTCGGGCGGCGCGAAGAATGTGCTTACCGACGAGGACATTGCGGGCTGCGACGGGATAATCGTAGCCGCCGACAAGTCCGTTGAGATGGCGCGTTTTGACGGCAAAAAGGTGATAAGCACAAAGGTTTCCGACGGAATCAAGATTCCCGAGGAGCTTATTAAAAGAATAGAAGCAGGAGACGCTCCCGTGTACAGGCACAGCGGAGAAAAGACGGAGAGATCCTCCGCCGCAAACGAGAGCTTCGGGCGCAAAATATACAAGCACCTTATGAACGGAGTTTCAAATATGCTGCCGTTTACGGTTGCGGGCGGAATCTTTATCGCCGTCGCTTTTCTGATAGATACAGTGGCGGGAGCCCCGCAGGACGCAAACTTCGGAACATATACGGCGGGAGCCGCTTTTTTCAAAACGATAGGTCAGTACGCGTTTGACTTTATGATTCCTGTGCTTGCCGCGTATATAGGCAAATCTATAGCGGACAGACCGGGTTTTCTTGTCGGACTTGTGGGCGGCGCTCTTGCCGCTGCCGGAGCGACCTTCGCGTCGGTCAAGGGAGACATTCCTTCGGGCTTTCTCGGTGCTCTTTTCGCGGGCTTTGCGGGAGGCTATCTGATGCTTGGGATCGAAAAGCTCTGCGACAAACTTCCGAGGGCGCTTAACGGAATAAAGCCCGTGCTCATCTACCCGCTTGTGGGACTGGGACTTATCGCCGTTCTGATGTGCGCTGTCAATCCTTTTATGGGAATTATAAATACGGGACTCAGCAATCTGCTTGAATCCATGGGAAGCACAAGCAAAGTAGTGCTCGGCTGTGTGCTTGGAGCGATGATGTCCATCGACATGGGCGGACCGTTCAACAAGGCGGCGTATGTATTCGGAACGGCGGCTATAACCACCGGCGGCTATGACATAATGGCGGCTGTAATGGTGGGAGGCATGGTTCCTCCGATAGCGATCGCGCTTTCGACGACCTTCTTTAAAAACCGCTGGACGCCTGAAGAGCGCAAAAACGGAGCGGTAAATTATATAATGGGGCTGAGCTTTATAACCGAGGGAGCGATTCCCTACGCCGCTGCCGCGCCCTTGAAGGTCATTCCCGCCTGCGCGGTGGGAGCGGCCGTTGCCGGAGGTCTGTCGATGGCGTTTGACTGCACGCTCATGGCTCCCCACGGAGGTATATTCGTGTTCGCGGTGGTCGGGAACTGGCCGATGTATCTTGTGGCACTTGCGGCAGGTTCGGTAGTGGGAATGCTTTTACTCGCTCTTTTCAAGAAAAAAATAAAAAACAGTTAATATAAATAATCAGGAGGAAAAAATTATGGTATCTAAAACAGTGAAAGTAGTGAACGCTCAGGGAATGCATATGCGTCCCGCCGGAATGATAGTTGCCGAGATGAAAAAATTCCCCGGCTGCAATACGCTCCTTAAAGTAAACGGAAAAGACGTAAAAGCTACCGCCGTCATGCAGATCATGGCGGCAGGTATCAAATGCGGATCTGAGGTCGAGATAGTATGCGACGGAGAGGGCGAGAACGAGGCGCTTGAGGCGGTAGCGGGACTTTTTGAGAGCGGTTTCGGAGAATAGCGGGTGAACATTATGAAAAAATACATGGGGAAAGGCGTATGCGGAGCGATAGCGATAGGAAGCGCTCATGTTTTTAAGCGGAGCGAGGCGGTCGTAAAACGTGAGCGCACTGACGACTGCGAGGGTGAAAAAGCACGTTTTGAAAGCGCCAAGGCAAAGGCTTTACAGCAGCTTGGTGAGATTCATCAGAAGGCGCTTAAAGAGGTCGGAGAGGCTAACGCGAAGATTTTTGAGATCCATATGCTGATGCTTGAAGACGACGATTACAATGAATCGGTCAATAACATAATCGACAGCCAGAAGGTGAACGCCGAATACGCGGTCGCCGTCACGGCGGACAATTTCGCGGAGATGTTTTCCTCCATGGAGGATTCGTATATGCAGGCGAGAGCCGCGGACGTGAAGGATATTTCCAACCGCATTATAGTCAATCTTGCGGATAAAGGCGGCGAGAGCGCCGGACTGCCCGACAGAATGATAGTCTGCGCCGACGACCTGGCGCCGAGCGAAACGGTGCTTTTAGACAAGGACAGGGTGCTCGCTTTTGTGACGGCGAGAGGCTCGTCAAACTCGCACACCGCTATACTCGCGCGCAACATGGGAATACCGGCGGTTATCGGCGCGGGAAACGATTTTCTGGAAAATATAAAAGAAGGCGACTGCATTATCGTTGACGGTTATACGGGAGAGGTCTTCGTCAGTCCGGACAGCGTCACGCTTGACGCAATGAGCCGCAGACAGAAGGAGGACGAAGAAAAGCGTCAGCTTTTGCAGGAGCTTAAAGGCAAAGAAAACGTCACTCTTGACGGAACGCGCGTAAATATTTTCGCCAATATCGGAGGAGTGGAGAACATAGGAGCGGTGCTCTTAAACGACGCGGGCGGCATCGGTCTTTTCAGGAGCGAATTTCTGTATCTGGAAAATGGCGACTATCCGACGGAGGAGCAGCAGTTTGCCGCCTACAAGAAAGTGCTTGAGAGCATGGCGGGCAAAAAGGTGATAATCCGCACTCTCGACATAGGCGCCGACAAGAAGGTGGATTATTTCAATCTTGACGGCGAGGAGAATCCGGCGCTCGGATTCCGCGCGATACGGATATGCCTTGCAAGACCTGAGATTTTCAGGACGCAGCTTCGCGCGCTCTACCGCGCCTCGGTTTACGGGAATCTCGGAATCATGTTTCCGATGATAACCTCGGTGAGAGAGGTGGAGAGGATACTTGAGATCTGCGCTTCGGTCCGTGAGGAACTAAAGGCGGAGGGGCTTGAGTATTCTGATTCGGTCGAGCTGGGCGTTATGATAGAAACGCCGGCGGCTGCCATTATCAGCGACAGGCTTGCGCCGATAGTGGATTTCTTCAGCGTCGGAACAAACGATCTGACGCAGTATACGCTGGCGTGCGACAGACAGAATCCGAATCTTGAGGAATTCTGCGACACTCACCACGAAGCCGTTCTCCGTCTTATAGAAACGGCGGCGAAAAACGCCCACGCGGGAGGAGCGTGGATAGGGATATGCGGAGAGCTGGCGGCGGATACGGAGCTTACGGAAAGCTTTCTGCGGATGGGAATCGACGAGCTTTCGGTCTCGCCCGCGTATGTACTCAAAGTCAGGGATAAGGTGCGCAGGACGGACCTGTCTGTAGCAAAATAAAATAAAGGGCTGCCGTTTGAGGGATAGATCCTTGAGCGGCAACCTTAAATTCTGCGGAAATGTCAGAAATACTTAAAAAGTATTTTCGATACTTTCTAGAAATTTTCTAATTTACACATAAATTGTTAACATTTAGGCGCTATAATAAAAAACGTGGAGGGGAAAGCCACTAGGTGATTTATATTTTGGATCGGGAGAATTGCGTCTATGAAAAATAAAAATCAAAAGAAATCGGGAACGGGGATTATAAACAGACTGTTTAAGGAAGGAATAACGGATGATATCACTACTGAGCTGGCGACAATGGCGGAGACCGCCGAGGAGGTGGTGTATGACCATACCAAAAAGCTTGTGAGTACGGTCGTCGATTATAAAGAGCTTATGATGATGTACGGCTGCGCCATAAAGGAGATACAGACGAAGTTTGAGATACTCAACAGTGAATTTAACGTTCGCTATCAGAGAAATCCGATCTCCTCGGTAAGCACAAGACTGAAAAGAGCGGCGAGCATTGCGGATAAGCTTGACAGGCGCAATCTTCCGTTTACGCTTGAAAGCATAGAGGAGAATATCAACGACGTTGCCGGAGTGAGGGTCATCTGTTCGTATATAGACGATATTTACAGGATAGCGGACGCTTTTTTGCAGCAGGAGGATATAACGCTTGTGGCTAGGAAGGATTACATTTCCGATCCTAAGCCTAACGGGTACAGGAGCCTGCATCTCATCGTAAAGGTTCCGGTTTTCTTTGTAAATTGGAAAAAAGAGATAAAGGTAGAGGTTCAGATACGCACGATAGCTATGGATTTCTGGGCAAGCCTTGAGCATCAGCTCAAATATAAACAAAATATCCCTCATCAGGAGAGCATTATTTCGCAGCTGAAGACCTGCGCGGACGCGATCGCCGCCACAGACCAGAAAATGCTTGATATCCGCAATCAGATAGAGGAGATGGCGGATACGCCTACCAATGAGGATATACTTTTTGAAAAGCTTAGCAGACTTGACGTGGCGGTGTATTAGCGCCGACACGTCACATCAGCGTTTTCATCACAAACTCATAAATCTCCTGACTTTTGTCGCGCCATTTGCCGCACATCGTGTCGGCGACGCTCTCGTCGGGAACGTCGAGAGTGATGTCTATAAGGGAGCTGTTTTTTTCTTTGATACAGCAGTGTACAGAATATTCACCAAAGGTGTTGCGGTAAAATTCCGAGGTCACGTTTGCCGACTGCTTTAATTCGTATTTGCGCGAGGTCAGGTAAGCGTCGATCTCGTGTTTTATTTCGTCCGAGATCTTGCCGCCGAAGTACCCGAACATTTCCCTGCCCTGAGAGGTGAGGGAGTATCCGGTGCTGCTGCGGCTGTTTTTGGCTTCTATAAGGCCGTCGTCCTGAATTATACCGAGGACCTGCTGTACCGTTGCGAAGTCCGCGTATCCGGTCTCAAAGAAAAAACCTGACACCGCTTCGTTTGAGAGCGGAAAATCAACTTTTTCAAGCATATAAAGGATTATTAATTTATAAAGCGTCATCGATTCGACTGCCATCTCGGTATTTCCTTCCCTGATAAGTATTGCGCACCCTGAACTCCCTGTTAATCTGATTGAGAATGTTTTTCTTGTCCGTGCTCCACTGCGGCGCTATGAGCGTTTTGCGCGGTCCGTCCCCCGTGAGACGGTGTATCACCGTTTCGGGAGGAAGCAGCTCGATCATGTCCACAACGGTTTTTATATAATCTTCACGGTCCATAACATTAAAAAGTCCCGCTTCATAGTCCGCCGCGAGGTCGGTGCCGCGCAGTACATGAAGAAGCTGTATTTTTACGCCGGAAATTTTTCTGTCCGCAAGGTATCCGGCGCATTTTATATGATCGCCGTGATTTTCACCTGGAAGCCCGACTATGACGTGGGCGGTCACGGGTATGCCGGCGCGCGAAAGACGCGAAAGCGCGTCCTCAAATACGGTCAGCTTGTAGCCGCGCCGTATATATGCGGCGGTTTTCTCGTTAATTGTCTGAAGCCCGAGTTCGACCCACACGGGTTTGAGCCCCGCAAGCTCCTTTAACAGACCGATCTTGCTCTCCTCAAGGCAGTCCGGTCTTGTCGCGACCGAAAGTCCCGCGATCCTTTCGTCCTCAATTACGGGAATAAAGGTGTCCCGCAGCTTTTGCAGAGGGGCGTAGGTTCCGGTAAACGCCTGAAAATACGCGATATATCTGCCGCCGGAGTATTTGGACGAAATACGGGCGACAGCCCTGTCAAGCTGTTCGCTTACGGAGTGCGCGGCGCCCTCCGCGAAGTCACTGGAGCCGCCCGCGCTGCAAAAGATACAGCCGCGAGTGTCAAGACTGCCGTCCCTGTTGGGGCAGGTGAAGCCGCCGTCGAGAGAAAGCTTGTACGCCTTCTCTCCGAAAAGCTCGCGGTAGTATTGATTTGCCGAATAGTAAGGTCTGTGTTCCATTTATTTTACAATATGGTTCTTTACCGCTTCGCTTACAGCGTCGGCGACGCGGGAATCGAAGGCTTCGGGAAGAATGTTGTCCTCGTTAAGCTCCGTATCCGGAACAAGCCCCGCGATGGCATATGCGGCGGCAAGCTTCATCTCCTCGGTTATCTGTGGGGCTCTTCCCTCAAGCGCTCCCCTGAAAATTCCGGGGAAGGCAACGACGTTGTTGATCTGGTTGGGAAAATCGCTGCGTCCCGTTCCGACTACCCGCGCGCCCGCGGCTTTTGCCTCGTCGGGCATGATCTCGGGGACGGGATTCGCCATTGCGAAAATAATGGCGTCCTTGTTCATGGAGGCTACCATCTCCTTGGTAAGACTGCCGGGAGCGGATACGCCTATGAAAATATCGGCGCCCTCCACCGCGTCGGCGAGGGTTCCGTTCTTATGCGAAAGATTGGTGATCTCTGCTATCTGTTTTTTGACATCGCCTAAGCCCTCTCTGTCGGACGAGATTATTCCGGAGCGGTCGCACATAATTATATCCTTAAAGCCGTCGCGAAGAAGAAGCTTGGTTATAGCGATTCCCGCGGCTCCCGCGCCGTTTACGGCTATGCGGCATTCCTCCCTGCGCTTTTTGGTGATTTTGAGCGCGTTTATTATTCCGGCGAGAACGACGATTGCGGTTCCGTGCTGATCGTCGTGAAATACCGGAATATCAAGCGCCGCCTTGAGCCTTTCCTCGATCTCAAAGCATCTGGGAGCGGATATGTCCTCAAGGTTTATGCCTCCGAACGCGGGAGCAATATTGATAACGGTCTTTATTATCTCCTCCGTGTCCTGGGTGTCAAGGCATATCGGAACGGCGTTCACGTCGCCGAATTCCTTGAACAGTACTGCCTTGCCCTCCATTACGGGCATGGCGGCGTAAGGACCTATGTTTCCGAGACCGAGAACCGCGCTTCCGTCGGATACGACGGCGATGGTGTTGGATTTGACTGTGTATTTATATGCCTGTTCCTTGTCCTCGGCAATTATTTTGCAGGGCTCGGCGACCCCCGGAGTATAGGCGAGAGCAAGATCCTCGCGTGTTTTTATGGCGCACTTGGAAACCGTTTCAAGCTTGCCCTTCCATTCTTCATGAAGCTGTAACGCTTTTTCGCTGTTAGTCATGTGTAAATTCCTTTCCTGATAAAAATAATTTACCTCATTGTAACACGACTATTTTTTTTAGTAAAGAATAAGTCGGTTGACAGCCGGACAAAAAAGGAGTAACATCTTTTTTAGAGGCTTCACCTCGGTAAAAAGCAGATACGTCTTAATTGATTTCTCATTTAAACCCCATTTGAGCGTTATGTCCGGCAAAGCGTATTTTTTTGCGGGGACAATTAAGAAGGAGATATATATGAAAGAAAAACTTCAGACACTTTCACTGGCAGTCTTGAGGGATATTGCCAAGGATAAGAAAATCAAGAACATTACGGTTATGAGGAAGAGCGAGTTGATTGATGCGATTATCGCGGCGGCCGAGGCTGACGGAAGTGCGAAGCAGACACCGAGGACTATTGTGCAGAAGCCGGAGAAGACGGAAAGTCCTTCAAAGCAGACCGACGTTCAGGCAGTGGAGGAAGAGCCGCAGGCAAAGGCAGCGGAGGGAACGGGAAAGCCTTCGTCTACCGCGACATTCGGGGCTGCGGACGACCCTTACAGACAGGACTATGACCCGAATATGGTGGACGCGGGGGCGGACGCCAACGGAATACTTGAGGTCATGCCGGACGGCTACGGATTTATAAGGTGCGCCAATTATATGCCGGGAGAGAACGACGTGTATGTTTCACCCGCGCAGATAAAGCGTTTCGGACTTAAAACGGGAGATATAATCGTCGGGGCAAAAAGGCTTAAAAACCAGGGAGAAAAGTTCAGCGCGCTGCTTTATATGAAGAGCGTAAACGGCTATAATCCTTCCGATATTCCGAGAAGAAAAGCGTTTGAGAAGCTTACCCCCGTATTTCCCGACAAGAGGATACATCTTGAGACCTCGGCGAGCAGTACGGCGATGAGGATCATGGATCTGATCTCACCCATCGGAAAAGGGCAGAGAGGAATGATCGTTTCTCCGCCCAAGGCAGGAAAGACGACGCTGCTCAAGCAGGTGGCAAAGTCGATTACCGCCAATCATAAGGACATGCATCTGATAATACTTCTGATAGACGAAAGACCGGAGGAGGTCACGGATATCAAGGAGTCCATAGAGGGCGACAATGTCGAGGTCATATATTCGACCTTTGACGAGCTGCCGGAGCATCATAAAAGAGTTTCGGAGATGGTAATAGAGAGGGCGAAGCGTCTTGTAGAACACAGACAGGACGTATGCATCCTTCTCGACAGTATAACTAGGCTCACGAGGGCGTACAATATCGTTATCGCGCCGAGCGGAAGAACGCTTTCGGGCGGTCTTGATCCGGCTTCACTGCATATGCCGAAGAAATTTTTCGGGGCTGCCCGTAATATGAGAGAGGGCGGTTCGCTCACGATACTCGCAACGGCGCTTGTCGATACCGGAAGCAAGATGGACGACGTTGTTTTTGAGGAATTTAAGGGAACCGGCAACATGGAGATAGTGCTTGACAGGAAACTTTCGGAGAAAAGGATCTTCCCCGCCATAGATATTGTGAAATCGGGGACCCGCAGGGAGGACCTGCTTCTTACGAGGGAGGAACAGGAGGCTGTCGATACAATGAGAAAGGCGCTTAACGGTATGCGTTCGGACGACGCCGTGGAGCGTATCATAGATATGTTTTCGAGGACGAGGAGCAACGCGGAATTTTGTCAGATAGTCAAGAAAACAAGACTTGTGTAGCGGGAGCGGTATGTCATGAAGAACAGCAGCAGTCACGACGGTAAAAAAGGCAGACACTACGCCATGCAGATAGCGATGGTCGCTGGGCTTGTAACGATGCTTGTATGCGGCATCGTCACCATAGGCCTCATGCTTTTTTCCAATCTATTTGCGGAGCCGCTTATCGCTCCCGGCGTATCCTCGGGATATGACCATACGAATATTTATGAGAACATAACTCCGGGTCAGACCAGAAATCCGGATTCGCAGGTCGGCGAAGAAACCACGGAGGCGATACCTCCGGAGGGCATGCTTACGGTAGAATATACCGGGGGAACCGTTTATACGGGCGGACAGGCGATAGCGGGCAATTTTAACGTAAAGCTCAAAATGGACGACGGCTATGAAAAAGTGATCAATGATTACGAATGCGCGCAGCTTGCGCCGGATTACCGGATGACCGAAGGCGATAACGTCTTTGAATTCAGGTACGGCGAGCTGTCGGCAAAGATAGTTTTAAACGCCGTGGACATAAGGGTATTCGCGTATCCTCCTTCATATGTGCTTAGAAAAATAGATCTGACGTCCGTACAGGAGAAAATAAATCAGATAGACAGCGGAGCGCTTTCTTACGAGCAGGCGTTTTCAAACATATCATTTACCGGAGATTCACAGATCAAGGCGCTGGCGGTCGACAGAATCCTTTCAATGAACAGGATCGTCGCCGAAAACGGGGAAAGCTACGATTATCTTGCCAAGCATTTTGACGAGGTCGTGGCTAAGGCGTTAGGCACCGACGCTCTTATCGTACATTACGGTATCAATACGCTTTCAACATCGGCTGACGAAAGGCAGAAAAGGATCAATCAGTACAGAGAGCTGCTGCTCAGGCTCAAGGAGGCGCTGCCCGGAACGAGGATCATCGTCAGCGGGGTTTTCCCTGTGCATTATAGTATTTTCGGCAAACAGGACAGATTCGTATATATTATTGAGTACGATTACGCGCTTCTTGAAATGTGTATGGAGATTGGAGTGGAGTATCTCAGCGATAACGCGTATATGATGGAGCATCAGGAGCTTTTCAGCCATGACGGACTTCATTTGCGTCCGGAATTTTATTCGCAGTATTGGCTGAAAAATATCATTTTGACTATGGGACTGTAATTAAGGGCGGGTTACCATGAAAATTTTTAATAAAAAATATCTGAGCATAGTACCGGCTCTTCTTCTTGTTACAGTGATCCCGGTACTGATAATAGTAAGCATTTTATCTCTTAAAACAGGCAGGGCAAACGACGTCAACACGTCGGATGGCGAGTCATATCTTGCGGCAATGGAGGATCAGGATGTGCGTAAGGTTGAAAACGGTCTGCGCAATCCCGACAGGACGCAGGATCAGTCAACGCCTTCTGCTGACGAGACGCCGGGACATGAGGAAACTACGGCTTTCGAGCAAGACGAATTTAAGCTTCTTGACATAGAGGGCTTTGTGGGCAGCGATCAGAAAAGCTATACGCCTTACGCTTTTGATAAGGAGGAGGCAGAGAAGCTTGCAAAGCGAGTGGAAGAGGGGGAGCTGTCGCTTAAAGAGCTTTTTAAGAATACCTTGTTTGTAGGAGATTCCATAATGGTGGGATTCAGCGATTACAGGATCGCGAATCCGGGGAACGTCATTGCCAATGTGGGAGCTATGATGAATCCCGATCTTTCCAATAATATTCAGGCTATAACAGACTACAATCCCGAGGTGCTTTTTCTGCACTACGGATTGAATGAAATGGGCGAGGAAGAATATTTTCTTGAAAAATATATAGAGGATTTCGAAAAGTATCTTTCGCAGCTTAAAGAGAACCTTCCTTATACCAAAATAGTGGTTGTATCGTTATGGCCCGTGAAGGACATCGCCGTGGAAAATCAGTCGAGGCTTGCCAGAGTGCCAGCTTACAACGAGGAGATACGCAAGTCATGTATAAAGTTCGGGGTGGCGTACAATGAGAATTCCCGGCTTTTCGCGTCGAATCCGGACTGGTATCAGAAGGACGGAATACATTGCGTCAGCCAGATGTATTTGACATGGATCAACGAGTTGATAAAAGAAATGGGGTTGTATTGATATGTCGCTTCGTATTAAGGAAATTCTGACTGTCACCTGTCTGGCGGCATTCATATTTTTTATTAATACAAGGGAAAACTATACGGATGTTGCGATAGAACGGATAGTATCGGGACTGGGCGATACGGCGGGGCTTGAGAATATGACAGCCTTTGACGGCGCGCAGGTACGGAGGAATTTCGGAATAAACATTAATGATTACCCGGAATTTGCATATTACGGGCATGAGAGCGTGATGAACAGCGAGACGGTATTCATTGTGAAGCTTGCGGACGCGAAACAGGCTTCCGGGATAATTAACGCGATAAAAACCAGCCGGGATAAAAGCATGGAGCTGTTTAAGTCGTACGCGCCCGATCAGTATGCGCTTCTTGCGGGAAGTTTTCTTGAACAAAAGGGAAATTATGTTATTTATGTGGTGTCGGACAAGGCTTCGGAAATTGAGAGCAGGATATCCGATATACTTACAGGTAAGGAGTAGAATATGGTATTCAGCAGCATAAATTTCCTGTTCATATTCCTGCCGCTTACATTGCTTTCCTACTATTTATGCAGGAATATCAAGTGGAAAAATATAATTCTTCTGGCATCAAGCCTGATTTTTTACGCATGGGGCGAACCTGTATATATTATATTAATGCTCATAAGCATATTATTTAACTATTATATAGGAAAGGACATCGACGAGGGCAGACACAGGAAATATACTCTTATTTTCGGAATAATCGTGAATCTTCTTATTCTGGGATATTTTAAATATGCCGGACTTATTGTGGATTCTATAAATAAAATAACAGGGCTTTCGCTTGTGAACCGCGAGTTGCCGCTGCCTATCGGAATATCTTTTTACACATTTCAGGCGATGTCGTATATTATCGATGTTTACAGGGGCGGAAGTAAGGCGCAGCAGAAGCTTCTGCCGTTCGCGGTATATATCACGATGTTCCCGCAGCTTATCGCGGGACCTATCGTCCGGTACGAGGACATAGAAAACCAGCTGAATGAACGCCGTTTTTCGGGAAGGGATTTCGGCGACGGCGTGATTATTTTTGTAAAGGGACTTGCCAAAAAAGTTATACTGGCGAACTGCATAGGTGCGCTTCACGCCGAGATCTTCGGTATTGCGGACAGGGGGGCGCTCGCCGCGTGGATAGGCGCTTTGGCGTACACGCTCCAGATATTCAACGATTTTTCGGGATATTCCGATATGGCTATCGGACTGGGCAAAATGCTCGGCTTTGATTTCCCTGAGAACTTTGACAGACCGTACGCGTCTACCAGTATAACGCAGTTCTGGAGAAGATGGCATATTTCGCTCGGAACATGGTTCAGGGAATATCTCTATATTCCGCTCGGAGGCAACCGCAGGGGAGCGGCGCGGCAGATAATCAACCTCATCATAGTATGGACGCTCACGGGACTTTGGCACGGCGCGGCATGGAATTTCGTGGCGTGGGGTTTTTATTACGGAGTTCTTCTGATACTTGAAAAATTTGTTTTTGTTAAGGTTCAGAAAAAGCTTCCTAAAATTGCGAACTGGATTATTACATTTCTGCTTGTAGTAATAGGCTGGGTGTTTTTCTTCTGCAATTCGCTTGGAGAGGCGTTCTCATACTTGGGAGCAATGTTCGGCGCGGGAGGCGCCGGAACTGCCGGAATGGGCGGCTTCTATATTCTGGCTTACGCGCTGCTGTTAGTATTAGGCTTCCTGCCGTCCGCGTTTAAGGCGGAGGGAAAGATAAAACTACCCGTTTCCGTAAAATGGTTTGCCTGCGTGCTTTTGTTTACGCTCTCGGTGGCGTTCCTTGTCAGCGAAAGCTATAATCCGTTTTTGTATTTCAGATTTTAGGAGGTGGGACTGTGCGCAAAAATTCGGTCAGGATAATAACGATTATCTTTTTGTGTTTTATGCCCATCTGGATGCTGATATCAAAGGATGTGGATTTTTCGGACAAAGAAAACAGGTATATGGCGAAGTTTCCAAGTATAAGCTTCAAATCCCTGTCGGACGGAAGTTTTATGGAGGATTTTGAAACGTACCTTACGGATCAGTTTCCGGTGCGCGACGCCTGCATAACCTTGAAAACCAACGCATTGAGGCTTCTCGGACAGCGGCGCATAAACGGCGTGTATATAGGCTCAAAGGGCTACCTCATCGCCGAAGAGGAGAAATTTGACAGCGATAAAATTGACGCTTTGATGAAGGCAATAAATTCTTTTGCGGCGGAAAGCGAAGCGAATGTAAAGTTCATGCTGGTGCCGAATTCGTCTCTTATATATGAAGAAAAGCTGCCTTACGGGATAGATTCTTCACAGGACAAAACGATAGAGTATGTGAGGGAAAAACTATCTTCTAATGTGGGATTTGTCGATGTGCGCGATGCTCTGACTGCCGGAAAGGGCAGGCAGCTTTACTATAAAACAGACCATCACTGGACGACGGCGGGGGCGCAGATAGCCTTTGCGGAGTACGCAAAAGCGGCGGGGCTTGACGTATCGGGTATCCAATATGACAATTACTGCGTAAGCGGCGATTTTTGCGGTACGCAGGCGTCAAACTGCGGAGTGTACAGCAGCAGGGATGTCGTGAATATATGCGTGCCTAAGGACAGCGCGGGCAGCTACATCGTCAATTATGTGGACGAAACGCGCAAGACGGCGACGCTTTTTGACATGAGCAAGCTTGAAGAAAAAGATAAATATCTTGTTTTTATGGGAGGCAACTATTCGAGGGTCGATATAAATACCGACGCGAAAAACGGGCGCAGACTGCTCGTGATAAAGGACTCGTACGCGAACTGCTTTATTCCCATGCTTACCCCTTGCTATGAGGAAATAATAGTGGTCGATCCAAGATATTATTACGACGATATATATCAGCTGATGTCTGACGCTTCAGTGACAGATGTGCTTTTTTTGTATAACGTAAATTCCTTTGTGACCGATAATTCACTTGAGGAAGTGCTCAAAAAAGTATTGCAATCCTGATAAACATATGATATACTTTAAAAGCTGTTCCGACAGAATGCCGGATAAGCAAATTTGGTAAAATTGTTATTATGGCGAGAGGCTCCGGTTTTCGGACATGTCATAGTGGATTTTATAATAGCGAGGTGAAATTGATGAAAGAGGGAATCCATCCGGATTACTATCAGGCAAAGGTTGTCTGCAACTGCGGTAATGAATTCATAACAGGTTCGACCAAGGAGAATATCCATGTGGAAATCTGCTCCAAATGCCATCCGTTCTATACGGGACAGCAGAAGGCTATCGCTGCCCGCGGACGTATTGACAAGTTCAATAAGAAGTATGGCGTTACACAGAATAACTAATATTTGAATTGCGTGAAGTAGTCAGGGTTGAGATTTGCCGATCTCAACCCGTTTTGCGGTTAATAAGTAATTTTTTGGTAAAAAGCTTGTGATAGACAAGCCTTTCATTATATAAACACAGGAGGTATGCCGTATGAAATATTCGGGGATAGGCGGGCAGGCAGTCATAGAAGGCGTAATGATGAAAAACAAGGATAAATACGCCATAGCCGTGCGCAAGCCTGACGGCCAGATCGAGGTCAAGACGGAAAACTGCAACGCGATAAGTGGCAAGGCGGCTTTTTATGCAAGAGCTCCGTTTATCAGGGGCATAGTTAATTTTATAGATTCCTTGGTGTTAGGAATGTCTACGCTGACATACTCGACCTCTTTTTATGACGAGGAGGATGAGGAGGATAAAAAGACTCCTGAGGAAAAGGAGAAATCCGATAAAATCTTTAACATCATAACGGTAATAATATCGGTTATACTCGCGCTCGGTATTTTTATGGTCGGACCGTGGTGTCTGTCGGAATTTGTGCTGAGCAGGTTTATAAAATCAAAGAGCGTGCTGATTCTTATAGAGGGGCTTGTGCGCGTCGCGCTTTTTATAGGCTATGTCACGCTTATTTCCCTGATGAAGGACATTAAGCGCGTGTATATGTATCACGGAGCGGAGCATAAATGCATCAACTGCATTGAGCATGGTCTTGAGCTTAATGTGGAGAACGTCAGAAAAAGCTCAAAGGAGCACAAGCGCTGCGGCACGAGCTTTATGCTTATCGTGATGTGCATTTCGATTCTTGTGCTGATGCTTGTGCGCTTTGACTCGCGTATACTCAGAATGCTCGCGCGCATTCTGCTGATTCCGCTGATAGCGGGAATTTCGTATGAATTTCTGAGGTTTACGGGTACGCACGACAACGCGTTCGTAAACGCCCTGAGCAAGCCGGGACTTCTCTTGCAGGGACTTACCACAAGGGAGCCGGACGATGATATGATAGAGGTGGGAATCGCTTCGGTCGAGGCGGTCTTTGACTGGAGAGCATATATTGAAGAAAATTTCGGGACAAAGGTTTCCGATACGGCGCAGCCAGAAGCAAATACTGTCGGATGCGAAGCCGAAACGCTGGAGGTAAAAATCACCGATGACGAACAGGCAGATTCTTGACGAACTGAAACAAAAGCTTTCTTTTGTGGGAATAGACGAGGCTTCAAGCGACGCGTGGCTTCTTTTTAGCGGAGTTACGGGAATGAGCCGCACGGATTACCTGCTTAGCGCAAACGAAGAATGGGAAAATTCGTTCTCGGAAAAGCTGTGCGAGGCTGCCAAACGCAGATGCCGGCGCGAGCCGGTTCAGTATATTCTGGGAAAAGCATATTTTATGGGCTTTGATTTTGAGGTCGGACCTTGCGTGCTTATTCCGAGATTCGATACCGAGGTTCTGGTCGGAGAGGCGCTCGCGGCTGTCGGCGAAGATTCCGAGGTGCTGGACATGTGCACCGGCTCAGGCTGTATTGCGATAAGCGTCGCGCTTCTTTCAAGGGTCCGAAGCGTTACGGGCGCGGATATATCTGAAACCGCGCTTTTGTTTGCCGAAAGAAACCGCGAAAGGCTTGGCGCGGATAACGTGAAATTTATTAAAAGCGATATGTTCGGCAAAATTTCCGGAACTTATGATATGATATTATCAAACCCGCCTTATATTAAAAGCGCCGATATTGAAGGGCTTATGAGCGAGGTAAAGGACTGCGAGCCGAGGCTTGCCCTTGACGGACACGAAGACGGCTTGTTTTTTTACCGTATACTCGCAAAAGAAGGATTCGGGCATCTGAAGCCCGGAGGACATATAATAATGGAAACAGGCTGTGAACAGGCGGCGCAGGTTTGCGAGCTGCTTGAGCAGTATGATTATACGGATATCCGTGTCGTAAAAGACCTTGCGGGTCTTGACAGGGTGGTCTGCGGACGGAGGAAATAGAAATGTTTGAGAATTTGGACGATATTCTGATGAAATATGAGGATATAAACGCGGAGCTTTCAGCGCCGGACGTTACCTCCGATCAGAACCGTTTCAGAAGGCTGATGAAGGAGCAGAGCAGTCTTGCGCCGCTTGTTGAGACGTATACGGCGTACAAAAAAGCGAATCAGGATATAGAGGACAGCCTTGCTATGCTCGACGAGGAGAATGACGAGGAGATGCGCGAAATGCTCAAGGAGGAGCTTTCGGCGGCGAAGGAGAAATCCGCTTCGCTTGAGGAGAAAATTAAGATACTTTTGCTCCCGAAGGACCCCAACGACGATAAAAACGTTGTGGTGGAGATACGCGCCGGAGCAGGAGGAGATGAGGCGGCGCTTTTTGCGGCGGAGCTTTTCAGAATGTACACGCATTATGCCGAGACAAGACACTGGCGCATCGAGGTCGTCAATGCGGACGAAACGGGAATCGGCGGAATGAAGGAAATAGAGTTTATGGTTACGGGACAGGGGGCGTATTCAGTGCTCAAGTATGAGAGCGGGGTCCACCGCGTACAGAGGGTTCCGGAAACCGAATCGGGCGGCAGGATCCATACCTCGACGGCGTCTGTGGCGGTAATGCCGGAGGCCGAGGAGGTAGAGGTGCAGATAGACGAGAAGGATATAAGGATCGACGTAATGCGCGCTTCGGGAAACGGAGGGCAGTGCGTCAATACCACGGATTCGGCGGTGCGCCTTACGCATTATCCCACGGGTATCGTAATTTACAGTCAGACGGAAAAATCCCAGATACAGAATAAGGAAAAGGCTTTCGCGCTTTTGCGCGCCAAGCTTTACGATCTTGAGTGCCAGAAGGCGCACGACGCGGAGGCTGACGCAAGGCGCAGCCAGATAGGAACGGGAGACCGCTCCGAGAAGATACGCACCTACAATTTCCCGCAGGGGCGCGTCACAGACCACAGGATAGGCCTTACTCTCTATAAGCTCGATAAAATAATGAACGGAGACATTCAGGAAATACTTGACGCCTGCATATCTGCGGATCAGGCGGCAAAGCTTGCGAAGATGAACGGTGAGGAATAGGAGAACCGTAACAGGACGGAAAAGATATGATTCAGGAGCAAAAAAACGTACCGATTATTATTAAGGCGGAAGCAGAACTGCTTTCGTCGGTGTACAGCTTGGTTCACAGGACGATTGAGGAAGTGTACGCCAAATACTATACGTATGAAGCGGTCAGATTTTTCTCGGAGCTTCACAGCGAAGAAAATATTTTAAAAGATATTTTGGACGGAAAAGTATATGCGGTCACTCTTGAACAGGAGGTGATCGGAACAGGAACGCTTGACGGGGATCATATTAAGCGCTTGTTTGTACTGCCAAAATTTCAGGGGCAGGGAATCGGAACGCTTATTATGGATTTTTTTGAGAGTGAGATCATAAAAGGCTATGGCGCCGCATGGGTGGATTCCTCGCTTCCTGCCGGAAAATTTTACAGCGACCGGGGATATGCTGCCAAGGAATACAAGGAGTACAAGCTTGAGAATGATAAGGTGCTTGCGTATGAGATAATGTGCAGGAATAATTTCCCGATTGATCCGGATGAATACAACGCGCCGTCTCAGCTGGTAAAACGTGAAGTGGAATTGCAGGGGATTGATTTTGATGAAATGAGAGAGAAATTCCCTAAAAGAGTATATCTGCTTGCGGATAGTTTGTATGATACAATGCTGGCAAAAAATATCGGAACTCTTATCTGGCATGTCGGCGGTGACGTATATGTTATGGATCATGACAATAAGGTCGGATTTGTAAAAGGAGAAATGTGTTCGCCGGGAATTGCAACTCAGGCTGAGGATTTGATCGCAGCAGGAGCTAAGGAACTGATCCATGTCGGATTTGCCGGAGGGCGTGCCGGAACGCGGATCGGCGACGTAGTGATTACCGACGGAGCGTTTAACGATACGGCGGTTGCGGGATTGTACGGTTATAACGGCGAAATCGTTGAATCGTCAAAGACGCTTACGGATTCCTTCTGCAAGGAAATGGAAGCAAAAGGAATTGCTTATCATAGAGGCTGTCACTGGACTACTGACGCCGGATATGTTGAGACAAACTGGCGTATCAAATATTTTGAAGACAAAGGCGCTCTTTGCGTTGAAATGGAAGGAGCGGGGCTGTTTGCGGCAGCCGCCTTCCGTTCATGTCATGCGGCCGGAATATATATAATATCGGATTCCGGCGTGGGCGACGACTGGGAGCTTGGATGGGGCGAGAAAGCTTTGGAAACAAGCGTCAGCAAAGTGATCGATGCGATTGCGGATATATGAGAAAAAGCCGATTTTCCAATAAACGGAAAGCCGGCTTTTTAACCGCTATGTCCATGCTTTTGTTACGCGTTTTCTTTTTATAAAAGAAATTATTCCAATCAGCGAAACGGATATAAGCGCGCCCGCGGAATCTATGAGCACGTCGCGAAAAGACGCTTCACGTCCCGCTGTAAAGCTCTGATGAAATTCATCGCTTACGGCGTAAAGCATGCAGACGGTCCATGAAATAAAAACGCAGAGAAACAGCCTTCCGGTTTTTCGCGAAAGCTCCGAAGCCGAAAGCGCAGCGAAAAGTCCGAGAAGGAAATAAATGCTTATGTGGGCGATCTTGCGCATATATTTCAGCACGAAGTCAAGAGCCTCATCAGGCATTACCGGAGATAATACGCGCCTTAGAAAATTCGATACAAATCCGCTTGCCGCGCTCGACTGCTCGCCGTTTTGCGCCGAAAAAACAAAGATCACCGCCATTACTGTTACGGACAGAGTAAGAAATACCGCGAATCTTACCGCCGAAAAAGAACGGTTATTTGGTTTCATCTTCGCCGTCGTTTCCGTTTACGGATTCGTCAAAAGGATCGTCCTTTCCCTCTGCGTAAGTGTCGGGTACCGGATCTTCTTTCTTATGTCCGATGCGGTAGAACATAATTATCACATATATGAGTATCGGTATTATAAATGTGCCGAGAAGCGATATTTTGAGCAGAGTCTGCGCAAATTCGCTTCCTATCAGCGACAGGACGAGCGCAGAAACATACAGACCTACCAGAAGGGCTATCGCAATTATTGCCAGAACCTGTCTGGCGGTAATCTTTTTTTTCATTTCAAACCTCCGAAAATATCCTATAAACTAAAGTATATCAGTAAATTTGGGCTATGAACAGATATAAAATTAATTTTTTCAAATGTTGACGAAAGCCGCCCGAATGGTATATACTTTTTAAAGTCTTTGAAAAATACCATGTGAGGAGTATGTTTTATGTCTTTATTGGAACAGTGGAGAACGATGGCCTATGAGCAGCAGACCGACGCGAGGACGCAGGAGATGTTCTGGGCGAATTATTTCAACTATGAAAAGGGAATTTACGAGCAGATTCTGAAAACGCCCGACGAACCCGTGAAGGGAACGGTGAAGGAACTTGCCCAGAAATATAATGTTGAGCTTATGCTTATGGTAGGCTTCCTTGACGGTATCAACGACAGCCTCAAAACTCCTAATCCCATAGAAACGATGGAGGAGGATACTGAGGTCTCGCTTGATTACGATACGGAGCTTCTTTATAAAAATATGGTGGGAGCTAGGGCGGACTGGCTCTACGAGCTGCCCGAATGGGACGCGCTTATAGACGCGGAAAGGCGTAAGGAGCTTTATAAGGAGCAGAAGCTTTCGACCACAGTTGTAAAGGGCAAAAAAATAGGGCGCAACGATCCATGTCCATGCGGCAGCGGCAAGAAGTACAAGCAGTGCTGCGGAAGGTAGAGATATGAACAATAAGGATAACCGCGGCGCTTTTATCGCGTTTGAGGGAATCGACGGCAGCGGCAAAAGTACGCAGTCGGCGCTTCTGATACAGAAACTGAGGCAGGAGGGGATTCCCTGTTATGCCACTATGGAGCCGACCGACGCGCTGATAGGCTCTCTTATACGTCAGGTAATGACGGGCAGGATAAAGACGGACAACAAAGCGGTCGCCGCTTTATTTGCCGCCGACAGGCTTGACCATCTGCTCAACGAAGTTGACGGAATAGTTTCCAAGATAGAAAGCGGCGTTACGGTAGTGACGGACAGGTATTATTTTTCCTCGTACGCTTACAACAGCGTCCATATGCCGATGGAGTGGGTAATAAAGGCGAACGAACAAAGCAGCGCCATTTTAAGACCATCGCTTACCGTCTACATCGACATAGATCCTGACACTGCTTTGGACAGGATAGCGAAGAATCGGTTCCGTCAGGAGCTTTTTGAGAAAAAGTCCATGCTTGTAAAGGTCCGCGATAATTATATGAAGGCTTTTAAGCTTCTTGAAAAAGAGGAGAAGGTCGTTATCGTTGACGGGAACCGTCCGCAGGAAGAGATAGCGGAGGCGGTATGGAACGCGGCGAGAGAATATTTTTAGTTAAAACTACATTAATAAAAGTAATTGTTTGAATGAAATGAGCATTGATGTGGGGAAAAAAATGACCAAAGTAGAGAAGAGCATTCTTGAGGAATCAGAAAAAATCAGTGAAGCTAGAAAAGCAATTAAAGCTCGAAAAAGGATAATTGATAATTCTGATATTATACCTGAAGAGTTAGATTATAAAGACTGGAAGGATAATAAGTTTGAATTTCCTAATAACACAATTAGAATTGGTACAGTCTTTAGCGGGATAGGAGCGATTGAACACGCATTTCAAAGATTAAAATTACGGCATAAGATTATTTTCGCTGGAGATATAGATACTAATTGCAAAAAAAGTTATTTTGCCAATTATAAAATTAGTGAAGAAAATTGGTTTACTGATATTCGTGATTTTGATGCTTCCAAATATAAAGGAAAAGTAGATTTTATAGTTGGGGGAGCGCCTTGTCAGGCGTTTTCTATGGTTGGTAAAAGGCTAGGCTTTGATGATGCACGCGGCACTTTGTTTTATGAATTTGCTAGAATTGTCAAAGAAACAGCTCCTAAAGTATTCCTTTTTGAAAATGTAAAAGGTCTGCTCAATCATGACGGAGGTCGTACATGGCGAGTAATCCATGATATTTTTGACGAACTGGGATATGATGTTCATTTTCGGGTGTTAAATAGTAGAGATTATGGAATTCCGCAAAACCGTGAACGCATCTTTTGTCTTGGCTTTAAAAATAAAACTGAGTTTCGTTTTCCAGCTCCTATTGAATTGGAGTATATTATGTATGATTTTTTGGAGGATTATGTTGATACTAAGTATTTCCTTCGAGAAAAAGGTATTAAATTTGTTACAAGCCAAAAGAACAGAGAAAAAAGTTATACACAAGTAAACGGAGATATTGCGCTTTGTCAAAAGCGTAATCAACAATTTAATTGGCATGGCGATTTTGTGTATCATCCAGTGGCTGAAGGAGAAGACTTTGAAGAATCATTTGATGAATTTATTTTTGATGTAAAGGATGTTGATGAAAAATATTACCTTTCTGAAAAAGTTGCTAGATATGTTTTGGCAGGTGGTACTAAGAATTTTAGGACATCAGTTGAAACGGATCTTGACGTGGCAAGGCCGCTTTTGCAAACAATGCACAAAATGCATAGAGCCGGTGTAGATAATTATGTTACACATAAAGGAAGAATCCGAAAACTAACTCCACGTGAGTGTCTACGACTTATGGGTTTTAAGGATTCCTTTAAAATAGTGGTATCGGATACGTCAATGTATCAACAATCAGGTAATAGTATTGTTGTTGATGTACTTATTGCGATACTAAAACAAATGGATATTACAAGGTATGGTACAAAAGATGAAAATTAATGGTGAAGTTTTGCATACAATATCAGTGTTCCCAAATATGATGACTGTTCCTGATTGCGTGGTTACTGGAAGTAATAAGCTTGGGCATGGGCATGGTGAAGCAAAATTTTACATATCATCAAAAGAGGATATGTACAGTTTCTATGGTGGCGAAAAATTTACGGCCAAATGTTTCATGCTTAAATCAGATTTGTTAGCATATATGAAGGCTATAAAAAACGAGTATCAAGATCCTTCACAGGAGTATGCCAAGAAGAGTGAATTGCCTCGCTTGTGGACTGAACGTATGTTAATAATAGAGGGGCTTGATGATGTGATATTTTTTAATATTCATGATCAATATCAGATTAAGGGAACTCGAGGATATATTAATTCTAATGATTTTGGATATCAAATTATTAGAAAATTAGCTCTCCCACTTGTGAGCTATATTTACGTCGAGAAGGTGGGTTCTGAAAAGGAGCCATTGTATTATTGGAAACTATTTGTGGATTTTGAAACTATTTGGGAAAAGCAGAATGGTCCTCTTGTCTTTAATTATGGAAAATCAAGAACTACGAAGCTGTTTCAGGAAAATCATAGTAAGAAAAAAGACAAAGAAGAACAAGAAATCCGTCAAGCAAGAAATGGGCAGGGCAAATATCGTGAACAGTTATTGGAACAATGCAGATATTGTCCCTTTACCATGATTGCAGACGAACGCTTGTTAATTGCAAGCCATATTAAACCTTGGATAGCTTCTACTTCGGAAGAAAAGATTGATCCTTATAATGGATATATGCTTTCACCGCTGTTTGATAAATTGTTTGATCGCGGTTTTATAACATTTACCGAGAATAGGCATATAATATTATCCGATTTCATTTCTCCTTTTACATGGAAACAAATCGGTCTGAAAAAAGATATGTTTATTAAAACGCTTCCTATGGATGAGAAACGTATGGGATATTTGAAATTTCATCATGAGTCCATTTTTAAAGGAACATTGGAATGATATTTGTTTGTTTCTGTATCAGGATATTAATTTATGAAATTATCTCTAACTTGTTAAAAATTTAGAAGTAGAGATTTTCTAAAAAATGCTTAATTTTATATAGTATTGAAAAGCTCCGGATCCATAAATATCATAGTCAGCTCGCAGATATCGCCGTCTTTGTCGATTCCCCAGTAATCCGAATAGAAGCCGTCGCCTAGCCCGGACGCGAACATGGCGATCTGCGTGCCGTCGAGCGGGTTGCTCCACATAAGAAAATCACCGCCCTCCCTTTGGTATGAGGGCTCTTTTTTATAGCTGTCGGCAAAAAGAGCGGCAAAATAGTCGTCATATATGTTGCCGTTTTTGTGCTCGGCGTACCAGCCTTCAAGGAAGCGCCAGTAGCTTTGGGCAGCCTGCAGGTCGCAGAAGCAAGCCATTCCGCATTCCACCGGGAATCCGGCAAACGAGCGCTTCCACTCGCCGTCCTTTTGCGCAAGGCTTTCGGCCAGCTCGTATTTTACGGCTCTGCTGTCCTTTATCCTGAGCCTTGCGCCGACTATGCGCAGTCCCGCCATTTCCGATTCCGATACGGAGATCTGTACGGGATAGCTTCCGGGAGCGATCGTTTTGCCTTTTATGGTTACGCTTTTGGGGTCCTGCAAATAGCAAAGAGGGTCAGCCGTGACGATCGTTCCGCTGCCGAATTCGCAGCTTCCAAGCGTGTATTGGCGCATACCGTCCAGAGGACTGAAAATCTTATTTGCAAAATCCGCGTCCAGAGTTACCTCGCTGATGAACTTGAGATTTTTCCTGAAAGCCTCCGAAAGAGGGTCGCATTGCTCCTCTTTGACGGCTTCCTCGTCAAGGCGGCGTTTTTCTTCGGATTTTGTCTGCCAGTGCGCGGCGGCTTTTTTGTCCTTTTTAACTCCGATGCCCCGCGCATACATTTCCGAAACCTGCTGCATGGCGTCGGGATTGCCGCCCTCGGCGGCTCTAAGAAAATATTCAAAGCCTTTTTTCTCGTCCTTTTTGACGCCGTAACCGTTGCAGAAGGACATTCCGAGGTTGCCGAGCGCGATCGTGCTGCCGAGCGCGGCGGCGCGCTCATAGTATGCGAGCCCTTTTGTATAGTCAGGTTCCATATATTGACCGGAGCAGTATATGTAGCCTAAATCGAGAAGCGCGTTTTCCATACCGCCGTCAACCGCTTTTTCATAGCAGTCAATCGCTTTTTGAAGGTCTGGCTTGATGCCGTTTTCTTCTAAGCCGTCAAGATAAATATCACCGAGATATTTTAAGGCAGGAAGGCTGCCGTTTTGCGCGTCCTGCAATAATCTTTCAAAATCCAGCATAAAGATCCTCCTTTTATCCTTTGTATAAATTTTATAATAATTTCAGGGCGTTTGCAATCGATTCGCGGACATTATTTTTGTAAGAAAAAATAAAAATTTATATTGACTTTTTATACCGCGCGTTATATTATAAAAGAAATCAATATTATACAATGTATAATATTATATCGGATGTCCAAGACACCGTAAATTTGAAAGGAGGAGCTTTATGGTTTTTCAGCTTGGTTCCGCGCTGTTGGACGCATGCGTGTTGGCGGTGCTTGACCGTGGAGATACTTACGGATATGTGCTGACGCAGAACATCAAGGAAATCGTTGAGATTTCTGAGTCTACGCTGTACCCTGTGCTCAGGCGGCTGCAAAAGGATAACAGCCTTACCACCTACGACATGGCGTATCAGGGAAGAAACAGGCGGTATTACGCGATAACGCCGCAGGGAAAGGCGAGACTGAATTATTATCTGGGAGAGTGGAACGATTACAAATATAAGTTAGACAAAATTCTTTACGGAGGGAATGAAAATGAATAAGTATAATTATCTGAACGCGTTGAGCAATATTATTCAGAATGAACTGCCTGCGGATGAATACAACAATGTGATGCAGTATTACAGCGAATATTTTGCGGACGCAGGGGTGGAGAAGGAGCAGGATGTTATGGCGGCCCTCGGAACGCCTGAGGAGCTTGCCGTAAGCATAATTGCGGAACAGCGCGGAAAACAGCCTGAGGAGGTCGTTGTGAAGACCAAGAGGAAAGGACTTCCGTTGGGCTGGATAATCGCAATAGCGATAGTCGGCTCGCCTATATGGCTCGCGCTTTTATGTGTGGTAATCGCATTGGCGGCATGCGCGTTTGCTTTGGTGGTGTCATTTGCGGCGTTCGCGGTAAGCTTTGTGATCGGCGGCGTCGTACTTATCGTGGGCGGCATCGGAAGGCTCTTTTTATCACCCGCTGAGGGAATGGTAGTGCTTGGCACCGGATTTCTTATGGAGGCAATCGGAATAGCGCTTACAATGTTAAGCATATTCCTTATAAAGCTTGCAGTGAACGGAATTAAGTCGTCAAGGGCAAAGAAAAGGACAAGGAGGGTAAGATAATGAAGAAAATATTTATAATTCTTGGCGTAGTAGCAGGAGCGTTTGCTGTTATCGGAGGTACACTGCTAGGCATCGGTTTTGTGATGGGCGCAAGAAATGACATACAGCTTTTCAACGGAGCCCTTGGTTTCAGCTTCGGCAGGGGAGAGCTTGTAAAACAGGAGTACAGAGAGATAGAGGCGTTTGATTCTCTTTACGTTGATATGAATCTCGGAAGAGTGGAGATCGTCGCCGGAGAAGAGTACGCTATTGAGTATCAGCTTTATTCGGATAACATAAAGTGCGACGTTGACAAAGGAGTGCTTACATTTAAGGAGCAGGGAAAAAAGAACCATATAATATGCTTTGATTTCGGGTGGTTCGGACATCATAAGGACAGCTATATCAAGATCTATGTTCCAGAAAAGAAGCTTGACAGCGCGGAAATATACGCTGATATGGGAAAGGTGGATATAAGCGGAATTTCATGTGAAAGCCTTACGCTTGACTGCGATATGGGAGCCGTCAGCTGCAATGATATAAGTGTCGGCAGGCTGTATATCGACGCGGATATGGGAGGCGTGGAATTTGACGGAACGGTTACCGATAAAATAGACGCGGACGTTAACATGGGAAGCGTTTATATCAAAGGCTGGCTTGACTGCGACCTAGAGATAGACGCGGATATGGGCAGCGTGGACATAGTGACGTATTACAGCGCCTCGTCTTATCGGTATGATTTTGAAGTCGGAATGGGCGGAAAAGAGGTTCACGACAACGGAGGAACTGACAGCGAAAAGCTGCATAACATGAATATTGACTGCGATATGGGAGATATAAACGTAACGCATAAAAAAGCGGAATAGTAACAGACTCATGAGTGGGGGAATTAAAAGGCAGGGCGTAAATGCGCTGCCTTTTTTTTGATTTAAGATATTATGCTTTTTAATTTAAAAAAATAAAAAATACTACATTTAGTGTGATTTTCCTCTTGCATATACTATATATTGATGTTATACTGACAACGGACTGCGAAAGAGATTTCTGAAAACAGCTTATTAATACATTTGGAGGAGTATAGGATATGCCTGAGATAAAAGAGTGGGAAGGGTTTAAAGGAAAAATATGGAAGGAAGAGATCAATACAAGAGATTTCATCCAAAATAATTATACGCCGTACGACGGGGACGAGAGCTTTCTTTCCGGACCGACGGAGGCTACGGATAAGCTTTGGGGCAGCTTACAGGAGCTTCAGAGGGAGGAACGCGCGAAAGGCGGAGTGCTTGATATGGACACCGGCATTGTTTCGTCGCTCACGTCTCACGGACCCGGATATATAAGCGAGGAGCTTAAAGGTCTGGAAAAGGTCGTCGGCTTGCAGACGGACAAGCCGTTAAAAAGAGCGTTTATGCCTTACGGCGGCATAAAAATGGCGGAGGAATCCTGCGAGATGTACGGGTATACTCCCGATTCAGAGCTTCATAAAATATTTAACGTATATCATAAAACGCACAATCAGGCTGTTTTTGACGCTTACACTCCTGAGATGAGAAGGGCGCGCAAGAATAAGATAATGACGGGACTGCCGGACACCTACGGCAGGGGCAGGATAGTCGGCGATTACAGGAGAGTGGCGCTTTACGGCGTTGATTTTCTCATAGAACAGAAGAAAAAAGATTTAGACGAGTGCGGCAACGGCACGATGAGCGAGAAAGTCATAAGACTGCGCGAGGAGATTGCCGAGCAGATAAAGGCGCTCAAGGGAATGAAGGAGATGGCGGCGCTTTACGGCTTTGATATTTCCGCTCCGGCGGCAAATGCGCGCGAGGCTGTCCAGTGGCTTTACTTCGGCTATCTTGCCGCCATAAAAACACAGAACGGAGCGGCGATGAGCGTCGGACGCGTATCGACCTTCCTTGATATTTATATCAAAAGAGATATGGACGCCGGAATTCTTACCGAGGCTGAGGCGCAGGAGCTTATAGACCATCTGACGATGAAATGCAGAATGGTAAAATTCGCGAGGATAAAATCCTACAACGAGCTTTTTTCGGGCGATCCCGTATGGGCTACGCTTGAGGTGGCGGGACTCGGACAGGACGGGCGCTCGATGGTTACCAAGACGGACTACCGTTTCCTTCACACGCTTGAAAATATGGGGCCCTCGCCGGAGCCTAACCTCACCGTGCTTTACTCGAAGAGGCTGCCGGAGAATTTCCGCAGATACGCAGCATATATATCGATAGAGACAAGCTCGATCCAGTATGAAAACGACGACGTTATGCGTCCGGTATGGGGGGACGACTACTCTATCTGCTGCTGTGTGTCGGCGACGCAGACGGGCAAGGAGATGCAGTTTTTCGGAGCGAGGGCGAACCTCGCGAAGTGCCTTAATTATGCGGTGAACGGCGGAGTGGATATGAAGAGCGGGGATCAGGTAGGTCCGCAGTACGCTCCCATAACCTCGGAATATCTTGATTACGGCGAGGTAATGGACAAGTACGACAAGATGATGGACTGGCTCGCCGGACTATATGTGAACACGCTGAATCTCATTCATTATATGCATGACAAATATTATTACGAGGCTGCGGAAATGGCGCTTATCGACACCAACGTAAGGCGTACCTTCGCGACCGGAATAGCCGGCTTTTCCCATGTAGTAGATTCGCTGAGCGCGATAAAATACGCGAGGGTAAAGACTGTGCGCAACGAGGCTGGACTTGTAGTCGATTATGAGGTCGAGGGAGATTTTCCCCGTTACGGCAACGACGACGACCGCGCGGACGAGATCGCGGTATGGCTTCTCAAGACCTTTATGGGCAAGCTGGAGAAATTTGAAACCTACCGTGACTCTGAGCCTACGACCTCGATACTTACGATCACCTCTAACGTGGTCTACGGCAAGGCGACGGGCGCGCTTCCCGACGGGCGCAAGGCGGGCGAGCCTTTTGCACCGGGCGCGAATCCGAGCTACAACGCGGAGAAGAACGGGCTGCTTGCTTCGCTTAATTCGGTTGCAAAGCTTCCTTATGAATATGCGCTCGACGGTATCTCCAACACGCAGACGATACACCCTGACGCTCTCGGACATGACGAGGCGGAGCGCATCAGCAACCTTGTAAGGGTAATGGATGGCTATTTTGAACAGGGAGCTCATCATCTCAATGTGAATGTGTTCGGCACCGAGAGGCTTATAGACGCGATGGAGCATCCTGAGAAGGAGGAATACGCCAACTTTACTATCCGTGTTTCGGGCTATGCGGTAAAATTCATCGACCTGACAAAAGAACAGCAGATGGACGTTATAGCGAGGACCTGTCACGGAAATCTTTAAAAAATAACTGCGCATAAAAAACGTGCCCGCGGACTTTGGTAAGATAGCCGCGGGCACTAAGCATTAACGGAGGGCAAAATGGGATTTGTGCATTCGATAGAAACCTTCGGCTCTGTGGACGGGCCAGGCATACGTTTTGTGATTTTCCTGACAGGCTGCAATATGCGCTGTCAGTTCTGCCATAATCCTGACACATGGGCGGTCGGGAGCGGAACGGAATACACGGCGCGGGAGCTTATCGACAAGGCTCTGCGCTACCGAAGCTATTGGGGAGACGAGGGGGGAATAACCGTCAGCGGGGGCGAGCCGCTGCTTCAGATAGACTTTGTGACGGAGCTTTTTCGCATAGCTAAAGAAAACGGAATAGGGACGACCTGCCTTGACACCTCGGCGCAGCCGTTTACAAGGGAGGAACACTTTATCGGGAAATTTGATGCTTTGCTTGAATATACCGATTTGGTGATGTTAGATATAAAGCATATAGACGACGAGGCGCACAGGCTCCTGACCGGTCACGGCAACGCGAATATTCTCGACTGCGCGCGCCATATGGATTCCGTCGGACAGAAAATGTGGATAAGGCATGTGCTTGTGAGCGGCGGCGAGGCGGCGAGCGACAGCGATATATTCCTTGAGAGGCTTGCGGAATTTATAGGAACGCTTTCAAACGTGGAGAAGGTCGAGGTGCTGCCGTACCATACCTTCGGCATTCACAAATGGGAAAAGCTGGGGATCCCTTATAAGCTTGAGGGCGTAGAGCCGCCCGCTAAGGAGCGCGTGGATAACGCGAAAAGGATACTTGGCGCGGTCTGATAACTCCGTTAAATATTGTTTTTGACTCCGGAAAATGATATAATTATCTATCATAATTTCATTTAAGGCAGGACGGATAATGTTTAATAATTACGCGATGTACAACTATGAAATAATAGAAAGCGCCGGACAGGTGGCGTCGGGAGAACTTGAGCTTTCGCTGTCCGACTTGGATTTCCTTCTGAGAAGGACGGTGGACCTTTCGCTCAAAGAAAAGCTGGAGGGCGAGCTTGTTTTCGGAGTTTTTGGCAAGCTTCTGGAGGCGGTTGACTGCGATGACGATGATGAAGTGGAGTATGTTTTTGACGCGGTGGTCAGGGTTTTGAACAGTAAGACGGACGATTCGTTAATGGCGCTTGATATTCTTGCCGAAAGCAATATCAGTTTTACGGAGAAAAGATATTACGGCGGAGAGAGGACTGTTTTAAGGGACTGGCTCTTGGAGCGCGCTTTTGGCGCGGGGCTTTTAGAGAGAATGAGTAAGCTTGGCGTAGATTTAAACGGGGCTTTGATTGACGGGAAAACGCCCGCGTATATTCTTGCGGACAGGGAGTTTACAAAGAAAAGCGCGTTGGCGGACAGCGATATTGAGGAAGAACTGGCGAAAGCGGTATCTTTGTTTAGCGTAAGCTCCATGGAGGAGCTGACGGCGGCTGGAACCTCTGCGGCTCATCTTGCCGTTAAGAACGGTCATTATAAAATGCTTGAAGCTATGATAAAGGCGGGAATAAACATGAACCTTACTGAAGACAGCCCCTGTATCGCGGGCACGACGCTTTTGCATACGGCGTGCAGTTATGGCAGTATTGAATCGTTAAACCTTCTTATCGAAGCGGGAGCGGACGATACCCTGCTTGATGAGAATGAGGAAACCCCGGCACACAAAGTTGCTTGTTGTAATTATATTTCCAACTCTAAGGCTCTGACAATTGAGAAGCGCATAGGGCTTTTAAGGGCGCTGAAAAACGCGGACTGCGGGGGAAAGGACGGCAGAACTCCTTTGATGGCGGCGCTTGACTGCGGCGACTACGCTATACGCAATCAGCTTGCTCCTGTTTTTATAGAAAAGGGCGCGGACGTAAATCGTGCCGATAATTCAGGATATACGCCGCTTATGCTCGGACCGGACATTGGCGTGATAAAGGAGCTTGTGAAGGCGGGAGCGGATGTGAATGCGCGAAATAAATACGGCGACTCGCCCCTTCATTTCGCGCTTGAGAGAGGCGACAGTCAGACGGCGGCGTATCTTATTAAAAAAGGCGCCGATTTTGGTGTTGCTGACGATAACGGCGTAACGCCGATGCAGCTTGCCGTGGAAAAAGGTCTTGAAGAGCTGCTGCCGCTTATGGGGCTGTGAATAGGTGGTTCCCCGAACTATCAATAACCGGTAAAGGAGAAAAACAATGGTATATGATTATGAGGAATGCAGGAGGAACAGACCTAAGGTGCTTGCGGGCGAGCTGGACTTGCCTGTGCAGGAGCTTTGGGCTATTCTTTATGACGCGCTAAGCTCGATAATGTATGTTGAAGAGGACGAAGAAGATACATATGTGAAGCTCAAGGAGGAAGCGGTCGGAGTTTTCGGGATAATGGTGCGGAAAATGGATCTGGACGATGACGAGGACGCGGATACGTTTTTTGAAGCCCTTGAGGAGATAATGGGGAAGCAGATCTCCGCTGATAAGATCTTAGGAGCCTTGAAGGAGGCGGGCATAAGCTTTACGGAGCTTGTGTATTATCGCGGAGAGCCTGTAAATATAAGAGATTTTCTTTTGCAGGAATGCTTCATACCGGACCTGCCGATGGAAATGGCGCGGATAGGCGCGGATATGAACAAGCCGCTCTTTAAAGGCAGAACTCCGGCGTACATTTTGGCGCAAAGCTTTTCTGCGTCAAGAAATGAAGCGCCGGACGAAAATGAGGAGGCTCTTGCAAAAGCAGCAGAGCAGTATTTCAGCGCGGAATCCATGGAGACCTTGAATTCGTACGGCGTATCGGCAGCGCATGAGGCGGCAGGCAGAAATCACCTTCTCATGCTTGAGGCGATGCTTAAAAAGGGAGTGGACGTCAATACGAGGGACGAGCAGGGAAATACGCTGCTGCACACGGCCTGTGAGGGTGGTTATCCCGGAATCGTTAAGCTGTTGATTGAAGCGGGGGCGGACGATACGATTATGAATATGAAGGAGGAAACTCCGGCGCACGTCGCTGTTTTAGCGGTAAAAAGGACATATTCGGTAAGCTCCGACGATGCCGCAAAGACTCTTAGGGAACTTAAAAATATAGATATTCCCGGAAAAGACGGAAGAACGCCGCTGATGCTTGCACAGGAATATGAACTTCGCGCTTCGGACGTGCTTACGCCCGTTCTTATCGAAATGGGAGCCGACGTAAACCGCGCTGACAACGACGGAAATACGGCGCTTCATCTGCATACTGAATGGTCGTGCGACAAGGACGTTATAAAGGCGATGATAAAGGCGGGATACGACCTCAACGCGAGAAATTCTGACGGGAATACGGCGCTTCATTTCGCACTCGAAAACGGAGCAAGCGAGGCGGCTGTATATATGATAAAGAAAGGCGCCGACTACAATATCGCCAATGAAGATAATGTTACGCCTATGCAGATCGCGGTAGAGGAAGGACTTGACGACGTGCTGCCGTTTATGGGGCTTTAGATTTTTTTCATCCCTCGAACCGGAAAATATCGGGGACGGAATTGCCGCCGAAGGTCAGTACCGCCATTCTATACATCGCTTTCGCGTGAATGCGGTCGTGCCAGACAAATCTGCGCAGGACCTTGGGCAGCGACCATTCCTCGTCATAGCTGCCCGAAAACACTCCGAGGGAGAGAAAGTCGTGGATCTTTTCGAGAAGGGCAAAGCCCTGCTTACGGCAGTCAAGAATGCTGCCGGAATTGTCGGCGCTTATCCCTATCTCGCCCCAGTAGTAGCTGTTGACGTTTTTGGTGTGCTGGTACATTTCCTCGGCGGTCCGGGGGACGTCGCCGTAGAAGGTGCTTCTTTTGGGCAGGACGCTTTTGTTTTTGTCCGGCACGCTTTCGTAGAGTTGCAGGAAATCGGCTGCCGATTTAAGCGCCAGAGCTTTCAGGGCATCGTACTCATCGCGCGTCAGCGGCTTTTTTTCGCTTTCAAAAATAACGTCGCTGTCCGCGTCGCGTATGTCAAGTCCGGAGGCTTTCTCCTGAACGATCTCAATTTCATTTTCTTCTGTGTCGAAAATATCGCCGTCCCTCCAACGCATAAAAGAGATTATTTCGGAGGGCATTTTCTTAAGCGCCTCTTCCTTTGAGCGACCCCGCGTAAAGGCTCCCGCCGCGGTTTCGGAGTAAAGCAGAGTGTCGTTTCCGTTATGTTCCCATACGCATTTTATTTTCATTTATAAATTCCTTTCGCGTCAGTTTCTTCCTTAAATTATATCAGTCCGTTTGTCCAGACGGCAATAAAATTTTATTTAAATCCCCGATTTAAAAATATTTTCATTTATATGTTGACAAATTAAATACGGAGTGCTATTTTAAGTATAGCCGAGGTGTTAGCACTCTATCAAGTTGAGTGCTAACAAAATGAGACGGAGGCGAATATAATGGAAATGGATGAGAGAAAAATCAAGATACTAAAGGCGGTGATACGCAATTATCTGGAAACCGGAGAACCGGTTGGCTCCCGTACCGTTTCCAAGTATACCGACCTGAATCTCAGTTCGGCGACGATCCGCAACGAAATGGCGGACCTTGAGGAAATGGGGTATATTCTCCAGCCGCATACCTCCGCGGGGCGTATTCCTTCGGACGCGGGTTACCGTTTCTATGTGGATAACATGATGCAGGAGCAGAAGGACGCGCTGGACCGGCGTGAAGAGGAGCTTAACGCAAAGGAAAGTCTTCTTCTTGAGAAGGTCGACAGGGTCGAGGATCTGCTTCAGAATGTGGCGAAAACTCTTGCGGCGAACACGAATTACGCGACAATGGTCGCGGCTCCGCACAAGAGCGGACGCAGGATAAAGTTTATCCAGATATCGCAGCTTGAGAGAGGCAAGATACTTGCCGTGCTTGTTCTTGAGGGAAATACGATAAAGAACACGATTCTTCAGAACGTGATGGAGCTTGACACGGAGATGTGTCTCAAGCTGAACGTAATGCTCAACAGCGCGGTCGGCGGACTTACCTTAGAGGAGATAAATCTTTCGATAATATCGGGACTTACCGCTCAGGCGGGAGAGTACGGGATGCTGATAAGGGATATTCTCGACGCTATCGCGGCGGCTGCCGACAGCGAGAATGACTTTCAGATATATACAAGCGGGGCGACCAATATCTTTAAATACCCCGAGCTTAGCGACAATTCAAAGGCCAGCGAGTTGATTTACACATTGGAGGAGAAGCGGCTGCTTGCGAATCTTGTGAACGATTCGACGGATAAGGACGGCGGCATCAGGGTCTATATCGGCGAGGAAACGCCGGTTGACAGCATGAAGGACTGCAGCGTGGTAACGGCGACATACGAGCTGTCCGACGGAGCTAAGGGAACGATCGGAATAATCGGTCCCAAGAGGATGGATTACGAAAAGGTCGTTGAAACGATCAAAAGCATCAAGTCTCAGTTAGACGATGCGTTTAAGAAGGGCGGCGAATAATTTGTCAGGCGAAGAGAAAAATATTAATTCAGAAGAAGAGCTGGAACAGGAAAAAGAAACAGACGAGGCGCAGGAGGAGGTTTCCGAAGAGGAAGCCGCTAAGGCTGAGGAAGCGGAAAAAGAAACGGATTCCGACGACAAAAAAGGTTTTTTCAAGAAGAAAGACAAGAAGGATAAGAAGGACCTCCAGATAGAAGAGCTTACCGATAAATACAGAAGGACGATGGCGGAATTCGATAATTTCAGAAAGCGCACCGAAAAGGAAAAGGCGGCGATGTATGAAATCGGAGCGAGGGGCATCATTGATAAGCTCCTTCCCGTAGTCGATAATTTCGAGAGAGGTCTTGCGGCTATTCCGGAGGAGGATAAGGCTTCGGCGGTGGCTGAGGGAATGGATAAGATATACCGCCAGCTCACCAAAATGCTTGAGGATGCCGGAGTAAAGGAAATCGAAGCTGAGGGCGTGGAGTTTGACCCCAGTTTCCACAACGCGGTAATGCATATCGAGGATGAAAGTCTCGGCGAAAACGTTGTTGCGGAGGTGCTGCAAAAGGGTTATACCTACCGGGATACGGTAGTACGTCACAGTATGGTGAAGGTAGCAAATTAACAATTTGATCTTATATTCTAAATAAAGTGAGAATAAGAAAGGGAGAAAAATCATGGGAAAGATTATAGGAATTGATTTAGGAACGACTAACAGCTGCGTTGCAGTTATGGAGGGCGGCAAGCCCGTAGTTATCGCCAATACCGAGGGCGTGAGAACTACTCCTTCGGTCGTAGCGTTTACCAAGACGGGCGAAAGACTTGTGGGAGAGCCTGCAAAACGTCAGGCGGTTACTAACGCCGATAAGACTATCTCTTCCATAAAGAGACATATGGGCTCCGATTACAGAGTAAATATCGACGACAAGAAATATACGCCTCAGGAGATCTCGGCAATGATACTCCAGAAGCTTAAAGCTGACGCCGAAAGCTATCTCGGAGAAACAGTTACGGAAGCGGTCATCACGGTTCCCGCTTATTTCAACGATGCACAGCGTCAGGCTACAAAGGACGCCGGAAAGATCGCGGGACTTGACGTAAAGCGTATCATCAACGAGCCTACGGCTGCGGCGCTTGCTTACGGTCTTGACAATGAGAGCGAGCAGAAGGTCATGGTATACGACCTCGGAGGCGGTACGTTCGACGTTTCAATTATCGAAATCGGAGACGGCGTAATCGAGGTGCTTTCCACCAACGGAGATACGCGTCTCGGAGGCGACGATTTTGACCAGAAGATCATCAACTGGATGATAGACGAATTTAAGAAGGCTGAGGGAGTGGACCTTTCCAACGACAAGATGGCGCTCCAGAGACTTAAAGAGGCGGCGGAGAAGGCGAAGAAAGAGCTTTCATCAGCTACCACGACAAATATAAACCTTCCTTTTATCACCGCGACTGCTGACGGCCCGAAGCATTTTGACATGAATCTTACAAGAGCTAAGTTTGAAGAGCTTGTGAGCGACCTTGTCGAGAGAACGGCAATTCCCGTTCAGAACGCTATGAAGGATGCGGGACTTAATTACTCGGAGATCTCCAAGGTGCTTTTGGTAGGCGGTTCGACCCGTGTTCCTTGCGTACAGGAAAAGGTTAAACAGCTTACAGGCAAGGATCCCAACCGTTCGCTTAATCCTGACGAGTGCGTTGCGGTAGGCGCGTCGGTTCAGGGCGGAAAGCTCGCGGGAGATTCGGGTGCGGGCGACATACTTCTTCTTGATGTAACGCCGCTTTCACTTTCTATCGAGACTATGGGCGGCATCGCGACAAAGCTTATCGAGAGGAACACGACCATCCCCACGAAGAAGAGTCAGGTATTCTCTACGGCAGCCGACAATCAGACGGCGGTTGACATAAATGTGCTTCAGGGCGAAAGACAGTTTGCCAAGGACAACAAGTCTCTCGGACAGTTCAGACTTGACGGGATCCCTCCGGCAAGAAGAGGCGTTCCTCAGATCGAGGTTACTTTTGATATTGACGCCAACGGTATTGTAAACGTGTCAGCCAAGGACCTCGGAACCGGAAAGGAACAGCATATAACGATCACTTCCGGCTCAAATATGTCGGATGAGGATATCGAGAAGGCTGTCAAAGAGGCGGCAGAGTTTGAGGCTCAGGACAAGAAGCGCAAGGAGGGCATCGAAGCCCGTAATGAGGCGGATTCGATGGTATTCCAGACGCAGAAGGCTCTCGACGACGTGGGCGACAAGCTCAGCGCTTCGGAAAAAGAAGCTGTTGAGGCTGACCTTAACGCCCTTAAGGAGATAGTTGACAGGACCGCACCTGAGAATATGACCGAGGCTGATACCGAGGAGATCAAGGCGGCAAAGGAAAAGCTTATGAACAGCGCGCAGGCTCTTTTCGCGAAGCTTTACGAGCAGAATCAGGGAGCCGCGGGTCCCGCACCCGATATGGGAGGAGCGCAGACAGCCGAGGAAGCAGGTTATACTCAGGACGATAATGTTGTTGACGGCGATTTCAGAGAAGTGTAAAATCATCTGCGGAATATATGAACGGAGTGAGGGAAGATGCTTTCCCTCACTCTTTATGGCAAAAAATATTGTGATACTTGAGCGGGAACTCCGTCCCTCATGTTCGGGACGGAATATTAGGAGGATTTAGCATGGCAGATAAAAGAGACTATTACGAAGTCTTGGGGGTGTCCAAGGATGCGGACGACGCTGCGCTCAAAAAAGCGTACCGTGTGTTGGCTAAAAAATATCATCCGGATACCAATCCGGGCGACAAGGAGGCAGAAGCCAAGTTCAAAGAGGCTTCCGAGGCCTATGCCATTTTGAGTGATCCTCAGAAGCGCCAGCAGTACGACCAGTTCGGGCACGCGGCGTTTGAGAACGGAGGCGGACCCGGGGGCGCGGGAGGCTTTGACTTCGGCGACATGGGAGATATATTCGGAGACATATTTGGGGATCTTTTCGGAGGCGGCAGGAGAAGAGGCGGCGGCAGCGGTCCGCAGAGAGGCGCAAATCTCCGCACGAGCGTCAGGGTCACGTTTGAAGAAGCCGTGTTCGGCTGTGAAAAAGAGCTTGAGCTTAACCTTAAAGACCCCTGTCCGACCTGCGGCGGCAGCGGCGCAAAGCCGGGCAGCAGTCCAGTGACCTGCTCAAAATGCGGGGGCAAAGGACAGGTAGCGTATACCCAGCAGTCGCTTTTCGGAATGGTGCGTAATGTCCAGACCTGTCCGGAATGCAAGGGCAAGGGTAAGATAATAAAGGATAAATGCCCTGACTGTTACGGAAGCGGTTTCGTATCAAGCCGCAAAAAAATACAGGTATCGGTTCCCGCGGGAATCGACGACGGTCAGAGCATAAGGATAAGAGGAAAGGGAGAGCCGGGTGAGAACGGAGGCGAAAGAGGCGATCTGCTTGTGGAAGTCACGGTCTCAAGGTCCCCCATTTTCCAAAGACAGGATACCACTATCTATTCCACTGTACCTATAAGCTTTGCCGACGCGGCGCTCGGAGTGACGATCCGCATAAAGACCGTTGACGGAGAGGTGGAGTACGATGTCAGGCCGGGTACGCAGACGGATACGAGAGTAAGACTTAAGGGCAAAGGAGTCCCGTCGCTTCGCAATTCACAGGTGCGCGGAGACCATTATGTAACGCTCGTCGTGACCGTACCGGATAGGCTTAACGAGGAACAGAGACAGGCGCTCATAGCTTTTGATACGGCGATGAATAACGGGAAAAAGCGCGAGGAACATAGAAAGAAAAAGGGTCTGTTTAAGTAACTGACAGGTCCCGCAATTCGGGAGTTTTTAATGGAATTCAACGAATCTCAGATAAAGGCGGTAAAGCATGGGGAACGCCCCATGCTTGTCATCGCCGGACCGGGTTCCGGCAAGACCACCGTGCTTACCGCCCGCGTCAAAAATCTTATAGACGAATACAAGGCGGATCCAAGCAGGATTCTTGTAATAACATTTACGAAGGCCGCCGCTTTGCAGATGGAGGACCGTTTTGACGTTCTGACCGGCAGGCGGTGCGGCGTGACCTTCGGTACATTTCATGCGGTTTTTTTCAAAATTCTAAGAGCTACATATAATTATTCCGTTGAAAATATAATAAAAGACGATAAAAGGGATTTCTTTATAAGGCAGGCTGTCGAAAGAAGCGGAGTTGAGCCTGAGGACATAAATGAGTTTATACGTTGTATTTCGGGCGAGATAAGTCGCGTAAAAACAGAGGGCATTGATATTGATGCGTATTATTCCGACAGCTGCGCGGAGGAAGAATTCCGTAAAATATACAGATATTATGAGTCGCAGCTTCACAGGTCGGCGCTTCTTGATTTCGACGATATGCTGCTTTGCTGTCATAAGCTTTTAAGAGAGCGTAAGGATGTGCTGGAGGCGTGGCAGAAACGTTATAAATACATACTTATAGACGAATTTCAGGATATAAACCGGATTCAGTACGAGGTCGTTAAAATGCTTGCTCTGCCGGAAAATAATCTTTTCATAGTCGGCGACGACGACCAGAGTATCTACGGCTTCAGAGGTTCAAAGCCCGATATAATGCTGAATTTTGAAAAGGATTTTCCCGGCGCCCGACGTGTGGTGCTTGATACGAATTACCGTTCCTCGGGGAATATCGTCGAGGCGGCGGCAAGGGTCATCGCGGGAAATAAGGCGCGCTTTGCCAAAAATATCGGTACGGTCAACAAAGCCGGAGACAAGGTTGAGATCGCCGAGTTCAACACCGAGAAGGAGCAGTATGAGCGTGCCGCCGAAATCATAAGGAATGCGGTAAAAAACGGCGCTTCGTATTCGGACTACGCGGTTATTTTCAGGACGAACGCGGCGGCGGCTGGCGCTGTGCAGAAGCTCATGGAAAAAAATATCCCGTTTGTACTGCGTGACGGCGTTCCCAATATTTTTGACCATTGGATAGCCGGAGATATAAAAACATATATCGCCGTCGAGCTCGGAGACAGGAGCCGTGCTAATTTCCTGCGCATAATGAACAGACCCAAGCGTTATATCGGCAGGGATTACCTGACGTCGGATCGGATTTCCTTTGATGAGCTGGAAAAGCTTTATGAGGAAAAGCGCTGGATGATAGAAAGGCTTGACAAGTTTGAGGCGGACTTAAGGCGATGTCTGAAATGCCGCCTTACGCTATGATAAATTATCTCAGGCGCGGAGTAGGGTACGACGATTTCCTTGCGGAGTACGCAAAAGAGCACCGACTTGACGCAAGGGAGCTTTGCGATATTGCCGACGAGCTTATGGAGAGCGCGAGAAACTGCAAAACCTTTGACGCATGGTTTGAATATATAAGGAATTATTCCAAAGAACTCAAGGAAAGTTCTGAAAGAGCGAAAGCCTCGGACGACGCGGTCACGCTCACGACGATGCACGGCTCAAAGGGACTTGAGTACGATAATGTTTTTATACTTGACGCAAACGAGGGCATCACACCGTATAAAAAAGCCGTGCTGGAGCCGGACATAGAGGAGGAGCGCCGCATGTTCTATGTCGCTATGACAAGGGCGCGCCTTCGTCTGTATATTTTTTACAGCCTCAAAAGGCATAACCGGGAGACGGAGCCTTCAAGGTTTGTGAAGGAGATAATGGGGGAGCGGGAGTAAAAGCGCAGCAGCTTATGCGGATGTGCGGTGCGGGACTTGCTGTATTCGTCATTTTGGGATTCTGAATAACAGGAACATCGCGGAATAATTTATGGCATTTATATGAAACGGACTGTTACATTAGTGTAGCAGTCTGTTTTTGGATTACTGAAATTCGTAGATAGAGGAAAGATGTCGTAAAATGCTTGAGTTGATAAAACATATATGATAAGATAAATGGGATTAATAAGTTTATTTTTCGCTATGGGAGATTTAAAATGAAAAAAATAATAACCGTAATGTTAACAGTTATACTGGTTTTTTCGTCGCTGTCAGTAAGCGCAGGCGCAGAAACTATCGATACGGCTGACACATCGGACAT
>CAJTON010000011.1:0-10886 GCA_910577605.1 uncultured Butyrivibrio sp.
GGGATGGACTGACCTCTGGTGTACCGGTTGGATCGCCAGATCCAGGGCCGGGTAGCCAAGTCGGGCGGGGATAAACGCTGAAGGCATCTAAGCGTGAAGCCCCCCTCGAGATGAGATATCCCCGCTTAGGCGGTAAGACCCCTTGAAGACTACGAGGTAGATAGGTCAGAGGTGGAAGTGCAGTAATGCATGGAGCTGACTGATACTAATAGGTCGAGGGCTTGACCAAGGTTAGGAAAGCGGAAGTAGATGTATTGTGGTGTGTGTTTTAATGTGTGGTTTTGAAGGTATAATTATTAAGAGGTAATCAGTGATTACCTCTTTTTTTTTTGATTAAGATATGATATAATATTGATAAGTGTATTTATTACGAATAAATTGAGGAGGTTTTTATGGAAACTGGTATATTGCTTGAGAACGGTACAAACGAACTCGAAATTCTTGAATTTATGATTGGGGATAATTATTACGGCATCAATGTTGCCAAGATTAAGGAAATCGTGCAGTACCGCAAGGTTACTCCCGTACCTAATTCCCACCCGTTTGTAGAGGGTATTTTCATGCCCAGGGACGTTATGATAACGGTCATTGATCTTGCCAAAGCCACGGGAAATCAGGCGGCTGGAAATCCGAATACGGATATGCTGATTATAACTAATTTTAATAAACTTAATATTGCTTTTCATGTACATAAGGTTTGCGGTATACACAGGGTATCATGGACCGACATCATTTCTCCTGACGCCTCGATAAATACGGGTGAAGAAAGCATTACCACCGGTATTGTCAAGATTGATGAAAAACTCATTGTGATACTTGATTTTGAGCATATCGTCAATGATATTTCGCCGGAAACAGGACTTAAAATTTCGGAGGTCGAGAAATTTTCCTCAAGGGACCGCAACGATGTTCCGATTTATATCGCCGAGGATTCCTCGCTGCTTATGAAGCTTATTTCGGATTCTATCAGAAGATCTGGTTATGTCAATCTTGACCTTTCGTATAACGGACAGGAATGCTGGGATAAGCTGTCAAAGCTTGGAAAAGATCACAAAGAAAATATTTCCCAGTATGTCGGATGCGTTATAACGGATATCGAGATGCCTTTGATGGACGGACACAGACTTACCAAGCTGATAAAGAGCGATGAAACGCTTAAAAAAGTGCCGGTAATTATTTTCTCTTCCCTTATTAATGAGGAAATGAAGGTAAAAGGTCTTGAGCTGGGTGCCGACTCGCAGCTTTCAAAGCCGGAAATAGGACTTTTGGTTGAGGAAATAGATAAGCTCGTCGCGAAAAATAACTAAAAAGAATAACCGGAGGCATTTATGGCAGGCATGAATGAAGAAGAGGATTATCTGCATCAGCTTTTGGAAAATGCGATGATGCAGGATGCCAGGTTTGAGGAAGATGAAAATCAAATAGATGTCGGTTCATCGGATGGTGAGATTGAGCCGGCGGCGGTGACGGCTGAAAACGGACACGAGGATATTATACCTGATTTACATGACGAATCGGCGGAAGACGACGAAATATTCGATATTTTTTCCGGCGGGGAGTCTTCGGAAGAAGCTGCTGACTTTTTGGCTGCTGAAGAAAATACGGAAGATGGTTTTGTTTTGGAGGATGATTTTGCGGATATTGCCGGTATAGTCGTTCCTGAAGAACCGGATGACGAGCCATTTACGGATATTGTTTTGGACGAAAGTACGGATATTGCGGTAGAGCCTGACGAAGCGTCTGCGGGTGTCGAGGATTCCTCTGATGATGATATTTTTTCACTTGACGAATTAATGGATAGCGATGAGGACGAAAGTATTGCTGCCGACGGGGAAACGGAGGAGATAGTTTCGTTAGCGGACGAAGGACTGGAGCCGGATTTTCTGAACGAGCTGGAAGAATTGGTCGGAACTGAGCAGGAAGGCGGCGATGCCGCAGACGCTGATGAAACCGTTATGGCGGACGGGGACATTGATTTTACGGATGAACCCGTAGCCGTATCCGATGAGCTTAATTTGGATGATCTGCAGGGAATGTACGACGAATCTGAACAGGATGAGGGTATTCCCGACGATATACTGGTGCTGGATGAGGGCGGTCCTTTTCCTGAGTTTTCAGGAGAAGATGCGGACATTATTCCGACAGAAGATGAGCCGGTTTCTCTTTTGGAGGATGACGCAGACTTTGCCGCGGTAAATTCTGATGCCCCGGACATGCCTGCGGGCGATGAAGAGGCAGCAAAGGAAGTTAAGAAGACAAAGGCATCCAAAAAGAAATCTAAGGAAAAGAAAGAGAAGCGTCAGAAGGATAAGGGAGAAAAGAAATTCAGTCTGAAGAATTTCTTCATGGACGAGGACGAAGATTCGGAAGACAAAACGACCGACGAGAATCAGCAGCTCATCAACGAACTTTATGAAAACAAAAGTTCCCTTGACGACGCCGATCCCAACGACATTGACGCTTCCGTAAAGAAGAAAAAAGAGAAGAAAGTCAAAGAAAAGAAGGAAAAACCCAAGAAGGAGCCTAAACCTAAGAAGGTTAAGGAGCCTAAGGATAAATCGCAGAAGGGCGGATTTGACGCGGGATTGCTTTTTAAGGCAGTGCTTATTGCCGCTGTTTTGGTTGCTGCGGTGATTTTCGGAAGTAAATTTTTCGTATATCACAGCGCCGTCAAAAACGCCAGAGAATATTTTGAATCGGGAAATTATTCGGCGGCATACAAAAGACTGAGCGGAATCGACGTTAAGGAAAAAGACAGCGAGCTTTACATGAAGGTGCGAACGGTAATGATAGTTTACAACGGACTGGAATCGTACGAGAATTACATAGCTCTTGGCGATGTTCCACATGCTCTTGACGCGCTCATTATGTCGGTTGGAAGAAAGAACAGAAATGAAGAACTTGCGATAAGATATGAGGTCACGAACGAGGTAAACTCCGTTTATAACCGACTTATAGGTATGCTGGATAAGTACGGCATCAGTGAGTCTCAGGCGTTGGATTATTTTACGATGAAGGATTATGAAGAGTATTTTTCGATACTTGAGAGCATCGGAGGGCGCGGAAGTGATAGCGATAATTGATTACGATGCCGGAAATATCAAAAGTGTTGAGAAAGCTCTGGAATATCTCGGTCAGAAGGCTGTCGTTACAAGGGACAGCCGGACGATACTGAGTGCTGATAAGGTGATACTTCCCGGAGTCGGAGCGTTCGGCGAAGCAATGAGCAAGCTCAGGGAATACGGACTTGACGACACTATCAGAGAAGCAGTTGACAAGGGCAGACCGTTTCTTGGGATCTGTCTCGGACTTCAGCTGCTTTTTCAGTCGAGCGAGGAGTCTGAGGGAGTCGCCGGGTTAGATCTTCTGAAAGGAAGGATCCGTAAATTTCCGGAGGATAAAGGCTATAAAATTCCTCAGATCGGATGGAATTCGCTTAATATAAAAAGGGACACGGTACTTTTTAGAGGAGTGCCGGATCAGTCTTATGTGTATTTCGTGCATTCGTACTATCTGGAGGCTGAGGACGAGGATATTGTGGCGGCTTCCTGTGAATATGCGGCTCATGTTCACGCCGCCGTTGAGAAGGACAATATTTTTGCGTGCCAGTTTCACCCAGAAAAAAGCAGTGGGACGGGACTTAAGATATTAAGTAATTTTGCGGAGCTTTAGGAGAGATTATGTATACGAAGAGAATTATTCCGTGTCTTGACTGCAACAACGGGCGGGTCGTAAAAGGAACAAATTTTGTAAATTTAAGAGATGCCGGAGACCCGGTGGAGGTCTCCGCGGAATATGACAGGGCGGGCGCGGACGAGCTTGTTTTCCTTGACATAACGGCGACGTCCGACGACAGGAACACGACAGTCGAGCTGGTAAGAAAAGTTGCCAGAAAAATTTTTATTCCGTTTACCGTAGGCGGCGGGATAAGGAGTATAGATGATTTCAAAGCGCTTCTTCGTGAGGGCGCCGATAAAATATCCGTTAATTCGGCGGCTGTCAGCAGACCGGAGTTGATAAACGAGGCTGCCGATAAGTTCGGGAGCCAGTGCGTTGTAGTTGCGATTGACGCCAAGCGCAGGGCTGACGGAGAAGGATGGGATGTATACCGCGCGGGGGGACGGATAAACACAGGTATGGACGCGGTCAGATGGGCTTTGGAGGCCGCCGAAAGAGGAGCGGGAGAAATTCTGCTGACAAGTATGGACTGCGACGGGACCAAGGCAGGTTACGACATAGAGCTTACAAGACGCATTGCGGACGGAGTGGGAATCCCGGTCATCGCGTCGGGCGGCGCCGGATGTGAGGAACACTTTTACGACGCTTTTGAGAAAGGACACGCGGACGCGGCGCTTGCGGCTTCGCTTTTTCATTATAAGGAACTTGAGATTTCGGGTTTAAAGGAATATCTTGCGAAAAGGAATATTCCCGTCAGACTTTAACAAAGGAGCAAGGGCTATGGCAGCTATTGACAACGATTGGCTTGAGGCGGTTTCGCCGGAGTTTTCAAAGCCGTATTATAAGGAGCTTTTTAAATTTGTAAAGGACGAATACAGCAGTGCCGTTATATATCCGCCGGCGGACGATATTTTTAACGCGTTCCATTTCACTCCGTTAGGAAAGGTGAAAGTCCTGCTTTTGGGACAGGATCCCTATCACAATGAAAGACAGGCGCACGGACTGAGCTTTTCAGTGCTGCCGGAGCAGAAGGACATTCCGCCCTCTTTGCAGAATATATATAAAGAGCTTCACGATGATCTGGGCTGCTATATACCTAATAACGGATACCTTAAAAAATGGGCGGACCAGGGCGTGCTTCTTCTCAATACCGTGTTGACGGTGCGCGCGCATCAGGCTAATTCTCATCAGGGAAGAGGCTGGGAGCGCTTTACCGACGCGGTCATTCAGGCGGTGAATATGCAGGACCGTCCGATCGTATATCTTTTGTGGGGAGCGCCCGCCGGACGCAAGGCGGCGATGCTTAACAATCCGAAGCATCTTGTGCTTAAAGCGCCGCACCCCAGTCCGCTTTCGGCGTTCAGGGGCTTCTTCGGCTGTAAGCATTTCAGTCAGTGCAACGAATTCCTCAAGGCCAACGGCGCGGAGCCGATAGATTGGCAGATAGAGAATATATAGAAATATACGGACGTGAACCGGGGTTTTTCATTGCCTGAGAGTGAGAAAGAGCGATTCGATTATAAATCCCACAGACTCATCTGCCGGCAGCTGTTTTTTTCCTCGAATGTGTGCAGATAGCAGAAGATGCGGTCATTGTCGTGTATTATATTGTTTTCCTCGCATTTTTGGTGAAAAAGCTTCATCAGATATCTGTTGTTTTCGCTGTCAACCATATAGCTGTTTCCGTATTTTCTGATGTATTTTTGTTTAAGACCGGGGAAATGCTCGTCGAGCTTTCGGTAAAAATATTCCCTGTTTCCTTCGCGCAGCGTAAGTCCCATTCCGAAGCATATGATTCCGTAAACTCCGGCTTCAATGCATAGATCAAGGATTCCCGATATATTTTCTTCTGTGTCGTTGATAAAGGGCAGTATCGGGTCGAGCCAGACGACGGTGGGGATATTGGCGTCGCGCAGCTTTAAGAGCGCCTCAAAGCGGGCTTTTGTCGTGCAGACATCCGGCTCGATTTTGCGGCAAAGCTCTTCATCATAGGTGGTAAGTGTCATCTGTACGACGCATTTTGTTTTCTCGTTTATTTTCTTTATAAGGTCAAGGTCGCGCAGAACCAGGTCCGATTTGGTCTGCAGCGTGAAACCGAAACCGTATTTATTTATAAGCTGCATTGCCTTTCTGACATGGCAAAGCGTGGACTCAAGCGGGATATACGGGTCGGTCATTGCGCCGGTGCCTATCATACATTTTTTGCGTTTGTGTCTGAGAGCGTACTCAAGAAGCTCAAGAGCGTTGCTTTTTATCTCGACATCCTCAAAATCATGCTCCATATGATAGCATTTGCTTCTTGAATCGCAGTAGATGCAGCCGTGCGTACATCCGCGGTACAGATTCATTCCGTTTGATGAGTACAGTATTCCTTTTGATTCCACATAATGCATATTCATACTCCTGACAGCGCCGCAGGCTATTGCATATTACGGCAGTTTTTCTTGTGTGCGTTGAGCTTTTTGATCGCCCAGTTGTAATGGCTTGACATATTCGAGCAAAAATACGATCCGAGCGCCGAATTTCCCGTCCATTTGTATACGCCCTTTGAAAACAGCTCTTCGTCTGTAAAGCCTTCGGCAAGCTTCATAACCTCCGAATGGGATTTTTCAAGCAGTTCCGTGGCTCCGGCAAGAGTCGTGCACTGGTGCTTGTTCCAGAATCCGACATTCATTTTTCCGTAGGATTTCCAATTATAAGGCTCAGGCAAAAACGGTCTGCTTTCGCCGTTAAGGTTGGCTTCGACCCATTTCAGTAAAAGCCGGTGCCATTCGTAGAGATGAATAAGAACATCCTTGGGATTTTTGTCGCGTTTCCAGTGAGCCTCCTTCTTGGAGGGCTCGCCTTCAAAATCAAACGGCGTGTTAAGCTCCTTATCTGAAAGATTTGAAATAATCGAACACAGCTTTTCGTATGCTTCTGCCGACGCAGTCAGCAAATCCTTTTTAGTCGCAGGTCTGCCCATTGTTTTCCTCCTGAAAATTTATTCTTGCCTTATTGTAGCAGAATAATGCTGACAGCCTGTGTCATGTTTTATTTTTCTTATAAATTAATTCGGCCTCTTTTGCCAAAAGCTCTCTTATATATGAAGGCTCCAATACGGTGACGTTTGCGCCGAAGGAGAGCAGGAAACCCGTAAGCCATGAATCCACGGGCAGCCGCGCATGCACGAGAAGTTCTCCGTCAGCCGTGCGGCTTACCTGTCTGTTGTCAAATTCGTCGTAGATGCGGTAGGTCATTTCTTTTGGAAAGAGGAGAGTTATATTTTCAGATTCCGGTCCGCTTGTTTCCTCCGGTTCGGGATACGCTCGCGGAGGGAAAAACGCGTCCGAAAGCTCAAAGTCAAGAATGCGGTCAAGCTTAAAGACACGGTAAGCGTTTTTTTCGGTGCAGTAAGCCTTGAGATACCACGCGCGGGATTTGTAGGAGAGCTTTAACGGCTGTACGATCCTTTCTCCGACATCTCCGTTTGCTCCGGCGTAGACGATTTTTACGCTTCGACGGCTTGTTATCGCGGATTTGAAAAGGTCGAATCTTGCGTTGTCATCAGGCTTGTAACCCCATCTTGAAAAATCCACTTCGAGCCAGTCGTCCGCGCCGGTTTTAAAAAGAGCCGAAAGCTTGTTAAGAACATCGCTGTTGTCAAGATTAGGCGCCGCTTTTAAGCTTTGAATTGCAGTAAGGATCTTTTGTTTTTCTTCCTCGGAAAAAGCGGCGCGGTCAAGTGTAAAATCCCTCATCAGATATATGCCGCCGTTTCTTCCCGGCTCGGTATAGACGGGAATGCCCGCGCCGCTTAAAGCTTCGACGTCGCGGTATATCGTGCGCACGGACACCTCGAATTTACGCGCGAGTTCGGGGGCGTTCGCGCTTCCCTTATCGAGCAGGTAATACATGATTTTGAACAATCGGCCTTCACGCATCGGCGTTTTCTCCTTTTTATCCGCTATAAAATAAGGAGGGCGGCTTTGGCGGCCTGACCCTCCGTTTGTTTATTTGAGGTTCTTCTGAGCTGTGGAAAGCATCAGCTTGATCCTGTTGAGCTGATTGACCTCGCTGGCTCCCGCGTCATAATCCACGGCGATAATGTTGGCTTCGGGAAAGGCGGCGCGCAGCTCTTTTATAACTCCCTTGCCCACGATGTGGTTGGGCAGACAGCCGAAGGGCTGACAGCACACGATATTCGTCGTTCCGCTGTTGATAAGCTCAACCATTTCGCTTGTAAGGAGCCATCCCTCGCCCGTCTGGTTGCCGCTCGAAACATAGGGAACCGAAAGCTTCTGGAGCTTTTTGATATGCATCGTTCCCTTGAAGCGGCTGCTTTTATCGAGGTATATGCCTGATTTGCGGCGAAGCCCCTCAAGCAGCGCGATTATTAGATTGCTGACGAGTCTTGATTTTTTGGAGGCTCCGAGATGCTCTGTCTTGAACTCGCCGTTCTGTGCGCAGTAAAGGAAAAATCCCATAAAGTCGGGAACGACCGCCTCCGCGCCTTCTTTTTCAAGCAGCTCAACAATGTGATTGTTGGCGGTAGGATGGAATTTGACAAGAATTTCGCCGACCACGCCTACTTTGGGCTTCTTTATGTCAAGAAGCGGCAGTCTGTCAAATTCGTCTATAATGCGCTTAACGACTTTGTTGAATTTACGCACTGACAGATGAGGGTCGTCAAAGCTTTCGGCGCAGAGGGCGCGCATTTTATCCGCAAGCTCGTTGGCTGAGCCGGGAACCGCCTCGTAAGGGCGCGTGCGGTAAAGCACGTTCATAAGCACATCGCCGTATTGCAGCGCCATCATCGCCTTTTTGAGAAGCGTATAGCTGTATTTAAGACCGGAATTGCTTTCGATGCCCTGCGCGCTGAGTGAAATCACCGGAATATGTTCAAGCCCCGCCTTTATCAGCGCGCGGCGTATAAATCCGATGTAATTGCTGGCGCGGCAGCCTCCTCCGGTCTGAGTTATCACGACCGCGGTCTTATCAAGGTCGTATTTGCCGGACAAAAGAGCCTCCATTATCTGTCCCGTAATTATAATAGAAGGAAAGCAGGCGTCGTTGTTGACAAAACGGAGTCCTGTATCGACGGCGGATTTCTCGAAATTCTGCAGCATTACAAAACGGTAGCCGCAGGAGTTGAGCGCGGGTTGCAATATATCAAAATGGATCGGCGATAGCTGCGGGCACAATATCGTGTACTTTGCGTCCTGCATTTCCTTCGTGTATTCACGGCGTTCATAAGCCGACGACTCGATCCTGCGGACGTAATTGCTGCGGTCGCGCACCTTTAGGGCGGCGATAAGAGAGCGCACGCGGATCCTTGCCGCGCCGAGATTGTTTACCTCGTCTATTTTGAGAACGGTATAAATTTTGCCCCCTGACGATAATATATCGTTCACGCAGTCGGCGGTAACGGCGTCAAGCCCGCAGCCGAAGGAGTTGAGCTGTATCATCTCAAGATCGTCCCTTGTCTTGACAAAGCTTGCGGCGGCGTAAAGCCTTGAGTGGTAAGTCCACTGATCCATTACTATTATCGGGCGCTCAACCTTGCCGAGATGTGAAACGGAGTCCTCTGAAAGCACGGCGATGCCGTAGGAGTTGATAAGCTCCGGTATCCCGTGGTTGATCTCAGGGTCGATATGGTAAGGCCTTCCCGCGAGAACGATTCCCCTGCGTCCGGTTTCCTCAAGATAGCGGAGCGTTTTTTCTCCCATTTCCTGAATGTCCTTACGGCATTTCTGCATTTCCTCCCATCCGGCGCGGCACGCGTCCGAAACCTCGCGGTGAATACCTTGACAAGCTCTTTTGACGCGATCTCCTCGGAGGTAAAGGCCACGAAGGGATTCAAAAATTTAACGTCGTTGTCTTTAAGCTCCTCCATATTGTTCTTGATGTTTTCGCCGTAGGAGGTGACTATCGGACAGTTGAAATGATTGTTTGTTGAAGGGTCCTCGCAGCGCTCGTAAGGAATGCAGGGCAGGAAAATAAACTTTATGCCCTGATGTATAAGCCATGAAACATGACCGTGAACAAGTTTGGCGGGATAGCATTCCGATTCGCTCGGAATCGACTCGATGCCAAGCTCGTATATTTTGCGGCTTGAGGTGGGTGAAAGCACGACGCTAAAACCCAGTCTGGTGAAAAACGTATGCCAGAACGGGTAATTTTCGTACATATTAAGAGCGCGCGGAATACCTACTACGCCGCGGGGAGCTTTGTCGGTGTCAAGCGATTCATATGTAAAGATCCTTTTGTTTTTATATTCGTAAAGATTAGGAATATTGTCCTTGTTGTGCTCCTTTCCGAGTCCACGCTCGCAGCGGTTGCCGGATATGAACTGACGGCCGCCCGTGAAACGGTTGATCGTGAGCAGACAGCTGTTCGTGCATCCCTTGCACCTTGTCATGTTCGTTTCGTATTTAAGCTCCATTATCTGCGACAGCGAGAGCATAGTGCTTTCCTGTCCTTCATAGCGTTCCCTCGCGATAAGCGCGGCGCCGAAGGCGCCCATGATTCCGGCGATGTCGGGGCGTATAGCCTGTACTCCGGCAATTTTTTCAAAGCTGCGCAGAACCGCGTTGTTATAAAAGGTTCCGCCCTGAACCACTATGTTCTGCCCCAGATCAGCCGCGTCGGAGAGCTTTATTACCTTGTACAGCGCGTTTTTTATAACGGAATAGGCGAGTCCGGCGGAGATGTCCGCTACGCTTGCCCCCTCCTTCTGAGCCTGTTTTACCTTGGAGTTCATAAATACAGTGCAGCGCGTTCCCAGATCGATTGGATGCTCCGCAAAAATAGCCGCTTTCGCAAAATCCTGTACCGAATAGTTAAGGGATTTGGCAAAGGTTTCTATAAAAGAGCCGCAGCCGGAGGAGCAGGCCTCGTTGAGCTGTACGCCGTCAACGGTCTTGTTCTTTATCTTGATGCATTTCATGTCCTGACCGCCGATGTCAAGTATGCAGTCCACTTCTGGATTGAAAAAAGCGGCGGCATAGTAGTGAGATACCGTTTCTACCTCGCCCTCATCAAGCATGAAAGCCGATTTGATCAGAGCTTCGCCGTAACCTGTCGAACAGGAGCGCACGATATGCACGTCTTTTGGCAGCTTACTGTAGATATCGGTTACCGCCCTTATTGAGGTCGCGAGAGGACTGCCGTTGTTGTTGTCGTAAAACGAATACAAAAGGCTTCCATCCTCGCCCACTAAAGCTACC
>CAJTON010000011.1:10896-20081 GCA_910577605.1 uncultured Butyrivibrio sp.
TGGAGCCGGCATCGATTCCCATGTAGCAGTTGCCTTTGTATGAAGCGAGATCACTCTTTTTGACGCATGCCTTATCGTGTCTTGCGTTAAATTCTTCATAATCTTCAGGGCTTGCGAAAAGAGGCTCCATGCGCTCAACTTCAAAATCAAGCCTGATATTGGCGGAAAGTCGTTCTATCAGGCTGTCAAGTCCGACGCGCGCGTCCTCTTTATAAGTCATGGCCGAGCCTATGGCGGCGAAAAGATGCGAGTTATCCGGCGCGATTATGTATTCTCCGGTAAGGTGGAGAGTGCGGATAAACGCCTCCTTAAGCTCCGACAAAAAGTGCAGCGGGCCGCCGAGAAAAGCGACATGACCGCGTATAGGCTTGCCGCAGGCAAGACCGCTTATGGTCTGGTTCACGACCGCCTGAAAGATAGACGCGGCAAGGTCTTCTCTTGTGGCGCCCTCGTTTATAAGAGGCTGGATGTCCGTCTTGGCGAACACGCCGCAGCGCGCCGCGATGGGGTATATCGCCTTGTAATTCTTGGCGTATTCGTTAAGACCTGTCGCGTCCGTCTGCAAAAGAGACGCCATCTGGTCGATAAAAGAGCCTGTTCCTCCGGCGCAGATGCCGTTCATACGCTGGTCTATTCCGCCTGTAAAATAAATGATCTTTGCGTCCTCGCCTCCCAGTTCGATAGCGACGTCGGTCTTGGGCGCGTAGTAATTAAGCGCCGTTGATACGGCGACGACCTCCTGATTGAACGGGATATCAAGATGTCCGGCAAGCGTAAGACCGCCGGAGCCTGTTATGACCGGATGCACAAAAACGGAGCCCGTGATCTCACGGGTCTTTTTTAACAGTCCGGCAAGCGTATCCTGTATATTGGCGAAATGTCTTTCATAATCGGAAAAAATAATATCGTTATTTTCGTTAAGAAGCGCGACCTTTATGGTGGTCGAGCCTATATCGATACCTAATTTGAATAAATCGTTCATAATGTGCGGCTTACCGCCGTACCTCCTTGCGTAGCGTTTTGCTGATGTGCGCGGGCAGACTTTGCCCTAGCGAATATTATATATTAAGCGGATTTTTTTTTCAACATAATAGAGTATTAAAAAAATATAAAAATATTGCCATAAATTCCAGACTGAAGAAGAAAACGGCAGCCGACATTTGGCTTGACAAACTATTGTCATAATTATAATATTATAATCAGACTGAAATAAATCTTTAGGAAAGGAAGTGGGCGCATGGAAAGCGGACCTGATAATTATCACAGTTGCTGCACAATACTATATATGCGGTCACGGGACTTTCATCTGAGCGCGGCGTTTTTATAATTAATAAATTCGTGCGTAATGAGCCGAGCCGTGTCCGCCGTGGGAGGACATGATGGTAAAGATTTTTAAGACTGAGGAAGCGGGAGCGTTTCAGATAGACGATTTTGAGGCAGGATGCTGGATCGCGATGACCAATCCTACCGCTGAGGAATTGTATAGGGTTTCCGCAAGGTACAATATTGACGCGGACGACATGAGAGCGTCGTTGGATGAGGAAGAGCGTTCGCGTATCAGTGTCGAGGACGGCTATACGCTTATACTCGTAGACGTTCCGACGATAGAGGAGAGGAACGACAAGGACTGGTACGGTACAATACCGTTGGCGATAATAGTCTGCGATGAAGCTATAATAACTGTCTGCCTGGAGGATACACCTGTGCTGACTGCGTTTATGGACGGGCGTGTGCGCAATTTTTATACCTACATGAAGACCCGCTTTATTTTTCAGATTCTGTACAGGAATTCCACGCTTTACCTGAACTATCTGAGGATAATCGACAGGCGGAGTGACAGTATCGAGCAGAAACTTCACGAGGCGACGCGCAACAGGGAGCTTATAGAGCTTCTTGAGCTTGAGAAATCGCTCGTGTTCTTCACCACGTCGTTAAAGTCGAACGAGATAGTGCTTGAAAAGCTTCTCAAATCCAACGCTATCAAGAAATACCCTGAGGACGAGGACCTGATCGAGGATGTTATCGTCGAGAACAAGCAGGCTATCGAGATGGCTAATATTTACAGCGGTATCTTAAACGGAACGATGGATACTTTCGCGTCCGTTATTTCTAACAATCAGAACAGTGTGATGAAATTTCTCACGACGGTTACGATCGTGCTTTCGATACCTACGATGATCGCGAGCTTTTACGGCATGAACGTTAAATCGTCGGGAATGCCCTTTGCGGATAACAGTTGGGGATTTCTTATAGTAATAGGGATCTCGCTTGTCATCTCGCTTATAATAGTTTTTATTTTCAGAAAAAAGGATCTGTTTTAAATTATGAATTTTATGTATAAACTTGAACGTAAATTCGGCAGGTACGCGATAAAGAATCTCTCGCTGATCCTGATAATCTGCTATGCTGCGGGATATATAATGGATTTTATAAATCCGAGCTTCCTGTACTGGCTCACGCTTGACCCGTACGCGATAGCCCACGGTCAAGTGTGGAGGATCGTAAGCTGGCTCCTGATACCGCCGCCCGAGAGCAACATATTTTTTGCGCTGATAATGTGCGTATTTTATTATTCTATCGGGACCACGCTTGAGAGGACATGGGGGTCCTTTCAGTACAATGTGTATCTGTTTTCGGGAATGATATTCACGGCGCTTGGAAGCTTTCTGATGATGGGCTTTACCTATCTGTTCAAATCAGACCTGCTTTTAAACGGAGCCCCGGCGTATTTCAGGATAGTTTCCACGGCGTTCAGCACATACTATGTGAATATGTCGATATTCCTGGCATACGCGGCGACCTTCCCGGATAATCAGGTGCTTCTTATGTTCTTTATTCCTATAAAGGTTAAATGGCTTGGGCTGGTTTACGGTATATTCCTTGTGTATGAGATGATATCCGGATTAAGGATCAGGGACATCGGATATATATATCCTTTTGTCATCGGCTCGTCGTTACTCAATTTCGTCGTATTTTTCTTTACGACGCGCAATTATATAAGAATGAACAGGGCGCAGCGTAGGATGCACCGGGAATTTAAGCAGAACGCGAGAAAGGCGCAGAGGGATTCGCGCGCGGCGGGAGTCACAAAGCACAGGTGCGCGGTCTGCGGGCGGACGGAGAAGGACGGAGACGATCTTCAGTTCCGTTTCTGCTCCAAATGCGAGGGCGGCTACGAATTCTGTCAGGATCACTTATATACTCATATTCATTTTACAAAGGACAATAAACAGCAGTAAAAATCCGCCGTGGAAATCAAATCCACGGCGGTCTTTTTGAGATTACGGGTCAGCCTTTGAGCACTTCGTCGATCACGTTCTGTACGTCGCTTTCGCAGGCTCCGCATACGCTTCCCGCTCCGGTTGCTTCCTTTACTTCTTCATAAGTACGGGCGCCGGACTCCACGGCTTCTTTTATCATTCCCGCGGTAACTCCGAGACAGCTGCATATTACGTCGTCACTGTTCATATCAAATCTCCTTTTTGATTGTTTTATGTTAATCCTTGACAGAAACTTTGGGTTTAATACGCGGACAAAAACAAAAATTGTGAGATATGCGGTTGATTTCCCATATTTTTACTGTTATTATAGAATAAAGATAATATAAAAACCAAGAAGAGACTAATGAAAAAGATTATAACCAAAAGCCTTTTTATTTATATGCTGATAGCGTTATTTATAACTATAGGGGCTATTTTCGCGCTGCAGACAGTAGTAACGCGCAGAGCGAATAATGCTTCAAGCCAGAATAAGCTTGCGGACGTAAAGGAAAAACTCGCCAGCAATGATGAGAATATCGAAAGACTTAAAGAAAATCTCAGCCAGGATAATCTTGCCAAAACAAGAGCCTTTGCGGATATGCTTGCCAGCGACAGCACGATCTACGGAAATATGGACAGGCTGAATGAGATCAAGGAAAGACTGAGCGTGAACGAGCTGCATATAATTGACGAGGACGGGATCATAACCAGCTCCACAATAGAGGGTTACATAGGCTTTGACATGAAGAGCGGGGAGCAGTCCAACGCGTTCATGGTTATAGTTGACGATCCGTCCATAGAGATAGCTCAGGAGCCGCAGGTCAACGTAGCCGAGGGAATCGTTATGCAGTACATAGGCGTTGCGCGGAAAGACGCGAAGGGACTTGTGCAGGTGGGCGTCCAGCCGGAGGTTTTGGAGAATATGCTTGCCAGCACCGAAATAGACAAAGTTCTCGGAGAGATCGATTTCGGCAGCAAGGGATATGTTTACGCGATAGATCCCGCCGAGGGAACGATACTTGCTCATCCGAACGATTCGCTTATAGGGACGGCTGCCGCGGACGCGGGATTTAAGGGCAGCTTGACGGGAAAAGGAAAGGCGAAGATCGATGGCGTGAGAGGATATTATCAGGCGGAGGAATACAACGGTCAGATAATAGGAACCTTCATGCCGGCGAACGAGTACTATAAGCAGCGTACCAGTCAGACTCTTGTTGTTTCGCTGAGTATGCTTATCATTTTCGGGGCGCTGCTTTTTATGATAAACCGCATGGTTGATAAGAAGATCGTAAGCGGAATAAACAGGATAACGAACTCCATGAAGGAAATATCGGAGGGAGATTTTGACATTGTCGTGGACGAGAAGGGAAATCCGGAGTTTACTCTTCTTTCAAACAGCATCAATAAAATGGTCGGAAATATCAGCCGAAATATGGATGAGAATGAACATCTGCTTGAGCGTCAGAAAGAGGATATGGAAAACAACCTCAGACTGATACAGAATATAAAGGATGTCTGCGTTGACCTTAACCGCGTGTCGGGCGAAACGATGGAGAATGCCGAGGGAATCTTCGCGGGAACAGGAGAGCAGGAGAAGGCTGTGACGGATCTAAAGGAAATTATGAACCGTCTTACGCTTGAGCTTAACAACAGCGTGGAGGTTTCCGTGAACGTTACGGAGGCGGCGGGAGTAACCGTGGACAGAATACTTCAGATACAGTCGCAGATGAGTCTGCTCAAAAGCTCGATGCAGAATATAAGCGAAATGTCCATGGATATTGAAAAGATAATCGGAGAGATCAATTCCATAGCGTCGCAGACAAACCTGCTTTCACTGAACGCCTCCATAGAAGCTGCAAGAGCCGGAGAGCTTGGAAGAGGCTTTGCCATAGTCGCGGCGCAGGTCGGAGAGCTTGCGTCAAGAAGCGCGCAGGCGGCAAGAGAGACGGGAGAGCTTATCAACAATTCGATTGAAGCCATAGAAAACGGCAAGATGATCACCGACAAAACGGTGGAGGCTTTTGAGGCTGCCGTCAAGGATATAGAAAGAACGGGACGCGACGTTGAGGGCATAACGGACATGGTAAGGCATAATGTGGACAGCGTGTCGGACGCGGTGAGTCAGATGGGAAGGATATCCAACGTGGTTGAGGAGAATATGAGGATTTCCCAAAATACCAAACAGGCATCCTCAAATATGGCTGACGTTGCGGGCAAACTTATGGATATGGTGGAGTAATTTTTGAATTTATAACGGGAAAATACAGTTTTTTTCAAAAAAACCTTGCATTTCCTATATAAGTGTGATAATATTTCCAATAGATTATAAAGAATTTACTTGAGTGAGCTTTTCGGAGCTCACTCTTTCATTTGTACGGACGGCAGAAAGCCGGAGGGAAGGAAGTGATGAAATGGCAAAACGCTATGAATATGAGGCTAAAGCGACCGAGCTTATTGTTCCGATAATTGAGGCTCACAATTACGAGCTTGTCGATATGGAATATGTTAAAGAAGGCTCAAGCAATTATCTGCGCGCGTATATCGACAAACCGGGAGGAATAACCGTGGACGACTGCGAGACGGTCAGCCGCGCGTTCAGCGACAGGCTTGACGAAAAGGATTTTATAAGCGAGTCCTATATTCTTGAGGTAAGCTCTCCGGGGCTTGGGAGACCCTTTAAAAAGGATAAGGATTTTGAGCGGAACATAGGAGAGGAAGTCGAGCTGAAGCTTTTTAAGCCGGTGGAACATAAGAAGGACTTTGTCGGCCTTCTGAGATCGTTTGACAAGGAAACGGTCACGATAATGCTTGAGGACGGCAAAGATGCGGTTTTTGAGCGCAAGGGAATTGCCATTATAAGGCAGACGGTTTATTTTTAACGTAAAAAATATAATATGTATAGGAGGATAAAGGAAAAATGAACAGCGAATTAATTGAGGCACTCGATGCTTTGGAAAAGGAGAAGAAGATCAGTAAGGATACATTGATTGAGGCAATAGAGATATCGCTTCTTAACGCCTGCAAGACGCATTACGGAAAATCGGATAATTTTACGGTCAAGGTCGATCCGGAGACGGGGGATTTTTCGGTTATCGCCGCCAAAGAGGTGGTTGAGGAGGTTGAGGACAGCGTGACGCAGATAAGTATCCCCGAAGCCAAAATGATTAATTCACAGTATGAAGCAGGAGATACAGTAAACATAGACATTCATTCCGTCGAGCTTGGAAGGATAGCGATACAGAACGCTAAGAACGTTATTCTTCAGAAGATACGCGAGGAGGAGCGCCGAGTTCTCTATGACGATTATTACAGCAAGGAGAAGGACGTTATCACCGGAGTCGTACAAAGATACGCGGGACGCAATCTCATAATCAATCTCGGAAGAGCGGACGCGATACTTAACGAAAACGAGATGGTCAAGGGCGAGCATTACAGACCCAACGACAGGATCAAGGTCTATATCGTGGAGGTAAAGGAGGACAAAAAAGGACCTAGGATACTTGTTTCGAGAACGCACCCCGAGCTTGTGAAGAGACTTTTTGAAGCGGAGGTGACCGAGGTGAGGGACGGGACCGTTGAGATCAAGAACGTTGCGCGCGAAGCAGGTTCGAGAACAAAGATGTCGGTATGGTCGAACGATCCCAACGTAGATCCCGTGGGGGCCTGCGTCGGCGTGAACGGTTCAAGGGTAAACGCCGTTGTTGACGTTAACGGCGAGAAGATAGATGTAATAAACTGGAGCGAGAATCCCGCCAATCTCATTGAAAACGCGTTAAGCCCCGCGAAGGTGGTTTCGGTTGCCGCCGACGACGAGGAGAAAACTGCTCAGGTCATCGTTCCTGACTACCAGCTTTCTCTGGCTATCGGACGCGAGGGGCAGAACGCGAGACTTGCGGCAAAGCTCACGGGCTTTAAGATCGACATCAAGAGCGAGACTCAGGCAAACGAGCTGGGACTTCTCGATTTCAACTATTCGGATGAAGAATATGAGGAATATGACGACAATTATGACGACGGTTACGATGCTGATTACGCGGACGACTATCAGGATGAGCAATAATTGCCGGGCGGTATGAAAAAATGGCTGTCAACAAAAAAATTCCGCAGAGACAATGTATCGGATGCGGTGAGAATAAGGATAAAAAATCACTTATCAGAGTGATCAAAACGGCGGATAACGAAATCCTTTTGGACGAAACAGGAAAGAAAAACGGCAGGGGAGCATATATCTGTAAGGCGGCGGAATGTCTCAGAAAGGCTGTCAAAAACAAAGGACTTGATCGTTCCTTTAAAATGCAGATACCCCAATCCGTGTACGACGAATTGCAGAAGGAGATGGAAAAGCTTGAGACAAGATAAGGTGCTTTCACTGCTTGGACTTGCGAAAAAAAGCGGGAATATCGCAAGCGGTGAGTTCGCGACGGAAAAGGCGGTAAAGACAGGAACGGCTTTTCTCGTGGTCGTTGCAAACGACGCGTCCGACAACACAAGAAAGCGTTTTGCCGACAAATGTTCATTCTATAATGTGCCGATTGAATTTTACTCCGACAAAGCGGGCCTGGGGCACGCGCTGGGATTTGAGATGAGAACGTCCCTCGCGGTTCTGGATCCGGGCTTTGCCGATTCACTTATCAAAAAAATCAGAGAGAGGTAAGTTTTAACTAAATGAGAGTTCACGAATTATCAAAAGAATTAAACATATCAAATAAAGAGCTTGTGGAGTTTCTGTCGGCGGACAACAGCGACATTAAAAGCCACATGAGTTCCGTCTCGGAGCCTGAGGCGGGAAAGGCGAGAAAGCATTTTGAAAAGCCCGCGCCCGCGCCTGCCAAAAACGAAGCTCCGGCAAAGTCCGAAAAGCCGTCCGATGCGGCAGAGGCGAAACAGGAGCAGAAGCCCGCTCAGGCGAAAGAGGAGGGAAAGAAGGGGGAGCCTAAGAAACAGATATTCCGTTCCTTCAATCCTCAGAACAGCGGACGCAAGGAAGTTAGGAATCAGAGACGTCCGGGGGACAGACCTGCAAAGCCCGGAGCAAGACCGCAAAGACCGGACGGACAGAGGCCTAGCGACAGAGTGAGGCCCGATGGACAGAGACCCAGCGATAGGGTGAGACCGGACGGACAGAGGCCTAGCGACAGGGTAAGACCGGACGGACAGAGACCGAACGACAGGGTAAGACCGGACGGACAGAGACCCAGCGACAGGGTGAGACCGGACGGACAGAGACCCAGCGACAGGGTAAGACCGGACGGACAGAGGTCAGGCGACAGAGTAAGACCGGACGGACAGAGAAACGATAACAGAGGCGGCAGACCTGACAACAGAGGAAACCGTCAGGACGGCGGCAGATTCGACAACAGGGGCGGCAGACCGGACGGACAGAGAAACGATAACAGAGGCGGCAGACCCGGAGATAAATCTTTCGGCGGGGACGACAGACGTCAGGGCGGCGGAAACAGGTTCCGCGGAAACGACAGGGACAGGAATACTGCAGGCTTTGACGGCGGCGAGGCGATCAAGGAGCGCGAGGCAAAGGAACAGAGGAACCGTGACCGCGAGAACCGCAGGAAGGACAACAACAGCTACGACAGACAGGACAGACTTGAGAATACCAAGGCTCTTGAGAAAAATGCCAAGAACAGACAGCAGCAGAAGAAGGAAGAGGAAGAGACTATCAAGACACTTGTTCTTCCCGATACCATTACCATCAAGGAGCTTGCAGACAAGATGAAGATCGCTCCCGCGGTGCTTGTCAAGAAGCTTTTCCTTAAAGGAACGGTCGTTACTATCAATCAGGAGATCGATTTTGATACCGCGGAGGAAATTGCGCTTGAGTTTAACTGCATATGCGAGCATGAGATCAAGGTCGACGTTATAGAGGAGCTTCTCCGCGAGGAGGACGAAGATCCCGATACGCTTGTACCC
>CAJTON010000011.1:20103-23969 GCA_910577605.1 uncultured Butyrivibrio sp.
GTGTGTGTAATGGGTCATGTTGACCACGGCAAGACTTCGCTTTTGGATAAAATAAGGGCAAGTAATGTCACGGAGAAGGAGGCTGGCGGTATCACGCAGCATATAGGCGCGTATACGGTCGAGACACACGGACAGCAGATAACATTCCTTGATACTCCCGGACACGAGGCGTTTACCGCGATGAGAATGCGAGGAGCCAAATCGACGGATATAGCTATTCTTGTCGTTGCGGCGGACGACGGCGTAATGCCGCAGACGGTCGAGGCGATAAATCACGCAAAGGCCGCAGGCATAGAAATCGTAGTGGCTATCAATAAAATAGATAAGCCCAGCGCTAATATTGAAAGAGTTAAGCAGGAACTTGTCGAGTATGAGCTTATAGCCGAGGACTGGGGCGGCTCGACTATTTTCTGTCCGGTATCCGCGCATACGGGCGAAGGTATCGACAACCTTCTCGATATGCTGCTTCTGACAGCCGAGATACTTGAGCTGAAAGCGAATCCCGACAGAAGGGCGAGAGGACTTGTCATCGAGGGAAGGCTTGACAAGGGCAAGGGACCTGTCGCAACTATGCTCGTCCAGAAGGGAACGCTTCATGTGGGAGACCATATCGCGGTAGGCTCGTGCCACGGCAAGATAAGGGCAATGGTTGATGATAAGGGAAGAAGAATGCAGCAGGCCGGACCTTCGATTCCCGTCGAGATACTGGGACTTAACGACGTTCCGAACGCCGGAGACGTTTTCGTATCTCCGGAAACCGAAAAAGAAGCCAGAAGCTTTGCGGAGACCTATATCAGAGAGGGCAGAGTCAAGCTTTTGGACGATACAAAGGCAAAAATGTCGCTTGACGATCTGTTTATGCAGATACAGGCAGGCAATCTTAAAGAGCTTGACATAATCGTCAAGGCAGACGTGCAGGGCTCGGTGGAAGCCGTAAAGCAGAGTCTTATGAAGCTCTCAAACGAAGAAGTCGTCGTAAAGGTTATCCATGCTGGAGTCGGCGCCATAAACGAATCCGACGTGATCCTCGCTTCGGCTTCAAACGCGATAATCATCGGATTTAACGTAAGGCCCGACAATCAGGCGAGAACGCTTGCTGATACCGAAAACGTCGATTTAAGACTTTACAGGGTGATCTATCAGGCGATAGAGGACGTCGAGGCGGCGATGAAGGGAATGCTTGATCCCAAGTACGAAGAGAAGGTCATCGGTCACGCCGAGGTACGTCAGACCTACAAAGCGTCAAGTATCGGAACGATCGCGGGCTCATATGTCCTCGACGGCGTTATCACAAGAAATTGCAGCATAAGGCTTATGCGCGGCGACGATATGATCTACGACGGACCGCTTGCGTCGCTCAAGAGATTCAAGGACGACGCAAAGGAAGTGAAGGAAGGCTACGAATGCGGATGCGTTCTTGAGAAGTTCAACGATATAGCCGAGGGCGATATCCTTGAGGCCTACACAATGGTAGAGATACCGCGCTGATCCTGCGCGCAGGGAGGTTTAAAATGCGTAAAAACAGTATAAAACTAACAAAAATAAATAACGAGGTGATGCGGGCGCTTGGCAATATCATTCACAGCGAGATAAAAGACCCCCGCATCAACCCGCTGACTTCCGTAGTGGCGGCGGAGGTATCGCCCGATCTTAAAACGTGCAAGGCTTATATAAGCGTACTGGGCGATGTGAAGTCACAGCAGGATACGATAAAGGGGCTTAAAAGCGCGGAGGGATACATCCGTACCCTTCTCGCCAAGAGCGTCAATCTGCGGAACACTCCGCAGATCACGTTCATTTCCGACCAGTCTATTGAGTATGGGGTAAATATGTCCAAGCTTATCGACGAGGTCAATGCTGATAACGCTGATACCGAACCGGAGGAAAATTAATGGAATCGATTGCAAAGGAACTTGAGGGCGCGGCTACGGTAGGAATAACCGGACATGTAAGACCGGACGGCGACTGCACCGGCTCGACACTGGGACTTTACAACTACATTAAGGAAAATATGCCCGATATTGAGGCGGACGTGTATCTTGAGCCTGTTGAGGAGCATTTTGATTTTCTGTTGGGAGCGTCCGAGATACACCACAAGGCGGACAGGGATATCAGATACGATGTGTTTATCGTGCTTGACTGCGGCGACGTGGAGCGCGTCGCGCCGTTTGCAAAGGGATATATCGCCGGAGCAAAAAAAACGATATGCATAGACCATCATCTGTCGGGGACGGATTTCGCTACGGTGAGCCATGTGCTTCCTAAAGTCAGCTCCGTCTGCGAGGTCCTCTACGAGCTTCTTGACGAGGATAAAATATCCCGGAGCGTGGCGGAATGTCTGTATGTGGGAATGATCAACGATACGGGAGTTTTCAAGTACCAGTCCACCACGGCAAGGACTATGGAAATTGCGGGTAAGCTTATGAATAAGGGTATAGACTTTACTTCGATAATAGACGATACCTTTTTCAGAAAAAGCTACTCGCAGAATCTTCTCCTAGGAAGGGCGCTGCTTGAAAGCAAAAGGCTTCTGGAGGGCAGGCTTATATATTCCTATGTGACTTTAAAGATAATGGGAGAATTCGGAGTTACCGGAAGAGATACGTCGGGAATAATCGACCAGCTGAGATTTACCGAGGGCGTAGAGGTGGCGGTACTGATGTACGACTTGCCTGACGGCAGCATAAAAACGAGCCTGCGTTCGGTAAAAAACGTGGATGTGAACGAGGTTGCCGGAAACTTCGGCGGCGGCGGTCATATGCGGGCGGCAGGATTTATTTCCGGGATGAGCTCCGATGAGATTATCGAAAAAGTCTGCGGATATGTGGCGGAGCAGCTTTAAAGCTGCGTGTCGCGCGCGGCGATTGGGAGCGACGGAATGTTTAACGGAATAATAAATGTTTACAAAGAAAAAGGCTTTACCTCACATGACGTTGTGGCAAAGCTTCGCGGAATACTCAGGCAGAAGAAAATAGGACACACGGGAACTCTTGATCCGGATGCGGAGGGAGTCCTGCCCGTATGCCTCGGCAGCGGCACAAAGCTGTGCGATATGCTTACGGACAGAAGCAAGGAATACGAAGCTGTGATGCTTTTAGGACTTTGCACCGACACGGAGGATATTTCGGGAAAGGTGTTTGCAAGACATGAGGTTGCGGCGGATGAAGCGAATATACGCGATATAATAATGTCTTTTGTCGGAGAGTATGACCAGATACCGCCTATGTACTCCGCGATAAAAATAAACGGGAAAAAGCTTTACGAGCTTGCGCGTGCGGGGCAGGAAATAGAGAGGAGACCCCGCAGGGTGGTAATTGATTGTCTGGAAATAATGGAAATAGAGCTGCCGCGGGTGAAATTCCGCGTCGGTTGCCAGAAGGGAACTTACATACGCTCTCTATGCAGGGATATAGGCGAAAAGGCAGGCTGCGGAGCATGTATGGAGAGTCTTGTGCGTACAAGAGTCGGAGAGTTCACGCTTGATAAGGCGCATACGCTTTCACGGATAAGCGGTTTGGCGGAGAGCGGGGACATTTCCCGTATAATAACTACGGTCGATTCGTGCTTTAAGGCTTTTCCGTCGGTTACCGTATCGGGCAGGGCGGAAACGCTTGTCAGAAACGGAAATATGTTTTCGGAAACGGAAAGCGGCGTGATCCGGCAGGACGACGCCGGGCGGGACGGATCTGAGGCGACGCGGCAGAGGAAGGACAAAGAATTATTCAGGGTTTATATGTACGGTTGCGGCGGCGCACGGATTTTTGCAGGTATATATGAGTTTGACGGGAGCAGGAGGGCTTATAAGCCTGTCAAGATGTTTCCCGGTGGAGAGTGATAGCTATGTTGTGCATAAAAGACAGTGATTT
>CAJTON010000011.1:23979-50293 GCA_910577605.1 uncultured Butyrivibrio sp.
GGTTGTGACGCTTGGAAAATTTGACGGCGTTCACATGGGGCACAGAAAGCTGATTGACAGGGCGAAACACATTGCCATAATCAACAATATGAGACTGGCGGTTTTTACCTTTAAGGTTGCGGACGGTAAGCGTTATCCGTATATGGACAGCCGCCAGATAACGACTTTTCGCGAGCGCGAACGCATTTTTGAAGAACTGGGCGCGGATGTGCTGATAGAGTTTCCTTTCGACGACGGCATAGCCGATATGGAGCCGCTTTCGTTTATTGAGAATATTCTTAAAGAAAAGCTTAACGCGGCTTTTGTCGTGGTAGGAGAAGACTGGCGTTTCGGCAAAGGCGGCGAGGGCAACTGCGATCTTCTTAAAGCGTCTCAGAAAATATACGGCTTTGAGGCGGTCGTGATGGAAAAAGAGAGGCACGACGGACGGGAAATCGGAAGCTCATGGGTGCGCGACGAGATAAGAGAAGGAAATATGGAGACCGTAAACGTTCTTTTGGGACACCCGTACACCATATGCGGAACGGTGGTACACGGCAATGAGATCGGGCGCCAGATGGGTTTCCCTACCGTGAATATCATTCCGGGCAGGGACAAGCTTTTGCCTCCAAACGGTGTTTATACTTCCAAAATAACAATGTCGGAAGGCGAGTTTTACGGCATCACCAATGTGGGAGTCAGACCGACGGTGACAAAAGGCGGCATTATGACGGTTGAAACCTTTGTTTTTGATTTCTGCAAGGACATATACGGACAGGAGGTCGCGGTATGCCCCATACATTTTCAGCGTCCCGAAATGAGGTTTCAGAGCAAAGAGGCTCTTATGCAGCAGCTTTCGCGCGACATTGAATTTGCAAAATCTTTTTTTTAACGGTTTATAGTATTGAAAATAATATGCAGTTCATGTTATAATATAGACGATTATCGAAACGCGGCTGCGTAATCGGCGGCCGACGTGTGAAATCGGTACTTTATGTCTTAATACATTCTCCAGTTTACGGGAATGCATACATAACTCTGCCAATCGTAGAGATATGCGGATACGTATTGCGGAATGATGCATCTGCCTTAGGGCTGTGACGGACAATGAATGGCGCGGACATAAGAGAGTACAATAATAAGCACCCTCTAACGCTTTATGAGAGAAAGGATGTACCACAATGCGCAAAAGTATCAAATTGATGGTTGCTATCCGTGTAGTAGCGGCACTTCTTTCCGTGCTGCTTTACAGCGGCGTAACGACGCAGAACATTTCAAAAATCAAGAGTATGCAGGCTGACGATTCCCAGACGACCGAACTGCTCAGCAGAGTGCAGTCGGCTGAGACGGCACATTATAAATGGTCAGGAAACCTCAGCAATGCTCTCTATGCCGGAGCCGAATTTACCGGCAGCACAGATCCTACGACCTGTGTTCTAGGACAGTGGCTTTACGGTGAGACCAAGACGGACGATTCGGTCGTGAGCGATCTTCGGTCCAAGATCGAGCCGCTTCACAAGGAGCTGCATCAGTCAGCGGTCTATGTGCTGGATCTTCTTAAGACCGAACCTGAGCAGGCGCAGAATTATTACCAGGAAACAATACTTGCGAATCTTACTAATCTTGTCGGATATTTGGATCAGGTTGTAGACCATGAGAAGGAACTCAGCGCGGAGAGCAAACAGCAGATGAGCGACACAATAAAGAGAATGTACATAATGTGCATCATCTGTCTCGTTATAGCCTTGCTGTGTCTGTTAAGCCTTATACAGTATGTTCTTGCAAAGGTTGTAAAACCGATAGTGCAGATAACAGGAAAGAGCCGTCCGCTCAAGGAAGGGAAGCTAAAGCTTAATCTTAATTACAAGGCCCGCAACGAACTGGGGGATCTTGCGGTGACTCTTGACGAGTCTATGGATTCGATTCACGGATATGTGGATGACCTTACCCGTATAATGGAGCAGCTTTCAAGAGGTAATTTTGACGTGGCTACGTCAAGACCTTTTATAGGTGATTTCCATTCGATAGAGGAGGCTTTGAACAGACTTACTTCAACGCTCTCATCGACGATCTCAAATATTTATCAGGCTGAGCGCGAGGTATCGGGTCACGCGGGAGTGCTTTCCAACGGTTCGCAGTCGCTGGCTCAGGGAGCTACGGAACAGGCAGGCTCTGTCAAGGAACTTTACGATACGCTTGAGGAGCTTTCAAAGAATGCCGAGCATAATGTGAGAGTGGCTTCGGACGCAAGTGAAAACGCGAGACTTACCGGCGAGCAGGTATCCGTAAGCAGCAAGCAGATGGAGCAGATGGTTGACGCTATGGAGGACATACGTCAGGCTTCGCATCAGATAAACAATATTATCGCGACTATTGAAAACATTGCGTTCCAGATCAATATCCTTTCACTTAACGCGGCTGTGGAGGCTGCAAGAGCGGGCGCGGCAGGAAAGGGCTTCGCAGTGGTTGCGGAGGAAGTCGGCAATCTTGCCGCAAAATCCGATGAGGCTGCTAAAGCTACGAGAAAGCTGATTGAGAATTCCGTACAGGTGACGGAGCGCGGCGGTCAGATAGTTGAGGAAGTTTCGGGAACTCTTAAGAAAACTATCGAGCTGGTTGAAAAGTCCAACGGCTATATTGCTTCAATTGCCGAAGTTGTGCAGGGAGAGGCGGAATCAATTTCACAGGTTACGACGGGAATAAGCCAGATATCGGCGGTTGTAGAGATGAATTCGGCAAGCAGCGAGGAGATGGCGGCTGTCAGCACTGAGCTTTTTGAGCAGGTACATCTGCTTGAGGAACAGACGAAGAAATTCAAGCTTAGGCGTCAGTAATCCGCGTTGAGGTACATAGTTTGAATATATAAATAATATTTCAAGGGGACATTTCATATAATGAGGTGTCCCTTGAGCGTTCTAGAGAATTTTTGACAGCGGTTGCAGATAATGTAAAGAGAAAAAACGGAGTACGCGCGGTCAGCTGTGCAGCAGCGCAAGCAGACGGTCATATTGCCCATACATACGCTGCACGCCATTTTCTAGGATATAATAGTGCCGGATATAGGGAATCAATAAAACGAGAAGCGCCGCAAAGAGCACGAACAATCCCGCGTTCATCGTGAAAAGTAGTGCAAAAAATACGGCGAAGGTAAGCACGGCAAACAGGCAGGTCACAATCAGGTGAACGAGACGCTCATGCTGAAAAAACCGAAGCTGTGTCAGATGCTCACGGAGCATATCCTCCGTATTCAGCTCATTTGGTTTTGCATCTGAACGTGCGGCTTCAAGCGAGGCAAGAAGCCTGTCCATGGCGGCAAGATAATTTTTTAAGCGCTTTTCCATCGGAATATCCTCCAAAACCGTACTTTATATTATCATACAATAATTTATCAACGATTTCAATTAGTTGACCCTGATTATAATCGGTATGCGGAGGAATAGCGCGCATGAAAGGAGCAGTATGAAAAACCAAAGACGATATGGAGTTTTGAGCCTGCTGTTAATGACGGCGGTGTTCATAGCGGGCTGCGCAGATGACGGAAGTTCAGGTGCTTTAAGAACACAGAGCGCAGAGACTGCATCCAGGGAGCAGGAGGAAATTACCGAGCCTGAAACAGAGAGCGATCCGGAAGATTGGGAATATGTCGGAATGCGCAATATCACTACCATGGAGTTGGTGCGTGATATGGGCATAGGAATTAATCTGGGAAATACTTTTGAATCCTGCGGAGACTGGATCGCGCAGTGGGGCGACGGATCCGTACAGTCCTATGAAACAGCATGGGGAAGTCCTGTGATTACGCAGGAGATGATCCAAGGCTATGCCGATGCCGGATTCGGAGTGCTGCGTATACCGGTTGCGTGGTCTAATCTGATGGGGGAAAATTACACTGTCAGCGAGGATTATCTGGCGGCGGTGCGGGAGGTTACGGACTGGACGCTGGAGGCGGGAATGTATTCGATTATCAATGTTCACCATGACAACGGGTGGATGGCGGACTTCCCGTCGGATACGGAGGAATGCATGTATCACTATACCCGTATCTGGGAACAGGTATCGGACGCTTTCTCGGATTATGGGGATTATCTGATATTCGAGTCCTTAAACGAGGAGGGCTGCTGGGACGAGGTCTGGAATCAGTACAGCGGTTCCGCGGACGGCAAGGAGAAGGTATTCTCCCTGCTTAATGAAATTAATCAGACCTTTGTTGACACTGTTCGCGGTTCGGGAGGTAATAATTCGGTAAGGCATCTGTTAATTGCAGGTTATGCCACCAATATTGAGCTGACCAGCGATGAACTGTATCATATGCCGGCTGACCCCGCAGGAAGGTGCGCAGTTTCTGTTCATTATTATACGCCTCCTGCCTTTGCGATATTGGAGGAGGACGCGGATTGGGGAAAATGCCGCGGCACGTGGGGGACCGAAGCGGATTTCGAGGAATTGGAAAAGTACATGGAGATGCTTAAAACAAATTTTATCGATAAGGGTATTCCCGTTATTATGGGAGAATATGGATGTCCGAAGAAAAACAAAGACGAAGAATCGGTAAGACTTTTTCTGACGTCGGTATGCAAATCGGCATATGACAGACGAATTTGTCCTATACTATGGGATATTACAGGTCTGCATTATGACCGTGAACTGTGTCAAATGACTGATACGCTGCTAAGGGATGGACTGATGGAGAATTTATCTGCGGGCGCTCGGTAACTTTTTAATAAAACAACACAGCCTTACAAAAGAAATTGCTTGATTTATTATATTCACTGTGATAATATATCTAAGTGATTTGCATATCCGGCGCTCGGGAACTGGACACTCCGACCTGCTCCTTAGTGCCAGGTGATTATATTTTAAGGAGGATTATCGTCAATGATAACGAAAGAGAGAAAAGAAGCTATTATCGCAGAGTACGGCAGAAAGCCCGGCGATACGGGATCACCCGAGGTTCAGGTGGCACTGCTTACCGAGAGGATTACGGAGCTCACCGAGCATCTCAAGGTTAATCAGAAGGATCATCATTCCAGAAGAGGTCTTCTGAAAATGGTAGGACAGAGAAGAGGACTTCTTGAATATCTCAAGAAGAGCGATGTCGATGCTTACCGTGAATTGATAACCAAATTGGGAATCAGAAAATAATTGCAGTCAGGGGCGGAGTTTTCCGCCCTTTTTTACGGTAAAACAGGAGTTTTCCGTGAAAAATTGTAAGTCCCGTTCGACGCAGAGCGTCTCGCGGGAATGTGGCAGCCTAAGATGTGCGAGACCACTGAAAAGCGCATTAAGAAATAATATGCTTTTTTCAGTAGTTTCGATATCTTATGCTGCCGGCAAAAAAATTGTGGCCCGGAAGAATAAAACGCCGAAACGCTAGAAGCATGTCGGCGGAACGGATCAGGGCAGAAGGAGAGAATATGTACAAGAGTTACAGTATGGAACTTGCCGGAAGAACACTTACGGTAGATATTGACAGAGTTGCCAAGCAGGCAAACGGCGCGGCGTTCATGCATTACGGAGACACCACCGTTTTGTCGACCGCTACGGCTTCGGAAAAGCCCAGGGAGGGAATTGACTTTTTCCCGTTAAGCGTTGAGTATGAGGAAAAGCTTTACGCGGTAGGAAAGATTCCCGGAGGTTTCAATAAAAGAGAGGGAAAAGCGTCGGAGAACGCGGTCCTTACGTCGCGTGTTATCGACAGACCTATGCGTCCGCTTTTTCCCAAGGATTACAGAAACGACGTTACGCTGGACAACCTTGTTATGTCGGTCGATCCCGAATGCAGCCCCGAGCTTACGGCAATGCTCGGCTCGGCGATAGCGGTCGCCATATCGGATATTCCGTTTGACGGTCCCTGCGCGACTACGCAGGTAGGTCTTATTGACGGCGAATTTATTATCAACCCCAACGCGGAGCAGACAAAGGTTTCCGATCTTAAGCTTACCGTTGCCTCCACAAGAGAAAAGGTTATTATGATCGAGGCGGGAGCCAACGAAGTTCCCGAGGATAAGATGATAGAGGCAATCTACAAGGCTCATGAGGTTAATCAGCAGGTTATCGCCTTTATAGATAAAATCGTTGCCGAGTGCGGCAAAGCAAAGCATGAGTATACGAGCTGCGCTGTTCCTGAGGAGCTTTTTGCCGCAATTAAAGAAATAGTTACTCCCGAACAGATGGAGGAGGCTGTCTTCACTGACGTAAAACAGGTGAGAGAAGAAAATATCCGTCAGATAACGGAGAAGCTTGAAGCGGCGTTTGCGGATAACGAGGAGTGGCTTGCTGTTTTACCCGACGCGGTATATCAGTATCAGAAAAAGACGGTGCGCAAGATGATACTCAAGGATCACAAGAGACCTGACGGACGCGAGATCACACAGATACGTCCGCTTGCCGCCGAAGTCGATATAATACCCAGAGTTCACGGCTCAGCAATGTTTACAAGAGGACAGACGCAGATATGCAACGTATGTACGCTTGCGCCGCTTTCCGACGCTCAGAGAATCGACGGACTTAACGAGCAGGAAACGTCAAAGAGATATATGCATCATTATAATTTCCCCTCGTATTCCGTGGGCGAAACAAAAGTTTCCAGAGGTCCCGGACGCCGCGAGATAGGACACGGAGCGCTTGCGGAGAGAGCGCTGCTGCCTGTTCTTCCCTCAGAGGAGGAGTTCCCTTACGCGATCAGAACGGTATCCGAGACATTTGAGTCAAACGGTTCGACGTCTATGGCCTCTACTTGTTCGTCATGTATGTCGCTTATGGCTGCGGGCGTTCCTATCAAAAAAATGGTTGCCGGAATTTCATGCGGTCTTGTGACGGGAGATACGGATGACGATTATGTTCTTCTTACCGATATACAGGGACTTGAGGATTTCTTCGGAGACATGGACTTTAAGGTGACCGGTACTGACGCGGGAATCACCGCGATCCAGATGGATATAAAGATTCACGGACTTACAAGACCTATTGTTGAGGGCGCTATCGCAAGGTGCCGCGAGGCGAGAATGTTTATTATGGATACCTGCATGAAGCCCGCGATAGCAGAGCCTCGCAAGGAGGTAAATAAGTACGCTCCCAAGATCGTTCAGATCATGATCGATCCTGCCAAGATCGGTGATGTAGTAGGACAGAGAGGAAAGACCATCAACGCCATTATAGACGAGACCGGAGTTAAAATCGATATTACCGACGACGGAGCCGTATCGGTATGCGGTACCGACACCGACGCAATGGACAAGGCGCTTAAATATATCCAGACTATCGTGACCGATTACGAAGAAGGACTTGTGCTTGAAGGAAAAGTAGTAAGCATCAAGGAATTCGGCGCGTTTCTTGAATTCGCTCCGGGTAAGGAGGGAATGGTCCACATTTCCAAGATATGCAGGGAAAGGATCGACCGCGTAGAGGATGTGCTTACTCTCGGTGATAAGGTTAAATGCGTATGCCTCGGCAAGGACAAGATGGGAAGATACAGCTTCAGCATTAAGGACTGCAAAGAGAACTGATCGGAGGTACGTTATTTATGTCAGGACATTCAAAATTTGCAAATATCAAGCATAAGAAGGAAAAGAACGACGCCGCCAAGGGAAAGATCTTCACACGTCTCGGAAAGGAGCTTATGGTAGCCGTCAAAGAAGGCGGACCGGATCCTAACAATAACAGCAAGCTTCGTGACGTTATCGCCAAGGCGAAGTCAAACAATATGCCTAACGATACCATAGACAGGAGTATCAAAAAGGCTGCGGGCGACGCGAACGCGGCAAACTTCACGGCGATCACCTACGAGGGCTACGGTCCCAACGGAACGGCGATCATCGTTGAAACTCTTACCGACAACAAGAACCGTACCGCTTCAAACGTACGCAACGCCTTTACGAAGGGCAACGGAAATGTCGGAACGCCGGGCTGTGTGTCATTTATGTTTGATAAAAAAGGCCAGATACTCATAAGCAAGGAAGAATGCAAAATGGATCCCGACGAGCTTATGATGCTTGCGCTTGATTCGGGGGCCGAGGATTTCAGCGATGAGGATGAGGAGGAGTACGAGATACTGACCGATCCCGACAGCTGCGGAACGGTGCGTGAGGCGCTTGAAGCCGCCGGTCTTAAACTTATGCAGGCGGAGGTCACGATGCTTCCGCAGACATGGGTGGAGCTTAAAGACGAAAACGACGTAAAGCAGATGAACAGGATACTTGATTTTCTCGACGACGACGATGACGTTCAGGCGGTATACCATAACTGGGATATGCCGATGGAGGACGAGGAATAGATAACTGACAGGCTTATACGGGCCGCCGCATTGCGGCGGCTCTTTTGATTACACAGGGTATGCGCCGGAGAGCAAGCGCCTGTCAAAACGGACGGAGGATTTTATGAGAATAGAAGAATTTAAGATGGAAAGGGAAAATCTTGTAAAAAAAGGCGATACGGTCAAAATAACTGAAGGCGAGCTGCCGTCAAGCTGGTATTACACGATAATCCCGGCGGTGGCGATGTCCCGCAATTATAAATTTTCCGAGAGAATAAAATCAAGAGAGGGAATTGTCGAGGATATAGTGCAGACCGAGAGGGGATATTTTGTGCAGGTGAAATTTGACGAGTAGAGCCATGCTGCGGAGGGGCAGGAGAATGTCAGGTCTTTTCGATAATAGCCGGAAATACCGTAAGAGTAGCGGCTTCCAGCCCATTTGAAAGATTCGCCACACAGTTTACGGCGTGAGCGCAGATTTCCTCTTCGCGGCAGTATACCAAGATAAAAGAGGAAGAGGAATACAGACAGTCAGCTCCGAAACCGACGGTTTCAAAATCTTCGGGAACGGATACGCCCGATTCACTTGCGGCGCATAGGACAGCATATGCCGAAGCCGCGTCTGTTGTGACTGCCGCGTCGGCGGGAGTGCCGTTTTCAAGCAGTGAACTGACATAGGCTTTGGCGCTTCCGGCGTCCGGACACAGGTGTACATATTCGGGGCGGCAGTCGATGCCGTTTGTCAAGCAGGTATTTTTAAACGCTTCAAGCATAAGTATGTAGTGGTCGGACATTGACGGAAACAAAAACAACGGATGCCTTCTTCCTTTTTTGATGAGCGCTTCGGTCACGGTTTTGACGGCGGACGCAAGATCGCAGAAGGCACAGTACACTCCCGGAGCGTCAAGAAAGGCGTTAAGCAGTATTACGGGAAAGGACGAAGCGGCAGCGGAGATATATGAATTGTCGGCTGCTTCGTACTCCATAAAATCAGCGCCCTGTATTATGAGGGCGTTTATTTTTTTGCGTGTAAAGTGTTCGACGGCGCGGCGCTTGGCGGCGGGAGTTGAGCCGCATAGCAAAAAGTCGGTTTCAAATCCGGCGGCGCCTAATTTGCGCATAAGTTTTTCAACCGTAACGGCATTGCTGCCGGAAAGCAGGGAGGTGCAAAGAATACCGACAGTGCGGACGCGCGGCTCCGGTTTATGACGTCCCATGCCCGGAGCGTAGCCGGTTTCTTCAATAATACCAAGTATTTTTCTGCGGGTCGCGTCGCTGACCTTTTTGCTTCCGTTAAGTACGCGTGAAACTGTGGCGATAGACACCCCCGCCATTTCGGAAATATCATAAATGTTCATATTCCGGAGTCCCTCCGATAAATTCCGTTTTTTACCAAAAATATTAAGAATATTATATAAAGGAACCATTGAAAAAGCAATCACAATGTGTGCGCGCGGAGCAAATTGCCGTTTACGTCCGCGGCATTCCATTTGCGAAACCGGGGTTGCGCTGTCGGATATTTTGTACGATATAAACGGTAAAGGAAGCAGGGACGCTTATAAAAAGGAGACGCATATATGAGAATAACCACACAGATGCTGAACGAATCGGCGAGAAAGGCGGGTCTGCCTTTAGACAATCATACGCTTCTGGATTATATTAATGCGGGAACGTCGGCTCCGTCTGTTCTGGACGATGAAAAAAGTATTCTTGAAACTACAAAGAACGCCGTATACGGAAAAGAATACCGCAGACTTTGGCAGGCTGCGGAAAGTCTTGACACACAGGCGAAAAAACTTTCCGCGGGCGGCGAGGAGAATATTTTCGCAAAGGCGAAGGACGGCGACACCTCCGGCATATGCAGGGAGGCGGAGAAGCTTGCCGAGAGCTACAACAGTGTACTGGACGCTCTGAGCAAATCGCCGGACGGTCTGAACTCGTTTTATTTAAAGAGTCTTAAAGGTCTTGCTGACCAAAACAAATCGGAGCTTGAGAGCGTCGGTATCACGCTGGAGAAAAACGGCCGCCTGTCGGTCGACAAGGACAAGCTCGCGGCTGCCGATATGGAGACTCTCAAAAAAGTATTCGGGGAGGAGAGTTCATTCGCTCCCGGAGTTTCGTTTATTTCCTCAAGAGTCGCCGACAACGCAAGGGCTGAGGCTGAAAGCATTTCCAGTCTGTACGGTTCAAACGGTATGCAGAAGGGCGCCGGAGCCTACGGAAAATACGATCTATGGGGATAATCATACGGAAAGATGAAATGAACGGCCAAAGCGCACTTCCCATATGGAATAAAAACTAAATTTATTGAGCCGCGCTTTCAAGCGATGACAAAAGCACCCGGACAAATTGCCCGGGTGCTTTAAACTACAAATAATTGAGCGTATTAAGTAAGTTAAACTCCGGTTTATAATTCTATCTTTTCTATCTTAAAATCGCAATAATATTCTGCCGTTATACCCTTAAATTTTAATACGCAATAATCAGGACCAGTTACACCCTGTTTATAAAACAGCCTGTCGCCAAAACGCCAAATCCTGTCTTTTGTCGCCTGGTCGGTGCATACTTGCATTTCGCCTACTATTATGCGGGGAGTAGACACAGCCCTTAGAGTAGTATATAGCCAGTGCCTTAGCATACGGAGAGAGCGTAGGTTTTTAAGCTATACGCAGTCCCATGTGAACTTCGGTAATGAGGGCGTTCCTTTTTTATTACCGCGGGCTATTATCACGGTAATTACTTAAATCCGATAAGCATAAAGCGGTTGAAAAAGAGGGCAGATTTTGGTAAAATCATATATTAGGGATTTATGTGTACTACGGATTAAGGAGAGCTTTATATATGGAAACAAGAGTTGACGTTTTGATAAACCGGTTTGTTCTTTCTTTCGTCGAAACAAAGGGAAATTACGTCCCCGATCTGCAGATGCTGCTTGACGGAGTGCGTGAGGCATACGGACTTGACGTTGTTTATGTTATTGAACAAATGTCTTCTAACCGGGAGTTCGGATATACTCATATGAGCGTATCTGACCGTAAGTATGACCGTACAAATAATACTGTTGTGTTTGAGGAGGAGTTTGCCAAAAAAGCGGTTTCGCTTTTTGACGATGAAGCCGTATCCCTCAACGCGAAGATAGCGGGTGTTGACGGAGAAGACTTTACCTCATGTATACAGTGCGGATTTATCGTGAACGGTAATTATCTCGGAGGGGTTGGCTTCTGTAAAAGAGGGGAAGACGGAGAACTATCAGGGAAACGCGAGACGCTGCTTAGGCTTACCCGCGCCGTATGGACATATCTGAATGTAAAAATGGCGGAGGATACGGCTGTATGCAGGTATCAGAGAGAGCTTACCGCGCTTAAAAACGTTTACTCGACTATACTTTATGCTGATCTGTGTGAGAATTCATATACGACGGTACATACGGATAAAAGGCTCGGAGATATTATTCCGTACAGCGGGCGTTTTACGGATATCGAAAGACTGATTTCCGACGGAAGAGTGGTTGAGAAATTCAGACGGGAGCTTGGAGAGATATTTGATATCGGATATATAAGCTCATATCTTTGCGATGAAACGCCGAGCTACGATTTTGATTACCAGACCATGGACGATAACGAGATAAACTGGTACCGCGCGGGCATCGTGCTTGTGGATACCGATGCCGACCGTAAGCCTCATCATATACTTGTAATGCTTAAAGAAATAACGGAGCAGAAGGAGATACTTGACAGCGGAAAAGAAGCTTTTGATATGCTAAGGGATTCGTATTACCGCATAAGCTCGGTTGATTTGAACAAAGGGCATTTCCACAATATGAAGATCGTTGAATGCGACAGGGAGAACGAGCTTGAAGTCGAGGGTGATTACAATAAGGTGATCAGGGCGTGCGCAGGCAAGCATATACCGGAGGAATACAGGGATAAATTCCTTTCCATCATGTCGCCCGCGAATCTTAAGGCGTTTTTTTCCGTGAAAAAGGAACCCGTCGTGGTGGCATACAAGCACCTTGTGGACGGCGAATACAGATGGGTGCAGTCAGAGGTCGTTCCTTTGGACAGCTACAGCGACGCGAACGCCCATGTCATATGGTATGTGAAAAATATTACAGATGAGAAGGCAAAGGAGGACGCTTATAACGAAAGTCTGCTTGAAGCGAACGCGGCGCTGCGGAACGCGCAGAAAATCATGGGGATAGAGGCTCAGGCATACGAGCTTGTATACAGGAATATCGCCAACATTAGCACGACTGAGGACATACGCTTATCAATACAGGAAATGCTTGAGGAGGTAGGAAGATTTACGGGCGCGGAGAGGGTATACATATTTGAGGACAGGGGTGATTTTTTCCCGAACACTTTCGAGTGGTGCGCGGACGGCATAACCCCGGAAATAGATAACCTTCAGGAGATAAGACCCGACGAGATCACATACTGGACGGATACTTTGATAAAAGGAGAGTGCATCGTCATTCCGGATATAGAGAAGACGAAGAATGAAACTCCCGTTATATACGATATTCTTAAACCTCAGAATATTACAAGCGTTATAGAAGCTCCTATAATGATAGACAATCATCTTATCGGTTTTCTCGGAGTGGATAATCCGCCGGAGGAAATAACGCCGCTTGTGTCCAAATCGCTTCAGGTATTGGGAGCGTTTCTCGCGATTACCATTAAAAACAGGGAGGAGTACCAGAATTCGCTTCAAAGGGCAAACGACGCCTTAAAGGAGAGCAATGCGGCGCTCAAGGATGCTTATGAGGCAGCGGACAGGGCAAGCAGCGCAAAAACAGACTTTTTGTCCAATATGTCGCATGACATAAGGACTCCCATGAACGCCATTATCGGTATGACGGCGATTGCGGGGGCATATATTGACGATAAGGAAAGAGTGCAGGACTGCCTTGCAAAAATCACGGCGTCAAGCAAACATCTTCTGTCGCTTATAAATGAAATTCTTGACATGAGCAGGATAGAGAGCGGAAAGCTTACGCTTTCCGAGGAGGAATTCAATCTGTCCGATCTGATCGAAAATCTTCTGACTATGGTCAAACCGCAGGTGGCGGAGAAAAACCATCAGATGAATGTCCGTATCGTGGATATAGAGCATGAGGACGTTATCGGCGACAGCCTGAGAATACAACAGGCTTTTGTCAATATAATGAGCAACGCGGTAAAATACACTCCGGACGGAGGAACCATCAATCTCACAATATCGGAAAGACCGACGAACAAAACCAAAGTCGGATGCTATGAATTTGTTTTTGAGGACAACGGCATAGGTATGTCACGGGAGTTTATGAAGAAGCTGTTTACGCCGTTTGAGAGGGCGGAGAACGAGTATTCCTCAAAAATACAGGGAACCGGATTGGGAATGGCTATCACAAAGAATATCGTGAATATGATGAACGGCGACATAAGGGTAAAGAGCGTTCAGGGAGAGGGCACCACGTTTACGGTCACGATCTTTTTAAGACTTCAGAGCGTGGACGACGTGTCAACAGAGGAACTGGCGGGATTGCCGGTGCTTGTCGTGGATGACGATGAAATATGCTGTCAGAGCACGGCAGAGATATTAAAAGAAATCGGTATGGACAGCGAATGGGTTACAAAAGGACACATAGCTGTGGAGCGCGTTTCACAGAGACATGATAATGACGAGGATTTCTTTGCGGTCATACTTGACTGGAAGATGCCGGGGATGGACGGCCTTGAGACCGCTAAAGAAATAAGGAGAAAGGTCGGGAACGAAGTGCCGATCATTATTTTCTCGGCGTATGACTGGACCGATATTGAGATGGAAGCAAGAGCGGCGGGAGTTGACGCGTTTATAAGCAAACCGTTGTTTAAATCACGCCTTACCACGCTCTTTAAGGGACTTGCGGGTGAGGAGACCGCGGCTCCCAGAAACGAGCTTGAAAACATCGCTCAGTCGGACTATTCTGACAAACGTATACTTCTGGTGGAGGATAATGAGATAAACAGGGAGATCGCTGTTGAGATACTTGGTATGACGGGGATACAGATAGAAACCGCCGAGAACGGTAAAATAGCAGTGGACATGGTTTCTGACAGCGCCGACGGCTACTACGATCTTGTGTTCATGGATATACAGATGCCGGTGATGAACGGTTACGACGCGGCTTCGGCAATAAGATCTCTCGGAAGGAAATACACTAACAGGCTTCCGATCATCGCAATGACGGCGAACGCTTTTGCCGAGGACGTTGTTGCGACGAAGAACGCCGGAATGAACGAGCACATTGCCAAGCCCCTCGATCTTGGCAAGCTTGACGACGCGATGAAACGGTGGCTGTGAAACGCTTCGCACGATGCCGTAATGATTGACACATACGGACCGTCTTGCTATACTTTATATAAATAACGCCCGCATGCAGAATCTTTTTACCGTGATGCAAAAGAACTCTACGCTTTACGGCATCTTGCGCGTCCGGGGTTTCGTTAAGGAAGAAAATATATGCGTAATCGTAATAAAATGTCAGGGACGCGGATCGCCGCGGGCAGGACCGCGTCTATAACTTTTTTACTTCTGCTTGCGTCGTTTATGTTTCTGGGCATTCTGAATTACAGACAGAACAAGGCCGCGGTGATAGATGAGTTCAGGAAAACCTCTCTGCAGATAAGAGACAGCGTGATCAGTCAGATAAATTATGAGAGCTTTACTGAGATCCATGACGAAAAGGATATGGAATCATCCGTCTATAAGGACCTTCAGGAAAGACTTGACACGGTGTGCGCGGCGACGGCGGCACGTTATCTGTACACGGCGAACATATCCGCGGACGGGACATATGTATATGCTGTGGACGGTCTGCCCGTTGACGCAAAGGATTTTGCAAAGCCGGGAACTCCGATCGAAAAAGAACTATTTGAATATATGGAAAAAAGCCTTAACGGAGAGAGCGCCGTTTCAAACGATTTCATGGACACGGAATGGGGAACGGTATGTACGGCTTATTTTCCGATTTCAGACGAAAAATCCGGAGTGTACGGCGTCCTTTGCATGGAATTTGATATGGAGCAGCAGCGGCAGGAGCTTTATAAAAGATTTATTATCTTTTCGGCGGCGGCTTTTTTGGTAAGTATGGTACTGAGTACGCTCGTCACCGTTTTTTATGTGAGGCTAAAGAAATCAAGCGAAGAAGTCAGGAATGCCCGCGACGAGGTAGACCGCCGTCTGAGGATCATTCTGGACGGGATATCGGGAGGATTTAAAATAAGCCGCGACGACGAGAAGTATTCATATACGTTCGTGAGCGAAGCGGCGGCGGGGATACAGGGCTATACAGTCGAGGAATTTCTTGAGGCATCAAACGGAAACGCAGTTGACAATGTGTATAAGCCGGATCTTGAGGGCGTGCTTGAGGATCTGCGCAGACAGTTTGAAAAAGGGGATTCCTATTCATGCAAATACAGGGTGCTGCATAAGGACGGCAGCACGAGGTGGATCGTTGACAACGGAAAACGTTTCGTCAAAGATAACGGTGAGAAATTTAATTACAGCCTGTATCAGGACGTCACGGAATTTGAAGAGCAGAATATAAAGCTTAATGATACGTATACGATGCTGCATCAGATGTTAAGCAGTCTGAGCAACGGCATTATCGCCTATGAACTCCCAAGCCACGATCTTCTTATGGTAAACGAAGAGGCAAAAAGAATATTCGGTCTGAGCGGCGACATCACTGCCGCCCGGCTCAGGGACTATGTTGAAAATTTTGTGATGCCGGACAACCGTAATCTTGTTTACGGGGCGGTAAACAATATCAAGAATGGCGGAGACGGCGCGGATTATACGTTCAGGGTGCGCAAGGATAATGGGGAAACAGTTATCGTTCAGACGCATACCAAACTTCTTCACCTTGCGGACGGAACTAATCTTGTGCTGAGCTGTATGCTTGATATTACGGAGCGTTCGCTGCTTGACGAGGCGCTCAGACAGGAGCGCAGTCAGTACAGAAACGCGCTGACGAATAACTGTGAGTATTTCTATTCCTTTGACGTGACAGAGGGGCTTATATATCATGAGTTCGTAACTTCTGACGGGGTAAACCCGGTGAGATATTTCAATAAGGAGCTTCCGGCGGAATTTGATGAAATCAACTGTCTTTGCGCAAAAGAGTGGGACTTTGAATTTATAAGCGAAGACATGCTGAAATACACTACGCACAAGGAGCTGATGGAACAGTTTGAAAAGGGATGCACCAAGACGGAGGTGGAGTACCATACCCGCAATAAGAATAAGTACATAAGGGCGACAACCCTGATGTCGCGAAGAGCTGAGGACGGGCATATTCTGGGTTTTGTTTTTGCGAACGATATAACCGGGATGAGAATGGAGGAGGAGCGCAAAAAGAAGGAGCTTCTGGAAGCCAAGCTTGCGCTTGAGGAGGCGTATGAGGCGGCTAACAGGGCGAGCGCCGCCAAATCCGATTTCCTTTCCAGAATGAGCCATGACATCCGTACTCCCATGAACGGAATTATCGGAATGACAGCTATCGCAAGGGCGCATATGGACGACGCGCAGAGGATTTCCGACTGTCTGGATAAGATAACGGTATCCAGCAAGTATCTTCTTGGTCTTATAAATCAGGCGCTTGATATGAGCAAAATAGAATCAGGCAAGCTTGATCTCAGCGAGGAGGAGTTTAATATTTCCGGGCTGGTAGATGACCTTGTCACAATGACCAAGCCTCAGATCGCAAAGAAGCGCCATGAACTTATCGTGACAGATAACGGCATAACGCATGAGCTTGTGATAGGAGACAGCCAGCATATACAGCAGTGTTTTGTCAATCTTATGAGCAACGCGGTCAAGTATACGCCGGACGGCGGCAGGATAAAGTTTTCTTTTGCTGAGAAACCGACGAACAATCCGATGGTCGGGTGCTACGAGTTCGTGTTTGAGGACAACGGCATAGGAATGAGCGAGGAGTTCAAAAGCCGTATTTTCGAGCCGTTTTCAAGAGCGGACGACGCGAGAGTGCAGAAGATACAGGGAACCGGTCTTGGCATGGCGATAACGCGCAATATCGTCCGTATGATGGACGGAAACATAGATATAGACAGCGAGCAGGGAAAAGGAACAAAGGTCACGGTCACGATCTATCTTAAAATCCCAGGCTCGTCCTCGGAAGCGGTCAGGAGCAAAGCGACCGAGCAGGACGCTCCTTCGACTATCGAAGGGCTTTCAAGTGAGAACTTCAATGGGAGAAGAGTCCTGCTTGTAGAGGACAATGAGCTTAACGCCGAGATAGCGGGAGAGATACTGGGCGCCGCGGGCATAGAAATCGATTATGCAAAGGACGGAAAGGAAGCCGTTGACATAATGTCACGTGTGGCCCCCGGATATTATGATATAATATTCTCTGATATACAGATGCCCGTGATGAACGGCTATGAGGCTGCGAGAGCTATAAGGGCGCTGCCCGGAGATTATCCGAAGAACGTACCGATCGTAGCTATGACGGCGAACGCTTTTGCGGAGGACGTAAGGGCGGCTATGGACGCCGGAATGAACGAACATATTATGAAACCCATCGACATAAAGCAGATAGCCGGGGTACTCAGGAAATGGATGAGGTGAACAAGAATGGAGAACAGCCGTATTAATTCCACAATATTTGAGGAAACGAAAGAGATAGTGATCGTTTACGACGTAAACGGCGAGATCACAGCAGTGAACCGTTCCGCTACGGAAAAGCTGGGATATAAAGAAGAAGAGCTTATCGGTATTTCTCTTGGCAGGGTTTTCCGTCAGGAATTTCAGGACGAAAACGGGGATTACGCGCCTTTTGACAAGGGCAGGATCGAGGACAAGAGCGAGACCGCCATGTACCGCAAAAACAGCTCGTGCTTTCCGGTGCAGGTCCGTTTTTTTGACACGGAGGACGGCGCCGAGTGTCTGCTTGCCGAGGATATAAGCTGGCGTAACGACATGGACATCAGGATAAGGCAGCTTAAAGAGGAGGAGGAGGAAAACAGCAGGGTGCGCAATGAATTTACCGCAAACGTTACGCATGAGCTGCGTACTCCGGTAAACGGCATCAAGGGGCATGTGAATAATCTGCTTGAGCATATTGAGGATAAGGAGCACAGGAAGATTCTTGACGTGATTCTTTTCTGCTGTGACAATATGTCCGCTATAATCAATAATATCCTTGATTTTTCAAAGCTTGAGGCGGGGAAGTTCACGCTTGAGAAGGCGGAATTTGACTTTTATAAGATGATGGATCAGGTTATTGCCACGCATATGGCTGAGATAAACAGAAAAGAGCTTGGAATAAGCGTATACATAGACCGGAGCATTCCTCAGTTTCTGATAGGGGACGCGCTGCGTATCAACCAGATACTTAACAATCTTCTCTCAAACGCCATTAAATTCACGCTTGTGGGGCAGATAAGCGTTGACGTCAGCAAAACGATGCAGCTTAACGATTCTGTCGAGCTTTTCTTTATGGTGAAGGACAGCGGCATCGGTATTTCCAAAGAAGAGCAGGATAAGCTTTTCCAGAGCTTTAAGCAGGCGGACGCTTCTATCACAAGGCGCTTCGGCGGAACTGGGCTTGGACTGTCGATAACAAAACAGCTTGTGGAAATGATGAACGGAACAATTCATGTTGACAGCGAGAAGGGCAAGGGCAGCTGCTTTTCTTTCAGCATAAAGCTGCACACAAGTCAGAACGAGTACGAGAGCAGCGAACTTGGCAGCGCGTACAGCAAATGGAGCAGCATCACAGGCGAAGCGGAGAAGGAATCTCAGGAGAGCTTTATGGAGTTCGGCTCGGAGAACAACAGGGTCGAGCTTGCGAAGCGTATGGAGAAGCTTGTGCTTTCGCTTGAACTTGGTTCGTGGGAAAAGGCGGAGCTTCTTGCGGAGACCATAAAGGCGCTGACGCAGGGCGCGGGAGAGGAAATGAAGAGACCGATACTCCGTCTTGAGATGGGAATAAGAAAAGAAAATTACGAAAAGAGCATGGCGGCTTACGAGCAGCTTAAGGATATATTGAAGGAGAAACTCGGAGACTGACGGGATATGCGCCGCAGACACGAAGGAAAGGGGCAGCACAGCATGGAAAATGAAGCGAAAAGAAAAAATCCTCCCAAGATACTGATAGTTGACGACATCAGTATAAACGTGGGGATTCTTGAAAATATCATACAGACGGAGGGGTACGAGCCGCTTTGCGCTCTGAGCGTGCAGGAGGCTCTCGGCATAATGGACGAAACCATGCCGGACCTTATTCTTTCGGATTATTCGATGCCGGGAATGAACGGACTTGAATTTTGCAGGCTTTTGAAGAGCAATCCGAGGACAAGGAAGATACCGTTTATTTTTATAACGGTCGCTGATTCAAGGGAGGATAAAAAAGCGGCGTTCATGGCGGGGGCGGTGGATTTTATTCCCAAGCCCTTTGAGCCTGTCGAGGTAATAATGAGGGTGAACAACCAGCTTAACAGTTTCCGCATCAGGCAGGAAATGGAAGACTACAACCGCATGATGCATAAAATGGTTTCCGAGCAGAAGAAGCATATGGATAAGGAGCGTCAGAATATTCTGCTTGCGTTGGCGGGAGTTATAGAGAAAAGAAACGTGCATGGCGTACGGGATATGGAGAGGATAGGAATCAACTGCCATATTCTTGCTCAGAGTCTGCAGCTTGTTCCGGAGTATGAGTCGAATATCACCGATGAATTCGTGGAAACGATAGGCATCGCAGCAAGACTCCACGACATCGGAAGGATAGTTATTCCCGACGAACTTATAGCGAAGGAAAATCTTTCCGAGGAAAGCGCGAAGGAATTTCATATGAAGCATACCACGGAGGGCGCGCAGATACTCAGGGAGATAAGTTCGGGCGGGATAGACAGCCATTTCCTTGACATGGCGATCGTGATAGCCGAGTATCATCACGCGAAATGGGACGGCACAGGATATCCCGAAAATATCGGAGGAAACCGTATACCTCTTGCTGCCAGGATAACGGCGATAGCAAATGATTTTGACCTGCTCCTCGGCAGAAAATATTCCGACGGTGAAGATCCCGTAGAAGAGAGCGTAAAGGCAATAAACGGTGCGAGCGGGACGTTTTACGATCCGGGTATAGTAAATGTTTTCAATAAAGTTTTGAAGAGACTCAGGACGCGGTAACGGATTTTTTGTAAAAAAAATAAAAAATTTGGAAAAAGCCGTTAATTTATCTGTGCTTTTTTCCGATAAAACAGGTATAACTGTAAGTATGTCTATTTTAGGTGGAGGCCATTTATGAAATTCGCTAAATTTATAAAAAAACACTGGAAGGCGGCTGCCGCGATATTCGCGATAGCGATAGCTACGACCGTTGGAGTCGTGGTGGTAAGGGCGGCGACGGTAACGCTTTCCGTCGACAGACCGGTTATTAATTTCAATTCCGATTCGGAGGTCGTCACGGTCAACGCAACCGTGAGCATAATAAACGCGACGACTACGACGGGAGCCTTCACATGGGCTATGGCGGACCCCAATATTGCGGTGGTCAGCAATAACGAGGGAGTCGGAACGGTTACCGCGAGGGCGGCGGGAAAGACCAACCTTACGGTCGGGTATCTTCTGGACGACGTTCACGAGACAAAGACAATACCTGTTACGGTACCGCTTGTCGTATATCACGACGCGGTTTCTATGATAATGCAGCCCGGAAACGAGGGGGCAGTCAGCTGTAACGCGGCTTCAACAAGGAATGTCGTGTGGAGCTCGGCGAACAGCAATATAGCGACGGTTACCCCTACCGGCAATAAGGATGCTTCCGTTAAGGCGATAAGCGGCGGAACAACGCAGATAACGGCAAGTATTCCGGAGGACGGGCTTTCGTTTTCTTTTAACGTCACCGTGGGCGTTACCGTGGATGAGGATTCAATAGAGGTGGAGCAGGGAGCTACGAAGGTCCTTACCACTAACAGCAATTCTGTTGCCGACGTGTTCTGGTGGTCGGACAATGAGAATGTGGCTACGGTCGTAAACGGCGTGGTGACAGGTGTTTACGCAGGCTCGACCACGATATACGCAAGCTGCATAGAAGGAGACGCGGGTAACAACGCGGGCGACAGGGTAACGGTTACCGTTCCTTATAAGATAACTCCTCCCGCGACTACAGTGCTTGTCGGAGACAGCATTACTATTCCGAACACCGCCAACCCTTCAGAGGTAAATTATTCTTCAAGCAACAATAATATAATCTCGTACGATTCAAAGACGGGAATGTTTACTGCTCACGCTACCGGAACCGCCGATCTGACGGTTACATGGAACGGCAATGTTGAAACGGTTACTATCACGGTAATTGACGGACTTACCCTTTCAAACACTTCCACCGCTCTTAATATTGGCGCGAGCGACACGATAAAGGCGATAGTATCAAACACGGACGAACCGGTTTCGTGGAAGGTGGCGGACCCCTCGATGGTTGAGCTTTCGGTTTCCGAGGACGGACTTTCCGCTACGGTTACGGCGCTTGCTACCGGAGCTACGGAATCTACGACGCTTATAGCTACTCAGGTCATCAACGGTATTGTAAAGACCGCGACCTGCGAGATATATGTGCTCAATCCGGTTAAGAGCCTTACTCTTTTATATAACGGTAATGAAATAAAGGATACTATTTCCATACAGAGAGGAACGGGAATATATATCACCGCTTTCCTCAACTTCGGGGATTCTGTCGTACCGGACAATACCAAATTAAGCTGGATATCTTCCGATCCAAGCATACTTACTGTGGAGCCGGTTACCGGAGAAGGTCAGCAGCAGCTTTGTCTTGTCAGCGGTGTGACCGGAGGCAACGCGACTATTACTGTCGTTTCAGAGGACGGATTGTACATAGCGACGGCGGATTTCTATGTTACGGAGGGCGTTACAAGTATAGAACTTGACAATACGAGCGTTACGGCTCAGATGGCGCTTCAGAAATTTCAGCTGACCGCCACGGTGCTGCCCGCTATGGAAGGCGTGGATACCTCGGTTACATGGGCGAGTCTTGATCCCAGCGTTCTTACAGTGGATCAGAACGGACTTGTAACTTTTGTCGGACCGGGCGAAACATATGTGAGCGCGACCTCAAATGCCGATACTACGAAGGTTGCGTACTGTAAATTCCTTATTACTCAGCAGGTTGAGCAGATAAAAATGGACTTTGACAAGGTTACTCTGAGCGTCGGAGACGAATACAGGCTGACCGCCGTTATAAGCCCTTCCAATGCCACTAATAAAAACGTCAAGTGGTCTTCGAGCAACCCCAATGTCGTGACTGTTGACGAAAACGGAATGCTTAAAGCGATCGGAAGCGGAAGCGCGACGATAGTCGTGCAGACTGAGGACGGCGGTTATATAGATATGACAAATGTGACCGTACTTCAGCCCGTATCGTCGATAACGCTTTCACAGACGGAAATGTCCGTTAAGAAGGGTACTATTTTCTGGCTGAGCGCTACGATAACTCCCGATACTGCCGATAATAAAAAGGTAACCTGGTCGTCTTCAGATACGTCTCTTGCGACGGTCGATCCGGACGGAAAAGTAACGACGCTTGCGGTAGGAACGGTAACGATCTCATGCGTGAGCGAGGACAACGGAACGGTTGCCTACTGTGTGGTAGAGATTACCGAGCCGGTTACAGGACTCAAGCTTAACGCGTATTATCAGGAGATGGTTGCGGGAACCAAGTTCGTATTGCTTCCCACTGTGCTTCCTATTGACGCGCCGAACAAGGACGTTACTTTCGTTTCGAGTGATCCTGCGGTTGCGACCGTGGATGAAAACGGCGTGGTGACCGCGCTTGTGGGAGGAACGTGTGAAATAATCGTAACGACGGTCGAGAGCAATCTGAAGGCCACGTGTACGATAAGCGTAAAAGAATACGTTGAATCAATAGAAATATCGGGCAATCCGGAAAGACTTAATGTCCGGGAGTCGGTGACGCTTGTCGCTACTGTCGGCACCGAAACGGCCTCCAATAAGGCTGTTATCTGGACCAGCAGCAATCCGAATATAGCGACGGTCGACCAGAACGGAAAGGTCACCGGACATACGCCGGGCAATGTGGTAATAACCGCGACGGCGGCTGACGGAGGAGGCGTAAGTGATTCGGTAATAATAAAGGTTATCAATCCGGTCACCTCGATTACGCTTGATAAGTCAAAGATAACGATGTATGTAGGGGACACCGTTAATATCCAGGCGACGGTTAATCCCGCGAATGCGACGATAAAAGAGCTTCAGTGGTATTCCGACGACGATAATATCGCAAAGGTATATTCTGACGGAGACGTTGTAGGTATCGCTCCCGGACGTACGGTAGTATACGCAAAGTCAACCGACGGCAACGAGGTCGTAGCAAGATGTACTGTAATAGTTAAAGAGATAATCAAAGCCTCGTCCGTTTCCATTAACTCTTCGGAAGTGACCATGCTCAAGGGAAAGACCAGAAGGCTTACCGCAAGGCTTTATCCGACGAACACAAATGAGCATGTAAACTGGCTTTCTACAGATACTTCGATAGTGCAGGTAGATGATAAAGGAAATATCATTACGGTAGGGGCTGGAACTTGCGAGGTCATAGCGTACAGCTCTGCGGGAACGGTTCAGGATTCGTGTATAATTCATTCGGTTGCGATGCATTTTACGGACATAAGAATAGAGCAGTACGATACCTTCAACCTGTATGTTGACGGAAATCCTGCGGCTGTTTCATGGAGAACCTCCAATCCGAGAATTGCAACGGTAACGCAGAACGGTGTGGTTACGGGAAGAATGCCGGGAGAATGCGTTATCACGGCTACGGTAAACGGTAAGACGGTAACGTGTTATGTCAAGGTTATGGCGGTTGATCCCGGTAAGTTTATCAACAGTGAGAATTACAGAGGAAGATAATAAGCTTCAGTCAATTCAATAAACAGCGGGCGCTTAATGATTTTTAAGCGCCCGCTGTTTTTGGTTTCAAGTATAAATGCCGTTATTTCGTCTTAACGGAAATCGGGAAGTTCATCAAGAGTTATTACCATGCTTTCATTGTAAACCTTTTTGAGGTTGTCCGGGTTATTGTTCTTTATATGGTCGGTATGCCAAATCATGAACCATGACCATATGCATCCGTCGTTTACAAATTTGTCAACGGAGGGAACGTTCCCGCATTCATGAAATGCCATGGGCTTGTCTGTATTAAGCGAGTTAAGTCTTTTCCACGCTTTTGCGTTGGTGGAGTTGTCATATGTATCGGAACCGATAATGTCGCAGTATTCGTCGCCGACATACCAGCCGCTTCTGACGTCTCCGGCGTATCCCAGTACCCATATGAGATTAGTAAGCCCGTATTCGTTGGTGAATTTGTCGTACATAAGTCTCCAGAGCTTTATAAAGTTTTCAGAGCCGCCTTTGCCCCACCAGAACCATTTTCCGTCAAACTCGTGAAACGGTCTCCAAAGCACCGGCACGCCTGCGTCGCGAAGCTCCGCGAGAGCCGTTGCCGCTTCGTCCCAGCTTTTCATCATCGCGTTGTATTCGGGAGTGCCCTCTGTAAGGAGTTTGTTAAAATCAGGGTTATCGTTTAAGGATTCCTGATAGCCGCTGCCGTTTACACCGGTATGCCAGCATATCGTGACAAGTCCGCCTTTTTTCCACCAGCTTATAGCACGCTCGTTTACGCCTTTGAAATCGTTGTTCATGTAGTCAAGTCCCCGAATGGCGGGAAGCTTGCCGGTAGTCTGGAGAATATAATCCATTTCATATTCCGGGCTGCCCATCCATGTGGATTCCTGCTGACAGGTCATTATCTGTTTGCCGAAATTATCGCATATGTAGTTATATACTTTTGCCGTTACAGCGTCGGCGTTGGGATTGGAAAGCTTGTTTGCAGACGGGGTTTCGGGAGCCGGAACAGTCTGCTGCGGCTTAGAGGGCTTGGTTTCCGAAGCGGAGGTCTGAGCCTGCGTCGGCTTTGTTTCCGAATAAGACGTTTCCGGCTGCGTGGGATATGGCGTTTCGTCTGTTGACGGTTTAGACTGATTTTGATCTGAGGTGGAGGGCTGTTTTGTTTCTATCTGCTCGGAGGATACCTGTTCTGACGAGGAAGTCTGTTCCGAAGCAGAAGTCTGCCCCGGATCTGAAATCTGTTCCGAAACAGAGTCGGTTACAGTGCCGTTTGCAGACGAAGAAGAAGGGGATTTTGCACAGCTGACAAAAATCAGAGTTGCGACCGTACATAAACATACTGCCAATGATAGTTTGGATCTTCTCATAATGCGTTTTCTCCTTAATTGTAATAATTAGGCGATTATTATAACATGATTTTTATTTCTTGTGAATATTGAATTTGTTCAGATGTCTTGTTTTGTGTCAGACTGCGGAATATCTTTTTCTTGAACTTTCATGCGCCGTATTATATAATTTTTATATAGGCTAAAAGATGAGGATTCGGAAAGAGGACATGTTTTGAAGCAGGACAGGAAGAACATATATATCGGTACAAATATCAAAATTGTCGGCGCGATCGTGCCGATAGTTTTGTTAATGATAGTCATATTTTTTTCGCTGACAAGAAATGAGATAATATCCTTATCCAAGGATAAGCTCGCGCTGGAATCCAAAAACTACGCGGATGATATAGACAGGTGGGCGGACCGCATATTGAATGAGCTTGAAATATACAAAAGTCTTGTCGACGAGATGGGAATGGAAGACGGCAGAACTTTTGAAATGCTTAAAACCAGCTGCGGAGCGCATGAATCGTACCCATACGGTCTGTACTGGGGAGATGAGAACGGAAATTATTTTGATTCGTCCGGATGGGAACCGGAGGATGATTATATAGTAACCGAGCGCAACTGGTACAAGGAGGGCAGGCAGCATGAAGAATTTGTTTTCGGCGAGCCATATGTGGACGCAATGACCGGCACAGCGTGCATAAGCGTCACTGCTAGGGCCGACGCCTCTACCGCTGTCGGAGTGCTGTCGGCGGACGTTTATTTTGATTATGCGCAGAGGCTTGTAGAGGAAATAACCGACGGAAACACCGAGAATGCATTTTTT
>CAJTON010000011.1:50330-59978 GCA_910577605.1 uncultured Butyrivibrio sp.
GAGTCTAAGATCGGAATTTCCGTACGTGATGAGGACAATTCCCTTTTATACCGTAATATAAACGGACTGCTTGACGAGGGCAAAACAGGACAAAGCCTGTTAAAGGGAGAGAAGGGCTTATATTATGTTGATGTAAACAAGGTTGGAGGCACTGACTGGTATTTTGTTACATGGATGAGTAAAAAGGAGGTTTTAAGGGATCTGCGCCGTATAGAGGCTGTAATGCTTATCGTCGCGGCCGCCTCCGTAGCTCTTCTTGTCTTTCTGACTATCAAGTTCGCGAAAGAAATGGGCAGGAACCGAATCAGGGCAAAGACAGATTCCCTGACGGGTCTTCTGAATAGGGACGGATTCAGGGAGGGAATGTCCGCTTCGCTGAAGAACGGTCCGGACTGCGGGATTCTTTTGTTTATGGATATTGATAATTTCAAACTGGTGAACGACCAGCTCGGACATCCGGTAGGGGATAAGGTGCTGAGCGGTTTTGCAGGTATTCTCGAGGATTATTTCAACAGAAGCAAGGATATTGTCGCCAGGATCGGCGGCGACGAGTTCGCGGTGTTTGTCGGCAGGGGCGTAAATGGTTCGGAGGCGGAGGAGATGCTGAGAAAATTTCTTGTTCTTTTTCACAGCGTGTTTGACGAGGGCTATCGAAAACAGCAGCTTTCCGTAAGCATAGGAGGCGTATTCGCGTCGGAGGAATGTACTTACGAGGATCTATACCGCAGCGCGGACAACGCGCTTTATGAGGTTAAGAACAGGGGAAAAGACGGGTTTTACATAACGGATAAGGAATGCAGTAAATAGGAAAAGGACGCACATATGAAAACAGGATTTGATAACGACAAATATCTCAGAATTCAATCGGGACATATAAAGGAGAGGATAGAGCAGTTCGGAGATAAGCTCTATCTCGAATTCGGAGGAAAACTTTTTGACGATTACCACGCTTCGCGAGTCCTGCCGGGCTTTGAGCCTGACAGCAAATTGCAGATGCTTATGCAGCTTGCGGATATGGCTGAGATAGTCATAGTGATAAATGCCGAGGACATAGTCAAGAACAAGGTGCGCGGCGATCTTGGCATTACCTACGACATAGACGTGCTGCGGCTTATATATGAATTTGAAAAGAAAGGTCTTTACGTTTCAAGTGTCGTTATCACGCATTTTGCCGGGCAGGGAGCGGCGCTGCAGTTTAAGGAAAGGCTTGAAAAAAAGAACATCCGCGTATATAGGCACTATACAATTGAGGGCTATCCCTCTAACATTCCTCTGATAATAAGTGAGAACGGATTCGGCAAAAACGAATATATAGAAACAACAAGACCGCTTGTGGTGGTGACGGCTCCGGGACCGGGCAGCGGCAAGATGGCTACCTGCCTTTCGCAGCTTTACCACGAGAATATCCGCGGGGTCAAGGCGGGCTACGCCAAGTACGAAACCTTCCCCATATGGAATATTCCGTTAAAGCATCCGGTTAATCTTGCTTATGAGGCGGCGACAGCCGATTTGAACGATGTCAACATGATAGATCCGTTTCATCTGGAGGCATACGGCGAAACGACGGTCAATTATAACCGTGATATTGAGATATATCCGGTTTTGAACGCTATTTTTGAGGCAATATACGGAGAGAATAATTACTATAAGTCTCCGACCGACATGGGCGTGAATATGGCGGGAAACTGCATTATCGACGACGCTGTATGCTGTGAGGCGTCCGATATGGAAATAATACGCAGATATTATACTGCACTTGTCAAGGCAGCCAAAGAGGAAATATCGGACAGCGAGGTATATAAGATCGAGCTTCTTATGAAGCAGGCGAAAATAACGACGGACGACAGGAGAGTGACGGTTGCGGTAAAGCAGCGCGCCGAGGAACAGGGCGTTCCCTGCGCGGCTATAGAGCTTGCGGACGGAACGATAATTACCTCCAAGACCTCAAGCTTTCTCGGAGCGTCGGCGGCGCTGCTTCTGAACGCGCTGAAGTATTTAGCCGGAATAGAGCAGGAGGTAAAGCTTATAAAGCCTGAGGCGATCGAACCGATTCAGGACTTGAAGGTGCGTTTCTTAGGCGGAAAGAACCCAAGACTGCACACGGACGAGGTTCTTATCGCGCTTGCGCTCGCGTCGGTTTCCGACGGGAAAGCAAAGCTCGCGATGGAGCAGATACCAAAGCTTTACGGCTGTCAAGTCCACACCTCCGTGATGCTTTCGGAGATAGACAAGAATACCTTTAAGCGGCTTGGAACCGATGTGACGAGCGAGCCGGTGAGGGGCGGACTCAGGCTGTATTGACGGAGGATTATAATTATGATAAAAAGAAATTATTAAACTTAGCATTATACGGTATAAGCGAATAATGCCATCAATTGACACATTTGACTGTATTTTAAAAAGCTGATAATATCTCACAAAGCATATTCTGATTTAGATTAACGAGAGGTTTCAATATAAAATACATAAATGATGCATGTGGATGATTATAAAAATATAATTTGTGATAACTGAATTTTAACCTTGGAATAGGGGGATAAATCATGAAAAGAAAGATATTAGGTTTTACTATTATTTTATCATGGATTTTAGGCAGAAGTGTTAAATCATACATCGTAGGTGATGCGGATTTACAAGAACTTTCAATGCCAGATATTATATATAATGATGAAGCAGATTGGTATTCAAGTGGGAAAGTAGAATTTGCAATTAATATATTTGACGATGAATGGAAAGATTTGCATACGCAGGAAGAAATGATAGCAGCATGTCAGATTCCGGACAAGTTATTAAGGAAGCTTACTACACATGACCTTCTTAAGCTTACGGAAGCTTATCCACTGTTAGGGAATATATATACGGGCAATACCATAGAAGAAGGTTTTCAATATGTTATAGATTCTTTTAATGGACTTCAGGAACTTTTGAAGAGAGAAGACTGTCTGAAAGTAGTATGTGAAGAGTATGATAATCTTATTATTCCAGAGAAACAAGTAATAGATTATAGCGGTTATCAAACAGAAGAAGACCTAGTAGCATATATCAATGAAATATTAGAGGACGATTATATGCTGAAAATTGCACTTCAAGATTCCGAACCTATTATTGTGTGTGACTTACTTGAGATGATAATGTTGAATAAAACTACAGATGATAATGTAGGGATATTGCTGGAAAATGTGGTAGACAAAGCGTCGGAAAAGGAAAAAGCTGAATGTTTTGGATTCGAGAATAAAAGTTTATATATTTCAGAGCTTGAAGAAAATATGTTATCGCAAGTTTCTGCATATGTTGTTATGGAGAACTATGTGGATACCCCAGCGAAATTATATTGGAAGGGAAAGGCAATAGATGTAGTGGTTATGAATAATCCTAGGGAAAATACACCGGGAGAAGTGGAACAAATTCTCAAAGAGTATGTATCACAGGGAGCAAAATTGGTTAGTCTTGGCTCAAATAAATATAATTGTCATTCATATGCGTGGCTTAGACTTGCATTTCCAAATACATATGATGACTATTGCTTGAATATTGTACCTAATATTTTTATGGACAAATGTAAAAAATTTAATGAACCACATAAACAAAGTATAGCATATAAAGCTCAGCATTCTGCTGTTATAGTTGATGAAACAAATAAAAGGATTGAACACGATAAACCTATTTTGGATCCAATTGTGAAAGCAAAATGGGGGAATGGACCGGTTGTTAAGGCTCCAATGAGTGTTGGACCAATGGGAATGGAGCTTGGGGAGGTTTATGGCTACTACTATTACGGTACATTTCCAAAATAATTGTGGAGGGAATTAACTATGAAAAAAAGACTTCTGTTTGTGTGCATCGTTATTGCGCTTGCATCGTTCTTTTCAATATTTGGCTGTACGGTGAAAAAATCCTCTAATTCTGAGGGCGGAAGCGAAACAGTTTCACAGTCCGGTTCAGAATGTGATGAAACTCAGGAAAACGGCACGCAGGAGAAGGTGAACCATAAAAGCCTTATTGAAAAGTATGTCGGGAAAGCCGGAACTGAGTATAAAGCGCATACTTATATGCTGAAAAAATCGGCGTCAAGCAGATATTCTGCCGAAGAATGGATCGATTCAGACGGAGGGTTGAGGCTTCCGTTTGTGCCCGATGATATTAAGCAAACCGTTACGTCGGCAACATTCGGCGAATATAAAGCCCTTGATGAATTGTCGGGACTGGAGTGCTTTTACGTTCCTGACGAATTGGTGGCAGAAGTCTCAACCGCGGAACTTGCGGACGTGTTTATGTCATATGGATATAATTCCGGCATAATATTGGCGATTGCGCCGCGTCCGGAGCCGGCAGATTTTGAGCGGGAATTTGAATATGATCTGTCTCACTGCAATGCTCTGGAGGAATCGTTGAGGAGAAATGATTTTGCCGCGGAGTATCTAAAAATATATATGGCAGAGAGCTTTCCCGAGTATTATGAGGGTATGGAAGAGGAAAATTTTGGTCTATATTCATCGGGAGCAAATAAAACGTGCACGCTTAATATGCTTGAGGTCTTGCTTGCGCAGCCCGAGGCGTGCGAACAGCTTACAGACGGGCAGCGTCTTATGCTTGTAAAGCGTGTGATAGAAAAGGAAAGACTGGGAGAGCAGGGAAAATTGTTTTACAGCGATGGCGGATACGGTTACAGGTCGTTCTTTTTTGCCTGCATCACGGGAGAACTTTACTTATCCGGAGAAATGGCGTATGTTCCCGATATTAAAGGTGAAATTGAACGGCAGAATGATCCTTGGCTCGTGGCTATAAAAGAAATGGACTTAACCGATGAGGAGAGGAAGGTTACAGACAAATATATCGGGGAGAATAAATAAAAACTTGGCGTATTTGACTCTGAAAAAAGGCGGCAAGTAACATTTGTCCAGCGATTCGCCATATATGGTAAAGACAGAAACAAAGAGATTTGCTATGCTTTTCTCGAAGGTGACGGAGATGGATCTAATAAGGATCCATTCATAGCGGAGCTCAAAAAAGAGCATTGGCTTACGCAGGAACTGCTAGGAGAAAAGTTACTTTAAATGAAATACTAAGCGGTAAAAGACTTATGGAAGAAGAATATAAACAAGCCGCTGAGAAAAGCGTTGCGTAGACTTTTGCAGAAAACAACGCGTATGACGGCAAGGTGAAATATTAACAGATCTCTTCAATCATGTATGATATTCCTTTGCTGAGATTTTCAATAATATTTTCTATTGAACTGTTTTTTTCATCAAAATAAAAGTATGGTTTTTGCAGTGAGTCTTTTCTTTTATCTAAAGCCTCAAACCATACAAAACGGTGCGGATGAAATCCTTCCGGTTCAACAACTAATTCAGCAAGATAATTTGCGCTTTCAATGATATATCGCAGATAGCCTTTATGTTCCGTGAGAAATTCTACGTTTATTTCGCTGCGGTACATTTCCTGAACGGTTCTGATCCACATTTTTATTGCGTCTGTAACTTCATACAGTTTCATTTCCCCTGCAGCTCCGGTTTATTTTTTTAATTTGCCGTCTATTCGTTTTTTTCGGATTTGGTTTCCTTTTTTCCATCCTTCTTAGGAGGTTCTTTTTTGGCTTCCGGCTCTTCTGGAGCTATGGAGGCGATAAGGCTTTGGATGATTTGTTTTTTCAGGAAAACATCAAAGCCTAACATACATATCATGGAAAAGGTCTGAAGAAATTCGCGGTCGCCTTCGTCCTTTACCTTTTCAAAATGCGTTGAATAGGCCTTTATTTTGGTTGAGGTATCCTGACTTATCGTGCCCAGCTGAGACTTTATTGTGGCGTAGACTTCGTTATATACATATTCCATGGTCAGCTTGCCGGAGTTGTCCTCAATACTGAAAAATCTGTCGGTGAGAGGGGTAAGCATGTCCTGAATCTCGCTTATTGACAGAATATTTTTGAAATAATATATAAAGGTCAGGACGATCATATGGTCTTTTGAATATTTCTTTTTCACCGGAGGGGGAAGAAGATTGTTCTTGGCATAGTTGTTTATCATCGTCTTGGTCAGAGTTTTTTCGTCGGAATTAAGCTTAAAATCCGAGAGGTGAGCATTCATAAAGGTAGTTACCTGATCCATATATAAATCTATATTAGGAAATTCTCCCGGTCTGATATAGTCGATCGTAGCAAGTTTTTTGAGAAGCTGCTCAATAAGCTCGATTTGAGAAGCAGACATAATAATGTCCTCCGTTTCTGTCGCGTGATGTATACCGACAAACTCTATTATATAGTATTATAAACTCTATGACAAGAAAAATAAAATATTAGTGACATTTTTGTAATTATAAGTTATAATATTTCTGTGAAAACCTGATAATTCAATGTGAGGGTTACAATTTTAAATTTGGAGGTAGGTCAAATGGGTATTATTTCAAGGTTCAAGGATATTATGTCGGCAAATATCAACGCTCTTATGGATAAGTGGGAAGATCCTGAGAAGATGATAGACCAGTACATGAGAAATCTTGAGAGCGATCTCGGCAAGGTCAAGGCTGAGACAGCTTCGGTTATGGCCGACGAGGCAAGGGCAAAGAGAGAGCTTGACGAGTGTACGGCTGAGATAAACAAATTACAGGCATATGCCGAGAAGGCTGTCGTTGCTGGAAACGATGACGACGCAAGACAGTTCCTTTCCAAGAAGCAGACGCTTGTGACGAAGCAGCAGGCTTTACAGCAGACATACACTCTTGCGGCGGATAATGCGAGCAAGATGAGACAGATGCATGATAAGCTTGTGAACGACATAAACGAGCTTAGCGCGAGACGCGATACGATAAAGGCTAAAATGAAGGTTGCCAAGGCGCAGCAGACGGTGAACAAGATCGGCGCGAATATGACGGGAGCGCAGGAGAACCTTTCGGCTTTCAGCAAAATGGAGGCTAAGGCGGACAGGATGCTCGACGAGGCTAACGCGATGGCGGAGCTTAATTCTTCGGGACTTGAATCGACGGTCGAGGACCTTGAGGAAAAATACAAGGTGTCGGCTCCTGAGGTGGACGACGAGCTTGCCGCTATCAAAGCAAAAATGGGTATGTAATATGACTTGTCTGGAGGGTGTCCGCAGGACACCCTTTTTGACATTTAAAATATGAGATCGACGGTTGGCGGCACAAACACAGGAAATTTACGGCAGGAAGGAAAATGGGATTTTTCGGCAGACAGATGTCAAATGTGGTTGAGTGGGAGGAAAACAGGGACGACGTTATTTTCTGGAAATGGAATAACAATCAGATAAAAAAGGGCAGCACGCTTATAATCAGACCGGGACAGGACGCTATATTTATGTGCGACGGCAGGATAGAGGGCATTTTTGAGGACGAGGGGCGCTACGATATAGAATCGCAGATAATCCCGTTCCTTTCGAGCCTTAAAGGGTTCAAGTTCGGCTTTAAAAGCGAGATGCGCGCGGAGGTGCTTTTTGTAAACACAAGGGAACTTACTGTAAAATGGGGGACAAAAAGCCCCGTTATGATTCCCTCAAAGGATTTTCCGGCGGGGCTTGCTATCCGCGCTTACGGAACCTTTAACTGCAAGGTGACCGACTATGTGGCTATGATCGACAAATTTGCCGGCGTAAAGGATATTTATACGATTGAAGATATAAGGGACAGGGTCATTTCAGCGCTCGGACAGCCGCTTATGAAGCATATAGGGCAGACAGAAGGAGATATTTTTGATCTTCAGCAGAACGCTGCGCAGATAGCAAAGGGAGTGAAGGAGGACCTTGATATGCAGATGTTCAAGGACGGAATAACCATAACGGATTTCTGCATCGCTAATTTCAGCTACCCGGAGGAAGTTTATGAGTATTTACGACAGGCTAAATGAGCCTCAGAGGAAGGCGGTTTTTACGACGGAGGGTCCGGTGCTGATACTTGCGGGTGCGGGGAGCGGCAAAACAAGCGTTATCACGCACAGGATAGCGCACCTGATAGACGACTGCGGCATTAATTCATATAATATTCTGGCAATAACCTTTACGAACAAGGCAGCGAAGGAAATGCGGGAACGCGTTGACAGTCTGGTCGGATACGGGGCTGACGCCGCGTGGATAATGACCTTTCATTCGGCTTGCGTGAGGATACTCAGAAGATACATAGACCGGCTCGGATACGGCAATAATTTTTCCATATATGATACGGACGACCAGAAGTCAGTTATGAAGGACGTGTGCAAGCGTCTTGAGGTCGACACCAAGATTTATAAGGAGAAGGCTCTGCTTTCTCAGATCTCGGCGGCGAAGGACGAGCTGCTTAAGCCGGACGATCTCTATCAGAGCGCGTCGGGCAATTACAATAAAATGCGCGTGGCCGAGGTCTACCGCGAATATCAGGAGCAGTTAAAGAAAAACAACGCCGTCGATTTTGACGATATAATCAACCTGACTGTGGAGCTTTTTGAAAAAGACAGCGAAGTCCTTGACTATTATCAGGAGCGTTTTAAATATATAATGGTTGACGAATATCAGGACACCAATACGGCGCAGTTTAGGCTTATCTATCTTCTTGCCCGCAAATCGGGCAACCTCTGCGTAGTTGGCGACGACGACCAGTCCATATACAAATTCAGGGGAGCCAATATAATGAATATCCTGAATTTTGAGCAGTATTTTAAGGACGTGTCGGTCATAAAGCTTGAGCAGAATTACCGTTCGACTCAAAATATTCTTGACGCCGCAAACTCCGTTATCCGCAACAATACCGGTCGTAAGGATAAAAGTTTATGGACCGCCGCTGTCGGCGGCAGCAAGATTTTTTTTAATATTTATGAAAACGGATATCAGGAGGCGGAGGGCATCGCGGCGGATATAAACGAAAGGATATCCGAGGGCTTCGGCTACAATGACTGCGCAGTCCTGTACAGGACCAACGCACAGTCGCGCGCGCTTGAGGAAAGATTTCTTCAGTACAACATTCCGTACAGGATATACGGCGGAATTAATTTCTATGCGCGCAAGGAAATAAAGGATATTCTGGCGTATCTTAAAACCGTTGACAACGCGGGAGACGATCTTTCGGTGCGCAGGATACTGAACGTTCCCAAAAGAGGTATCGGAACCACGTCCATGGACAGGATACAGGGTTACGCCTATGACCGCGAAATAAGCTTTTATGAGGCGTTAAAGGCGGCAAAGGAGATTCCGTCGATCGGGAAGGCGGCGGCGAAGGCGGCTCCGTTTGTAGAGCTTATTGAAGGGTTGCGCGCGAAGACGGGAGAGAGCTCGGTAAAGGAGCTTATCGTTGAGGTCATTGAACGGACAGGATATATTGACTATCTTGAGGACAACGATTCGCCCGAGGTTGTGGAGGAGCGCAGACAGAATATAGACGAGCTTATTTCCAAAGCAGTTTCTTATGAGCAGAGCGTTGACGAGCCTGCGCTTTCAGGATTCCTTGAGGAGGTCGCGCTTGTGGCGGATATTGACAGTCTCGACGAAAACAATAATACCGTATCGCTTATGACGCTGCACAGCGCGAAGGGGCTTGAATTTCCAGTCGTGTACATGGCGGGAATGGAGGACGGGCTTTTTCCGAGCTATATGTCTCTGTCGTCGGGAGATATATCCGATCTTGAGGAAGAGAGAAGGCTTTGCTATGTGGGAATTACAAGGGCGAAGGAGA
>CAJTON010000011.1:59988-64001 GCA_910577605.1 uncultured Butyrivibrio sp.
CTCAGCGCTGCGAGAATGCGGATGATACGGGGCGAGACGCAGATGAACAGGGCGTCGCGTTTTACCGACGAGATACCGAAGGAGTATATAGCGTCCTCCGTTCAGTCAGGTTCGGGAAGGGCGCTCAGAAAAGACGATTATTTCAGCCTTCCGCCCAGAAAACCGGGACAGATCGCTTTTAAGTCGTTCCAGAAGGAAGCCGCTTTGTCGGGCATTTTTGACAAAAAAGAGCTTGCGGCAGAGGCAGGAGGACCGGGCTACGGTGAGGGCGACCGCGTAAAGCATATGAAGTTCGGCGAGGGAACTGTGCGCGATATAAAGACAGGAGGGCGTGATTACGAGGTCACGGTTGAATTTGACACAGCGGGCGTTAAAAAGATGTTCGCGTCCTTCGCTAAATTAACGAAGATATGAAGCCTCGGCAGGGAGAGTGTTGTCAAGAGTTTTTTGATTTATTGAGGGAAACTTTTCAGCGCGGCGGGAAACGGGGCAGACGGGCGCAGGAACGCTTTGAACGGCTCATAGAACAGATTGAGTCAGTGTAGAGGGAAATCTTTGTATGATATAATATCATAATCCGGTTAAGGGGGAGAGCTGATGAAAAAGAAAACCATAAAATGGATAAAGATTATCATCATTATGTTCATTTCTTTTCTCATTATTGAATTATTTGCTCCCACATGGACCCCCAAAATAAAGGGCGATAACAGTATCAGTGAATTACGAAAGGTAGAAATTAACGGAGCAGATATTGAAATTATGATTCGCGGAAACAGCAAAGACAATCCGGTTGTTATCTTTGTCCATGGCGGTCCGTGCTGTTCCGAGATACCCTATGCGAGAAAATATCAAAGGACTCTTGAGGAGAATTTTACAGTCGTTCATTACGATCAGCGCGGCTGCGGAAAATCATATGAATTCGGGAAAAAATATTCTGATGTAACTGCCTCTACTCATGTGAATGATTTGATTACACTTACACAGTATATATCCGCATATTTGTATAAAGAAAAGCTGGTCTTGATCGGTCATTCTTATGGTACATATATTGCTACAATGGCTGCTTCACAGCATCCTGAAATGTACCTTGCATATATCGGAATAGGTCAGATGTCTGATACAATCGAAAGTGAGTTGGATGGGTTGGAATTATGCATAGAAGCGGCTGAAAACGCAGGAAACAAGGATGATGCGGTAAAACTGCGTGCGTTAACCGATTCCATTTCACATGGTGAAGAGATCACTCCAAGAAATTATGTGCGTAAATATGGTTTTGCAGCAAGGCAAATAAACGATAATGCCGACTATTGGATGGGATTTTTCTTTGGCACAGAGTATAATCTGACAGACGCTATTCGACTTTATACTGCGTCAATTAAATATCAAGACGCATTGATAACGGAAGCGTTAAATAATCCCATTACTGAGATCGTAGACACACTGGACATCCCTGTTTATTTTGTTATGGGGAAATATGACGGCATGACATCTCCCAAAGCGGCAGAAAATTACTTAAACAGTTTAGCTGGAGAAGCGATACACGAAATAGTTATGTTTGAGAATTCAGCACATTATCCGCAATTTGAAGAACCTGATAAATTTAATGAATGGATGTGCAGTATTTTTTTAAAAGATAATTAGTAATTTGTATTTTACATTATTAGGAGGTTTGTTGTATGTTTAAAAAAATATCATTCCCTGAACATGAACATGAGTCGATTCAAAATTATTTAGATAGACTAGGGTATTGTTATACAACGAGAGTATATAAAGAAGTCGGAAAATATAAAGTTGGGGAATCCTATACTACACCTTGGGGCGATGTATTGAAAATAGACGAAGTAAAAACATACTGGAAAGTATCGGATCGCCCTTTCTATGATGAAATGAGTGATGACGAAAAGCTAGAAATTCGTAAATATTCTGAAGATATGGGATTGCCATATGAATTCATAAAATTTTCTAAAAGTACAGTATGATTATATCGCTTTTTCTGATTTTCTTTGCTTCTTTAACTTCTTTTTTCAACGCAGGATGCCGCTGATTAAGTGTATACATACCGACGGCTGGTATTTGAAAAAAACATTCCTTAGATTTGTACTGAAAAAGACATTTATAAAACGGAGGGTCAAGTATGAATAAGCTTTTCAGGCGCGATTTTACAATGGTGGTGGCAGGACAGATAATTTCTCTTTTCGGCAACGCTATACTGCGGTTCGCGCTGCCGCTTTATCTGCTCAGGGAAACGGACTCCTCGTCGCTTTTTGGCGTTGTTACGGCGTGTTCGTTTATTCCGATGGTTATTTTCTCGCTTTTCGGAGGAGTGATAGCTGACCGCAGAAACAAGAGGAATATAATGGTGGCGCTGGATTTTTTTACGGCGGCGTTAATTATGGGCTTCAGCTTTGCGCTGGGAAGGGTCTCGCTTGTGCCGCTGATGATAACCGTACTCATGATCTTATACGGAATATCGGGTCTGTACCAACCGGCGGTCAACGCAAGTATTCCGCTTATCACGGAGCGGAATATGCTTATGCAGGGCAATGCGGTCATAAACATGGTTGGTACTCTCGCGGGACTGCTAGGACCGGTCATCGGGGGCGTTTTGTTCGGTTCGTTCGGAATAATGACTATACTTTATGTAAGCGCGGTATGCTTTGTTTTCTCCGCGGTCATGGAAATTTTTATACATATTCCTTATGAAAAAAATACTGACGGCAAGGGTATTTTTAAATCCGTAAGTTCGGATCTGTCGGAAAGCTTTAAATTTGTTAAAAACGAAAAGCCCGTTTTTCTTTCGGTTATCGGTGTGCTTGCGCTGTTCAATATGGTTCTGACAGCGGCAATAATTGTGGGGATTCCCGTTATAGTGGTGCAGATCTTCGGTAAATCCGATACCGCGCTCGGAATAACAGAAGGAGTAATGGGGCTTGGAGGCCTTGCCGGAGGTCTTATCGCGGGCGCGGTCGGTAAAAAAATGCGTCTTAAAAACAATTATCTTACGCTTACGGCATGTTCCCTTGCGGCGTTTGTCATGGGAATTGCCGTTCTTAATTCAGTACCCGCAAACGTCGGCTATATCATAATTACAGCAGCGAGCTTTGCGGTAATGTGCGTGTCCACCTTGTTCAGCGTGTCGATGATGACGGAGGTTCAGCGTCAGACGCACCCGCATCTTCTCGGCAAGATCATGGCTATGATAATAGCAGTAGCGGGCTGTTCACAGCCGGTAGGACAGGCAGGCTACGGGTTTTTATTTGATATTTTTGCCGGCAGGTCTTATATTGTAATGATGGGCGCGGCGGTTTTGGCGGCTGGAATCTCGCTGTATTCAAAAAAGATTTTCGCTGTATTGGAGGAGGAAGATGTAAAATAGAAAATAAATCTGAATAACGACAAAAATTTCAATAATTTATTATGGTAAAATTTTAGCTTTTGTGTTATCATATTATAAGAAACGAATGTTAGACGCATCAGGTGCGCGGAAAGGTGGAGTTATATGAAAAAGTTCAGCGATATTATTGCAGACGGCAAATGTAAATGGTGCGACAGCTTCAGACATGAACCTGTCGAGGTCGTTGAAGTGGTTGAAGAGAAGAAGACCAAGAACAAGGCGCTTAAGATTTTTGCCATCATAGGCGTGGTTGCTGCGGTTGCGGCTGTGGCGTACGCTCTTTACAAGTATTTCAAGCCGGATTACCTTGAGGATTACGAGGACGATTTTGAGGATGATTTTGACGACGACGCGTCGTTTGATGAGGAATAATCGGGTTTGCTATTAAGTTGGTAATGGGAGGAGATTACGGCTGTAGTCTCCTCTTTTTCAAAGTACGGGAGAATTTTATGAACAGCAGGGCGAGGAATGAGCTGATCCGGGTCGTCGCCGGATTGCTTATGATTGTGGTGGGCGTAGCTCTTTTTATGTCAAAAACCAGAGTGAGTTCGGCTTTTTTAGAGTCGGACGGAGACTGGACATGGTGGAAAATATTACTGGTGCTTCTGCCGCTCGCGGC
>CAJTON010000011.1:64134-68018 GCA_910577605.1 uncultured Butyrivibrio sp.
TTTTTATCCGCAGAAAAAAGAAATAATTCAGGAGAATAACCGCCGTATAAGTCCGCGCAGGTCGGGATTTTCGGCGGTTTACATATTTTATGAAAAAAGGTGAGATATATACCGGCAGCGTAACGGGACTGAAATTCCCGAACAAAGGAATTGTCGAATGTAATGAGGGTACGGCTGTCGTAAAAGACGTAATCCCCGGTCAGAAGATAAGTTTTTCCGTGGCAAAAAAACGGGGCGGACGTTTCGAAGGGCGGCTTGTCGAGGTGCTTGAGAAATCGGAGCTTGAGGACGAGGACGATTACTGTCCGCATTTCGGAATATGTGGCGGCTGCGCCTATCAGAGACTTTCATACGGTAACCAACTAAAGTTAAAGGCTGCTCAGGTAAAAGAGCTTATAGACGGAGTGTGCTCAGATTATGAGTTCGAGGGTATAATCGGCAGTCCCGTATATAAGGGCTACCGCAACAAAATGGAGTTTTCTTTCGGAGACGAGTACAAGGACGGACCGCTTTCTCTCGGAATGCACAAAAAAGGCAGCTTCTATGATATAACTCCGGTCGGCGGGTGCCGTATCGTTGATGAGGATTACCGCAGGATACTTTTGTCAAGTCTGGATTTTTTTGCCGGAACAGGGCTTCCTTTTTATCATAAAATGCACCATGAGGGTTATCTCAGGCATCTTCTTGTGCGCAAAGCAAAAAAAACAGGCGAGATCATGGTGGATATTGTGACCTCCACGCAGACGGAGTATGATTTTGCGCCCTATGCTAAAATGCTTATGTCGCTTGATTTGGAGGGCAGTATAGTCAGCATCCTGCATACCCGCAACGACAGTCTTTCCGACACGGTCCAGAATGACGGTACGGAAATTCTTTACGGGCGGGATCATATATTTGAGGAGCTTCTTGGTCTTCGATTTAAAATAACGCCGTTTTCTTTTTTTCAGACAAATACGCTCGGCGCGGAGCTTCTCTATGAGAAGACACGCGAGTATGTCGGCGAGTTCAGGGACAAAACGGTCTTTGACCTATACAGCGGGACGGGAACAATCGCGCAGGTGCTCGCGCCCGTAGCGCGGCGCGTTATCGGCGTTGAGATCGTTGAGGAGGCGGTCGCCGCCGCAAGGGAAAACGCGCTTGCAAACGGTCTTGACAACTGCGAGTTTATCGCGGGCGACGTGCTAAGGGAGGTCGGAAATCTGACCGCTGTGCCCGACATCATCGTGCTTGACCCGCCGCGCGACGGAATCCATCCGAAGGCGATCGGTCCCATAATCGATTTCGGAGTTGACACGATCGTTTACGTTTCTTGCAAGCCTACAAGCCTCGCGCGGGATATAGAGATATTTGAGGCGCGCGGGTACAAAGTGAAAAAGGTCTGCTGCGTGGATATGTTCCCGGGAACGGGCGGGGTGGAGAGCGTGTGCCTATTGTCCAAACTGAATGTCGAGTAGCATATTGAGATAAAGGAGGAATTTTATGAAAAGAATTCGCTTTGGAATTATAATAATGTTTGTTGTTTTTATTTTATCTGGTTGTTCTTGGGTTACAAGTGGAAATTATTTGTTTAATGTAAAAGACCATGAGAAGAAAATGCTTGAAAATGTTTTCGGAGATGAAGTCTTAGAACATATAGATGAAGGGAAATTAACAAAAGAAGAACATCAAGCTTTAAACGCATATCGAGCAGGTTCTCATAGCTTATTAGAAAAATATCCTTCTTATGATTTAAAAAGAGAATCATTTTCCATGCTATCAGAAAATAGTTATGAGATAATATTTTCTTATGAAGAAGAATTTTATACTTGTAAAATTGATGTTATAAAAGACGAATATAATTGTTCCGATAATTTTATACCAAATTAAAGAGAACGTTTCAAGTTTTGTGTAAACTCAAAAAACTGACATAAGATTTGTGAATAGTTACAAGCGGGCAGATTGTATATTTATTGATTTTACCTTACCTTCACTTCCCCCTTCAACACCCTCTTATAATCCTCATAATTCGCTTTCAGCAGCTTCGGCGTGTCAAGCTCGTAGGGACATTTTGACTTGCACTGACCGCAGTCTACGCAGTTTTCTATCTGCTTCATGTTGTCCTGCCATTCCTGCGAAAGCCACGCGTTTGACGGCGCTCTGCGCAGCATGAGCGACATTCTTGCGCAGTTGTTTATTTGAATTCCCATCGGGCAGGGCATACAGTAGCCGCAGCCGCGGCAGAAATTTGAGCTGAGAGAACGTCTGTCGGCGTCGATTTCGTTTTTGATTTCATCTGTCATAACGGGAGTTTCGAGCATAAATGAAAGCCACTCGTCAAGCTCGTTTTCCTTCTGTATTCCCCATATAGGCATGACGTTGTCATACTGACCTATGAAAGCGTACGCCGCGCGCGAGTCGGTGATGATTCCTCCGGCAAGGGCCTTCATAGCGATAAAGCCCATGTTGTTTTCACGGCATTTGTCCGCGAGCGCAAGCTCCCTCTCCGAAGAAAGATAGCTGAAAGGAAATTGCAGGGTCTCGTATAGGCCTGATTCGGCGCATTCCTCGGCAACGCCGATTTTGTGGGCGGTTATGCCGATATGCCTTATCATGCCCTGACGCTTGAGATCAAGCATAAGCTCGTACATTCCGGTGCCGTCTTCCGGTTTGTAGCACTGAGAAGCGCAGTGGAACTGGTAAATGTCTATGTAGTCGGTATTCAATTTACGGAGAGAAGTTTCAAGCTGGCTTTTCATTTCGTCGGGAGTATCAGCCGTTGTTTTGGTCGCGATAAAAATATTTTTTCGCACGTCGGAAAGCGCGGCGCCTATTTTTTCCTCGCTGTCCGAGTAAGCCCTCGCGGTGTCAAAAAAAGTTATGCCGCCTTCATAGGCCTTCCGCAAAATCCTGACGGAGGTCTCCATATCGTCTCTTTGGATCGGCAGAGCGCCGAAACCGTTCTGAACGGCGGTGATTCCTGTGCTTCCGAGCGTTATTTTTCTCATTTTATGAACCTTCTTCTGTTAATTTCGCATACTTATTTTATATCAGATTATAATGGAAAATTCAAGATGCTGTGATTGGATGAAAAAAGGGTGAGCTCCCGAGGGGTAATCGGGAGCTCCGGTTTTTAAATATGAGGGGGGAGATAGAAAGTTCAACTTGCTATCCGCTTAGAATCTTATTATGCCAATGTGACAATTATGTGAAAAAAAGTTAAAAATTATTTAAAAATTGAAATAAAAACTTAAGATTTTAGTTTATTGATTTTATTATTGTGATATGCTATATTATACGAGGAATAAAAACGGCATCGGTAATGGCTGCTTTTGAGCCGGATCTGCGGTAATGAGGAGAAGAATTATGAATGACGATTTTGATTTGGAAGAGGAGCTTGCAAAATCAATTGCCAGCATTGTTGACGAAGAAACGGCGGGCGCCCGCGCGTATGTGGATAAGACAAAACGCGACGGCGGGTCTGCGATACGGAATAATATAACAAAAGACGAGGACGATTACACCAAAGACGAGCCGGAGGAGGAAGAAGAACCTGAAAAAGAAGGCGGCGGGGCAAAACGCGTTATAATCATTGTCGCTTCCGTACTGGCGGCAGTGGCGGTCATAGGCGTAATTTCATATTTTGCGGTTACGGCGGCGCTCAATAAGAGCAGGGATAATTACGGATATTACAATAAACTTGGCTATGAAGCGTACGACAAAAGAGATTACCAGACCGCGATAACCAATTTCGAAACGGCGCTTACCTACAAGGAGGGTAAGTCTGACAGCGAGACCAACATAAACATGATGCTTTATATGTACGAATGTTATAAAGCGGTCAAAAACGACGCCAAAGCCGAGGCGATACTAAAGAGCGTTCTTGAACTTGACGGCGACAATATGAA
>CAJTON010000011.1:68028-69841 GCA_910577605.1 uncultured Butyrivibrio sp.
CCTATTACAATCTTGTCGAGATATACGGGGAGCGTAAGGATTACGAAGCTCTTAACGGGCTTTACGCCGAAGCGTCGGCGTCAGGTAATGCCGAACTTACAGCTCTGTTCAATAAATATGTTTCTCCGGCTCCGTCCGCGACGCCGGAGGGCGGAGAATTTACCGACGATCAGAAGGTGTTTTTGACGGCTCCTGAGGGCTGTAAAATATATTATACGACCGACGGCTCCGATCCCAAGAGCTCATCGACCGCCAGGATCTTTTCCGAAAGGATAGAGGCGGGAGCGGGGGAAACCGCGATAAAATTTTACACGGTGAACGAATACGGATTTGAGAGCGAGGTCAAAGAAGAGGTTTATACGGTTTCGTACGACGGACCGCCGGTGCCGAGGATCTCGCCGCAGGAAACCACGTTTTCACAGTCCAGCAAGGTCGTTGTAACGATAGGAAACATAAGACAGGGCTGCAAGGTGTACTACACGATGGACGGAAATATGCCTAACGAATTCAGCTCCGAGTACAGCAAAACGCCTATTGAGCTTCCTGCGGGAACAACGATACTGACCGTTCTTGTGGTTGACGAACACGGAATGACGAGTACCGCCTCAAGAACCTATAACGTAAAATATATTTCCAAATATACCGAACAAGAGGCGGAGAAATTTATTTGGGACGCTCTTGAGAACGGCAAGATAGTTGACAAGGACCATTATCTCATAGAGTCTGACAAAAAGAAAAACGAAACCCGTACTGTGCGTGAAAACGGCGTACAGGAGGCTGAGGTAAGCGAGAAAGAAACCAAAGAAGACGGCGATGAAAAGGAAACTGATAACGAAGGCGACAATAAGCCCAAGCCTACGGAGCCTGAAACGAAGGTTAAGAAAAAATGCTCTTTGGATTACTACTCTCAGAAGCTTATCGACGGCAAATCCATCTATATGTTCTATTTCGGAATTGCCGGAGAAAAACAGTCATACTGGTACGGCGCCGACGCTGACACGGGCGATGTGTATAAAATAACAGGAAGCAACGATAATTACAAGCTTTCTTCTGTAAAATAATAATTGAGATTATATTTCCCTTGCTTTTGCCCGTATGGGGCGTAAAGCAGGGGAAATTTAGGTAACAGGCTTATGGAAAAATGGGATTTATATACAAAATACAGAGAGAAAACGGGTGCGGAGTGCGTAAGAGGGGAGAAGATACCCGACGGCTTGTTTCATCTGAATGTGCATGTATGGATACGCAACAGCAGGGGCGAGTACCTTATGTCGCAGAGGTCCGCAAACAGACAGGCGTTCCCTCTTATGTGGGAATGCGTCGGAGGCGCCGTATTGAAGGGTGAAAGCAGTGTTGAGGGCGCGTTGAGGGAAGTGAATTGTTAGTAAAGTGGGTTTTGCCAAAAACAAGTGGAAGAAAAGCTGGTGTGCAGGTGGTTCTTATAAAATGAATATGGTAAAATTTTATAAGAAACGAGGTAAGGCTATATGGAAAAGAAAATTTATATCACAGAGGAAGAACGGACAAAGTGTCAAAAGGTGGCAGATGCGTTTGCAGAGCTGTATGAGATGGAGAATATCGTAGTGCTTGATGTAGGCAGGTATGGCTTTGTAATGCTAAAATATTATAATCTGCCACATGGTTTTGAAGATGCCATAACTTTTACAGACAGTGTGGAACTATTTGAAGATTTGTGGGAAGAATGGCTGAATACAAAACTGTATTTACTGGCAAAAGGCACACCGTTGCTGGAGAAGGGCTATAAAGGTGTGTTTGAGGGTTTGCCGGAAGAAAAACAGTCGGAACTTATCAT
>CAJTON010000012.1:0-18304 GCA_910577605.1 uncultured Butyrivibrio sp.
AGAATTGCGCTATGAACTGGAAATCAACGATAAATTTTTCAATGACATAGAAACCGAAGATAACCGTTGGTATGCCAATATTAAATTCTATGGGAATGAAAAAGGACACTTATATAATGCGGATATGTGTCAATTCCTTGCTTCTCTGAATGAGAGCCGGGAAAGTTTTGAATCCTACTTTACGCCAAAGGATATGTTTGATATTTGGAAAAAACAGAAAATTGCTGATTACTCCACTTTGCCAGTGACAAAGAAAGTGTATGAAGATATAGACAATACTACAAGAATGAAACTCCGAAATGAACATTTAGAGCAACAATTTAAGAAAAATCAGAGTGACAGCGAATAAAAATAGAGCCATTTTAGAGCCACAAGCCATTTTCAATGAAATTCCGGCAAGTGGCTTTTCCTTTTGTTCGCTATTATTTTCAGACATTAAGAAACCGCAACCCCTTGATTTCTCAAAGGATTGCGGTGCTTATTTTTATTATTTGGCTTTAACTACAAGATTACTCGATGATTGTAGCCACACGGCCTGAACCTACTGTACGTCCACCCTCACGGATAGCGAAAGTAAGTCCCTGCTCCATAGCGATAGGATGGATAAGCTCGATGGTCATCTCTACGTTATCGCCAGGCATGCACATCTCAGTACCTGCGGGAAGTGCGCAAACACCTGTTACGTCGGTAGTTCTGAAATAGAACTGAGGACGGTAGTTGTTGAAGAACGGTGTATGACGTCCGCCCTCGTCCTTTGTAAGAACGTATACCTGAGCGGTGAATTTCTTGTGGCAGGTTACGGTGCCGGGCTTAGCGATAACCTGTCCGCGGACGATCTGGTCACGGTTGATACCACGGAGAAGAGCTCCGATGTTATCGCCTGCCATAGCCTCGTCAAGCTGCTTTCTGAACATCTCGATACCGGTAACGACAGTCTTCTGAACGTCGTCCTTAACACCGAGGATCTCAAGCTCGTCGTTGAGGTGGAGAGTTCCTCTCTCAACACGGCCCGTAGCAACGGTACCACGACCTGTAATGGTGAATACGTCCTCGACAGGCATAAGGAAAGGCTTGTCTGTATCTCTCTGAGGATCAGGGATATACTCGTCAACCGTCTTCATAAGCTCAAGGATCTTGTCGCCCCACTCGCTTGAAGGATCCTCAAGAGCCTTAAGAGCGGAACCCTTGATGATCGGGCAGCCTTCAAAACCATACTCCTCAAGCTGCTCTGTAACCTCCATCTCAACGAGCTCGATAAGCTCCTCATCGTCAACCATATCGCACTTGTTAAGGAATACTACGATATAAGGAACGCCTACCTGACGTGCAAGAAGGATGTGCTCCTTCGTCTGAGCCATAACGCCGTCGGTTGCGGCAACTACGAGGATAGCGCCGTCCATCTGAGCTGCTCCTGTGATCATGTTCTTTACATAGTCAGCGTGGCCGGGGCAGTCAACGTGAGCATAATGTCTGTTCTCTGTCTCATACTCAACGTGAGCGGTAGAAATCGTGATACCTCTTTCTCTCTCCTCGGGAGCCTTATCAATCATGTCGAATGCAACAGCCTCGCCGGTACCAAGTCTTGAGTTAAGAGTCTTGGTGATAGCTGCTGTTAAAGTTGTTTTACCGTGATCAACGTGACCAATTGTACCAATGTTACAATGCGGTTTGTTTCTTTCAAATTTAGCCTTAGCCATTTTTTAAAATCCTCCTTTAATTATCCCCTTTGGGGTAATCTTAATCAACTGAAACTATTATATTTCATTAAAGAAATATTTTCAACTGTTTATTTTCCTTTATTCGCGATAATTTTGTCCTGCACGTTCTTGGGAACCTGCTCGTATTTTTCAAAGAACATCGAGTAGTTACCGCGTCCCTGTGTTGATGAACGAAGCTCCGTAGAGTATCCGAACATCTCCGCGAGAGGAACTAACGCGCGTACGATCTTGCCGCCGCCGAGGTCGTCCATGCTCTGGATCTGTCCGCGCTTTGCGTTCAAGCTTCCGATTACGTCGCCCATATAATCCTCGGGCATCGTAACTTCAACCTTCATAATAGGCTCAAGAAGCACGGGACCTGCCTTCTGCATAGCGTCCTTGAACGCCATAGAGCCGGCAATGTGGAACGCCATCTCGGACGAATCGACTTCATGGTACGAACCGTCGTATACGTTGGCGTGTACGCCAAGTACGGGGAATCCGGCAAGTATACCTGCCTTTGTAGCCTCCTCGATACCTTCGCCGACAGCGGGGATATATTCCTTGGGAATAGCTCCGCCGACAACAGTGGACTCGAACTCAAAGGTCTTCTCGCCATTGGGATCCATAGGCGCGAATTTAACCTTGCAGTGTCCGTACTGACCGCGTCCGCCGGACTGCTTTGCATACTTGCTGTCAACGTCAACCGGCTTGGTGATCGTCTCCTTATAAGCAACCTGAGGAGCGCCTACGTTAGCCTCAACCTTGAACTCGCGGAGAAGTCTGTCCACGATGATCTCAAGATGCAGCTCGCCCATTCCGGCGATGATCGTCTGACCTGTCTCCTGATCGGTATGAGCTCTGAACGTGGGATCCTCCTCGGCAAGCTTTGCCAAAGCCTCTCCCATCTTTCCCTGAGCGTCCTTGGTCTTGGGCTCGATAGCAAGCTCGATGACCGGCTCGGGAAATTCCATTGACTCAAGGATAACGGGATGCTGCTCGTCGCAGATGGTATCGCCGGTCGTCGTAAACTTAAAGCCTACCGCAGCGGCAATATCTCCCGAATATACCTTGTCAAGCTCCGCCCTCTTGTTGGCGTGCATCTGAAGGATACGTCCGATACGCTCCTTCTTATCCTTAGTTGCGTTGTATACATAGGAACCCGCATTGCAGGTACCTGAGTACACTCTGAAAAAGGCAAGCTTTCCTACGAAAGGATCTGCCATGATCTTAAACGCGAGCGCCGAGAAAGGCTCGTCGTCGGACGAATGTCTTTCAACCTCGTTGCCCTCCATATCGACACCCTTGATCGCGGGGATATCGGTAGGAGCGGGCATATACTCAAGTATAGCGTCAAGAAGCTTCTGAACGCCCTTGTTGCGGTACGCTGAGCCGCAGCACACGGGAATCGCCCTGCACTCGCAAGTAGCGAGCCTGAGCGCCGCCTTCATCTCCTCAACCGTGAGCTCCTCGCCCTCAAGATACTTCATTGTAAGCTCGTCGTCAAGTTCCGCAACCTTCTCAACAAGCTCGTTGTGATATTCCTCAGCCTGTTCCTTCATGTCGTCGGGAATGGCTGTTACGGTGATGTCGTCTCCCTTATCATCGTTGTAGATATAGGCCTGCATCTCGAAAAGGTCAATGATCCCCTTGAAATCGTCCTCCTTGCCGATCGGCAGCTGAAGGCAGATAGCGTTCTTGCCCAATCTGTTTCTTATCTGGTCAACTGCTCCGTAGAAGTTGGCGCCAAGGATATCCATCTTGTTGATAAATGCCATTCTCGGTACGTTGTAGGTGTCCGCCTGACGCCATACGTTCTCTGACTGAGGCTCAACGCCGCCCTTAGCGCAGAATACGCCGACAGCGCCGTCAAGCACTCGCAGCGAGCGCTCAACCTCAACAGTAAAGTCAACGTGACCGGGAGTATCAATAATATTGATACGGTGCTCAAGCGCACCGGGCATAACCTTGGTTTCCTTCTCTAATGTCCAATGACATGTGGTAGCGGCTGATGTGATCGTAATTCCTCTTTCCTGCTCCTGCTCCATCCAATCCATGGTAGCAGTACCCTCATGAGTATCACCAATCTTATAGTTAACACCGGTATAGTAAAGAATACGCTCTGTCAGCGTGGTCTTACCTGCGTCGATATGAGCCATAATACCGATATTTCTGGTTCTCTCTAACGGATATTCTCTTCCAGCCAAGGTTTTTTCCTCCTTATAAGCTTTTAAAATCTATAATGTGCGAAAGCCTTGTTAGCCTCAGCCATCTTATGCATATCTTCTTTTCTCTTGACTGCTGCACCCGTGTTGTTGGATGCGTCAAGAATCTCGTTGGCGAGTCTGTCTTCCATTGTCTTCTCGCCTCTGTTGCGTGAAAAAGCGGTCAGCCAACGAAGTCCGAGAGCCTGTCTTCTGTCCGCTCTCACCTCGATAGGCACCTGATAGGTAGCTCCGCCGATACGTCTTGCCTTTACCTCAAGCACGGGCATAACGTTGTTCATCGCTTCCTCGAATACTTCGAGTGCGGGCTTACCAGCCTTCTCCTCCACCTTTGCAAACGCTCCGTATACGATCTTCTGCGCTGTACTCTTCTTACCGTCAAGCATGATGTTGTTGATAAGCTTTGTTACAACCTTGCTGTTGTATAACGGATCTGCTAATACATCTCTTTTCTGAGTATGTCCTTTACGTGGCACGGTTCTTCCCTCCTTAATAAAATTAATTCATCGGTACTCACATGTGTCTGATGTGTTCGCGCTCGGTATATCGTAACCTGCAACCTACAGGAAAAATACTTACTCCGGCACTTAACTGACTAAAACGTGAATATTATTTTGCGTCTTTAGGTCTCTTTGCGCCGTATTTTGAACGCGCCTGTCTTCTCTTAGCAACGCCTGCCGTATCGAGAGTACCTCTGACAATGTGATATCTGGTTCCGGGCAGATCTCTTACCCTTCCACCTCTTACGAGAACAACGCTGTGCTCCTGAAGATTGTGACCTTCTCCGGGAATATAGCTTGTAACTTCGATACCGTTAGAAAGACGGACTCTGGCGATCTTTCTAAGAGCTGAGTTAGGTTTCTTAGGGGTCTTGGTCTTAACAGCTGTGCATACTCCGCGCTTCTGCGGCGATGCGGAATCGACCGCTTTCTTCTGAAGAGAGTTGTAGCTTCTCAAAAGAGCGGGCGCCGTAGACTTCTTGACTGACGTCTGTCTCCCCTTTTTTACTAACTGATTAAATGTAGGCATTCTTTTTCACCTCCTGTAAATAAATTTCCTTGGTTGCGAATCTGAAAAATCAAATTCCCAGTGCAAGTTTTTATTGCACTAAAATAAGCCGTGCAAAGTGCACGCAAACTGTATTATAGCTTTAATCAAATACGTTGTCAACTCTTTTTTGCCCGAAAAAAAGGATTTTCGGCTTTTGCGTCTCCGCATACGGAGGCTGGCCGTAAAAAACCGCCCGGCGCCGCGTCAAACGGCTGCCGGGCAGAAATTTCAAATCGTTTATTCGGTGATTTCTTCCATTTCCTCTTCGGTGATCTCAGCTTCTTCGTCGTCAAACCCGTCGTCGATATCAGCGGGAATATCCGTTTCCTCCGGCTCCTCGGCAAAAGAATATTCTTCTTCAACCGCGGTATCCGAATCGCTGTCAAGCACGACCGAACGGTATCTCTTCATACCCGTTCCGGCAGGAATCAGCTTACCGATAAGGACATTCTCTTTAAGTCCTATAAGAGGATCTATCCTTCCGTTTATGGCAGCCTCGGTGAGGACCTTCGTAGTCTCCTGGAAGGACGCCGCCGAGAGGAACGAATTAGTGGCAAGAGCCGCTTTCGTGATACCCAGCATTATCTGAGTTCCCTCAACCGGAGCAAGCCCCTTTGCGGTAAGCTCCTCGTTCGTCTCATTGAAATCAAGCACGTCGATATTGATTCCGGGAAGGTATCCTGAATCTCCGGGATCGTCTATCCTTATCTTTTTAAGCATCTGTCTTACGATAACCTCTATATGCTTATCGTTGATCTCAACGCCCTGAAGTCTGTAAACTCTCTGCACCTCACGGAGCATATAATCCTGTGCGGCTCTTACGCCCTTGATCTTCAAAATATCGTGAGGATTTACGCTTCCTTCGGTAAGCTCGTCGCCCGCCTCAAGCACGTCTCCGTCCATTATTTTGATCCTTGAGCCGTAAGGTATAAGGTAATTCTTGGAATTGCCCTCGTTGTCGGTAATGACTACCTCGCGCTTTTTCTTTGTATCCACGATCCTTGCCGTTCCGCCGAACTCCGCGATGATCGCAAGTCCCTTGGGCTTTCTTGCCTCAAAAAGCTCCTCGACACGGGGAAGACCCTGTGTGATGTCGTCGCCAGCAACGCCGCCCGCATGGAAGGTACGCATGGTAAGCTGAGTACCCGGCTCGCCGATGGACTGTGCCGCTATGATTCCTACAGCCTCGCCTACCTGTACCTGCTGTCCCGTCGCCATGTTGGCGCCGTAGCACTTCGCGCATACGCCGAGGTGGCATTTACAGGTAAGAACCGTTCTTATCTTGACCTTATCAAGTCCGAGTCTGCCGATTATCTCGGCGCGCTTAGGCGTGATCATATGGTTTTTCTTTATGAGCACCTCTCCCGTTTCGGGATCCGTGATGTTTTCCGCAAGATAACGTCCCGTGATCCTGTCCTTGAGGCTTTCTATTTCCTCTTTGCCGTCCATGAACGCTTCGACTGTCATACCGGGAATTTCCTTGCCCTCCGAGCAGTCCATCTCGCGGATGATAAGCTCCTGCGATACGTCCACAAGACGTCTTGTAAGGTATCCCGAGTCCGCGGTACGCAGGGCGGTATCGGAAAGTCCTTTTCTCGCGCCGTGCGCTGAGATGAAATATTCCAGAACGTCAAGTCCCTCACGGAAATTGGACTTTATAGGAAGCTCTATCGTGCGTCCCGACGTATCCGCCATAAGTCCTCGCATTCCGGCAAGCTGCTTTATCTGCTGATTGGAACCGCGGGCTCCTGAGTCAGCCATCATAAAAATATTGTTGTATTTGTCAAGTCCGGAAATAAGAGCGTTGGTAAGCTCGTTATCGGTTTTGAACCAAGTCTGTACGACCTCCTTGTAGCGCTCCTCCTCGGTGATAAATCCGCGGCGGAAATTCTTTGTTATCTTCTCCACCGTAGCCTCCGCGTCGGCTATCATCTGCTTTTTCTGAGCGGGTACGGTCATATCAGAAATTGATACGGTCATCGCCGCCCTGGTCGAGTATTTGTAGCCCATCGCCTTGATAGCGTCAAGCACCTCGGCAGTCTTAGTCGCTCCGTGGGTGTTTATTACCTTTTCAAGAATCTTCTTGAGACCTTTTTTGCCCACATGGAAATCGATCTCATACTTGAGCGCCTCTTCGGGATCGGTCCTGTCTATGAAACCGAGATCCTGAGGAATTATCTCGTTGAAAATAAGCCGTCCGAGCGTCGTCCTCACATTGCCTGAAACAACGGTCCCGTCCTCCATCGTAACTGTCCTGTGCACATACACAACCTGATGAAGCGTGATCTGCTTGTTCTCATACGCAAGTATAGCCTGATTAATATCCGCAAAATGATGTCCGAACAGATCCCTGACTGTGCAGACCACATGCCTGTTGCCGTCCGTTACATCCTCGAAATTTATCCAGTCGTCCGCCGTAAGTGCGCCGTTGTCAAGCTCTGATTTGATCTCCTCCATGTCGGTATAAACCTTGTCGGACACCGCAGCGGCTTCGGGATTCCCCTCGTGATTAGCAAGTTTTTCCATCGTAAGGTAGTAAATACCCAATACCATATCCTGCGAAGGCACCGCAACAGGACCTCCGTCCGAAGGCTTGAGAAGGTTATTGGGCGAAAGCAGAAGGAATCTGCACTCCGCCTGAGCCTCAACCGATAAAGGAAGATGCACAGCCATCTGGTCGCCGTCGAAGTCGGCGTTAAACGCGGTACATACAAGCGGATGAAGCTTAATTGCCTTACCTTCAACAAGGATAGGCTCAAACGCCTGAATACCGAGTCTGTGGAGCGTCGGAGCACGGTTGAGCATAACCGGATGTTCCTTGATAACATCCTCAAGAACGTCCCAAACCTCAGTTTCAAGCCTTTCCACCATCTTCTTCGCGTTCTTTATATTATGAGCCGTACCGTTTGCGACAAGCTCTTTCATAACAAAAGGCTTAAACAGCTCTATCGCCATTTCCTTAGGCAGACCGCACTGATAAATTTTAAGCTCCGGACCTACGACGATAACCGAACGTCCCGAATAATCGACACGCTTTCCCAGAAGGTTCTGACGGAAACGGCCCTGCTTGCCCTTAAGCATATCCGAAAGCGATTTGAGCGCGCGGTTGCCGGGACCCGTTACCGGTCTTCCGCGTCTTCCGTTATCGATAAGCGCGTCAACCGCCTCCTGGAGCATTCTTTTCTCATTGCGCACGATTATCTCGGGCGCCCCAAGCTCCATGAGCCTTGCAAGACGGTTATTCCTGTTGATTATTCTTCTGTAAAGATCATTTAAATCGGAGGTGGCGAATCTTCCGCCATCCAGCTGGACCATAGGCCTTATATCCGGAGGAATGACCGGAACGACATCAAGTATCATCCATTCTGGTTTATTGCCGGATTCCCTGAAAGCCTCAACGACCTCAAGTCTCTTTATTATCCTTGCCTTTTTCTGTCCGGAGGCGTCTTTAAGCTCTGCTTTAAGCTCCTCCGAATCCTTTTCGAGATCTATTTTCTGAAGCAGTTCCTTTATGGATTCTGCTCCCATTCCTGCCCTGAAGCTGTTGCCCCATTTTTCGACCGCGTCCGAATATTCCTTTTCTGAAAGCACCTGCTTCTCGGAAAGGTCGGTATCGCCCGCGTCAAGAACTATATATGACGCAAAATAAAGCACTTTCTCAAGGGTTCTCGGCGAAATGTCAAGAATCAGTCCCATACGGCTAGGAATTCCCTTAAAATACCAGATATGCGATACGGGTGCGGCAAGCTTTATATGCCCCATACGCTCCCTGCGCACGCTCGCCTTTGTGACCTCAACTCCGCAGCGGTCGCAGACAACGCCCTTGTATCTCACCTTTTTATACTTACCGCAGTGACATTCCCAATCCTTGCTCGGTCCGAATATCTTTTCGCAGAAAAGACCGTCGCGCTCCGGCTTGAGCGTCCTGTAATTGATGGTCTCCGGCTTGAGGACCTCGCCGTATGACCAGTCAAGAATTTTCTCAGGGGACGCAAGCCCAATTTTGATTGAGTCAAATGTCATCGGCTGATATGTGTCATTATTAATCTCAGGCATCTTTTAGCTCTCCCTTCTACTCGTCAAAATCCGCATCTGAAAAATCATCTTCTTCATCGTCGTCTTCTTCATCGTCAAAGTCGAAATCGTCCTCTTCAACGGAAGTAAACTCTCCGTCAACGATCTCCTGCTTCTGGAATCCGAATTCTCCGAAAGGCTCCTCGTATCCGTATGCCTGCTTATCATCGTCATAAAGCGGAGCGCCGGCGTCGCCGTCTGCATATCCGATATTCTCTTTGATATCGACCTCGTCTCCGTTTTCATCAAGCACGGTAACGTCAAGCGCAAGTGAGCGAAGCTCCTCCAAAAGCACCTTGAAGGACTCCGGAATACCCGGTTCGGGGATATTATCGCCCTTTATTATCGCCTCATAGGTCTTGACACGCCCGACAACATCGTCGGACTTGACCGTAAGGATCTCCTGCAGCGTGTACGAAGCGCCGTACGCCTCCAGCGCCCAAACCTCCATCTCTCCGAAACGCTGTCCGCCGAACTGCGCTTTACCGCCGAGCGGTTGCTGCGTTACAAGCGAGTAAGGTCCGGTCGAACGGGCATGTATCTTGTCGTCAACAAGATGATGAAGCTTTAAGTAATGCATATGACCGATGGTTACGGGACTGTCAAAATACTCGCCCGTCCTTCCGTCGCGCAGCCTTACCTTGCCGTCCCTTGAGATCTCCACGCCCTTCCACTCTGCTCTGTGGTCGAGATGCTCTCCAAGGTATTCCATAAGCTCCTCATTTATATTGCCGTCCCATTTTTTCTTAAAGTCTTCCCACTCCATATTTACATAATCGTTTGCCAGATCGAGAGTATCCATAATGGCGTTCTCGTCGGCTCCGTCAAAGACGGGAGTGGATATTTTAAAGCCGAGCGCCCTTGCCGCAAGGCTTAAGTGGATCTCAAGCACCTGTCCGATATTCATACGCGAAGGAACGCCGAGCGGGTTAAGCACGATGTCAAGCGGACGTCCGTTCGGAAGGAAGGGCATATCCTCGACAGGAAGTATTCTCGAAACGACACCCTTGTTTCCGTGGCGTCCAGCCATCTTGTCTCCGACGGAGATCTTTCTTTTCTGCGCGATATAAATGCGTACCGACTGGTTTACGCCGGGTGAAAGCTCGTCGCCGTTCTCCCTTGTAAAAACTTTGGCGTCAACGATGATCCCGTACTCTCCGTGAGGCACTTTAAGCGAGGTGTCTCTTACTTCTCTCGCCTTCTCTCCGAAAATAGCGCGAAGAAGCCTTTCCTCCGCGGTAAGCTCCGTCTCCCCCTTAGGCGTGACCTTGCCGACAAGAATATCTCCTGCGCGGACCTCCGCTCCGATTCTTATGATTCCTCTCTCGTCGAGATTCTTCAAAGCGTCGTCGCCCACGCCGGGCACGTCTCTTGTTATCTCTTCGGGTCCGAGCTTGGTATCCCTTGCCTCAGCCTCATACTCCTCTATATGAACCGACGTGTATACGTCGTCTCTCACAAGTCTTTCGCTCAAAAGAACGGCGTCCTCGTAGTTATAGCCCTCCCATGTCATGAAGCCGATAAGGGGGTTCTTTCCGAGAGCGATCTCTCCGTTGCTCGTAGAGGGACCGTCGGCAATAACCTCGCCCGCCTCGACGGTATCGCCTTTAGTGACGATGGGCTTCTGATTATAGCAGTTGCTCTGGTTGCTTCTTGAATATTTGGTAAGCTTATATACATCCTTATTGCCGTCGGCAGTCTTTATCACGATCTCCGTGGAGGTTGACTTAAGCACGGTTCCGGCATTGCGCGCAACGACGCAGGCTCCGGAGTCAACGGCAGCCTTGTATTCCATACCCGTTCCGACGACCGCGGAATCGGTGGTTAGAAGCGGCACCGCCTGACGCTGCATGTTTGAACCCATGAGCGCGCGGTTAGCGTCGTCGTTCTCAAGGAAGGGGATCATCGACGTCGCAACGGAGAACACCATCTTGGGCGATACGTCCATAAGGTCTATCTTGCTCTTTTCAAACTGCGAAGTCTCCTCCCTGTAGCGTCCCGAAACGCTGTTTCTGACGAAATGTCCTTCGTCATCCAGCTCGGCGTTCGCCTGCGCAACATAGTAGTTATCCTCCTCGTCTGCGGTGAGGTACTTAACCTCGTCCGTTACGCGGGGATTCTTAGGATCGGTCTTGTCAACAAGACGGTAAGGCGCCTCGACAAAACCGTACTCATTGATGCGCGCGTATGACGCAAGCGAGTTGATAAGTCCGATGTTAGGACCCTCAGGGGTCTCGATAGGACACATTCTTCCGTAATGGGTATAGTGAACGTCGCGGACCTCAAATCCCGCGCGGTCACGCGAAAGTCCTCCCGGTCCGAGCGCCGAAAGACGTCTTTTATGCGTTATCTCACTGAGCGGGTTATTCTGGTCCATGAACTGCGACAGCTGCGAGCTTCCGAAAAATTCCTTGACAGCCGCGGTCACGGGCTTGATATTTATAAGCGTCTGAGGCGACGCGCCCTCAAGGTCCTGCGTCGTCATTCTTTCCCTGACGACTCTCTCCATCCTCGAAAGACCTATTCTGTACTGATTCTGCAAAAGCTCGCCGACAGCTCTGATCCTTCTGTTGCCGAGGTGGTCAATATCGTCCTTGTTGCCGATTCCGTATTCAAGATGAATGTTATAATTGATCGACGCGATAATATCGTCAACAGTAATATGCTTGGGAATAAGGTCGGACACGTTTTTCTTGAGCGCCGCCTTAATATCGTCTATGCTATCGTTCTCGGAAAGTATGGTCTTCAGGACGGGATAGTACACGTCCTCGGTCACTCCGAGCGCCCTTGCCTCTTCCCTTGTTATATCCACATGAGAAGTAATGTCTACCATCATATTTGAAAGGATCTTGACCTTACGCTCCTCCGTCGCGATCCATACAAAAGGAACAGCGGCATTCTGAATCGCAAGCGCCGTTTCCTTTGTGAGCGTGTCCCCCGCCTGCGCGATGATCTCGCCCGTATTCACATCAACAACGTCCTCCGCGAGCTTATGTCCCGCAAGACGGTTCCTGAAATTCAGCTTTTTATTGAATTTATAGCGTCCGACCTTTGCAAGATCGTAACGTCTGGGGTCGAAAAACATAGCGTTTACAAGGCTCTCGGCACTGTCCACCGAAAGAGGCTCGCCGGGTCTTATTTTTTTGTACAGCTCCAAAAGACCCTCCTCGTAACCGCCGCCCGGATTCTTCTCCGTGCATGAAGGGTCCTTCGCAAGGCTCGCCATGATCTTGGGCTCCTCGCCGAAAAGCTCTATTATCTCCGCATTGGTCCCGAAGCCGAGCGCCCTCACGAGCACCGTAACCGGAACCTTTCTTGTTCTGTCAACGCGCACCGAAAAAACATCGTTGGAGTCCGTTTCATACTCCAACCATGCTCCTCTGTTAGGGATAACCGTACAGGAGTACAGTTTTTTGCCGATCTTGTCGTGTCCTATTTCGTAATATATGCCGGGAGAACGGACAAGCTGGCTTACGATTACTCTTTCCGCTCCGTTTATAACAAATGTACCGGTTGCGGTCATAAGCGGGAGGTCCCCCATGAAAATATCATGCTCCTTGATCTCATCCGTTTCTTTATTGTAAAGTCTTACTTTTACCTTCAAAGGAGCGGCATATGTCGCATCTCTTTCCTTACATTCTTCGATAGAATACTTAACATCGTCTTCGCATAAAACAAAATCAACAAATTCAAGACTAAGATGTCCACTGTAGTCCGTAATTGGTGATATGTCTTCAAAAACTTCCTTGAGTCCCGCATCCAAAAACCATTTGTATGAATCCTTCTGTACCTCAATGAGGTTAGGCATTTTGAGTACCTCTTTCTGCCTTGAATAACTCATTCTTACGTTTTTGCCGTACTTCTGAGGACGTAATATGTTTTTCTCCATTGACGTTTTCACCCCTAGCGCTTTCTAAATATTTAGCATTACCTTATGCGGCGCGAAAAGCGCCAAATAGCCCGCGGTACACGGAATACCGATAAAAAGGGCTACTCCCACACAATAATGCATCGTCCATAATATCACAAATGGAATAATTTGTCAACGGTTAATTTTGAGAAATTTTTTGAATTTTTGAAAGGAAATAGAAGCCCCGGATACGCATAGCGCGTGCCGGGGCTGCCTGTTCTGCTTTAGAAAAAATATGTCCGAATTACTTAAGCTCGACTTTAGCGCCTTCAGCCTCAAGTTTCTTCTTAATCTCCTCTGCCTCTTCCTTAGCCGCAGCTTCCTTAACGGTCTTAGGAGCGCCGTCAACGAGATCTTTTGCTTCCTTAAGACCAAGTCCGGTGATCTCACGAACAACCTTGATGACCTTAACCTTTGCCTCGCCTGCCTCAACAAGAACAACGTCAAATTCGGTCTTCTCCTCTTCGGCTGCTGCCGCGCCGCCTGCTGCCGCAACTACAACGCCCGCTGCCGCTGATACTCCGAACTCTTCCTCGCAAGCCTTAACAAGATCATTTAATTCCAATACTGATAAACCTTTGATTACTTCAATAATTTCCTGAGTTGTCATTTTAATTCTCCTCCATAAATTTTTAAATATTTAGTAAAAATAATTTCTAAGCCTCTGCTTCTTTCTGCTCCGCGATCTGCTTGATAACGCGCGCAAAATTGGTGATAGGCGACTGAATGCTTCCAAGGAATTTGGAGATAAGCTCGTCTCTCGACGGGATCGTCGCGATAACGGTGATTCCCTTCTTATCATAGTAAGTTCCTTCAACCACGCCTGATTTAAGCTCCAACGCCTCCGCCTTCTTAGCGAAATCATAAAGATTCCTTGCGGGAGCCGTAGCGTCCTCCTTGGAAATCGCGATTGCGGTAGGACCTTCAAGGTCTGCGCCGAGCGCCTCAAATTCGGTTCCTTCAATCGCGCGCTTGATCATTGTATTCTTGTAAACCTTATATACAACGCCTGCGGCTCTCATTTTACGGCGAAGTTCCGTATCCTGCTCAACCGTAAGTCCGCGGTAATCCGCAAGCACGGCGGCCTTAGCGTCTTTAAGGTTCTCAATGATTTCATCAACGATAGGTTTTTTGATCTCAACCTTTGCCATGAGTAGTTCCTCCTTATAGAATATTCGGGCAATCAAGCAGAGAATATTCATCTTCTCCTGCTCGCCGCACACTCCATGCGCCGCTTTGGCGGCATATTTCCTCTGCATGGGGCTGTGCATAAAAATGCCTCCCGCAGACATACGGGAGACATCAAAAAGCGCATTTAAATACTCTTATCTTCATTCTCCTCGGCAGGCGTTGTCTTCTTATGCCTCGCGGCACCTGCTGTCTACGGCGGCGGTCAGTTTCCCGACCGGCAGATGTTATAATAACATCCTGATTTATTTTTGTCAACAGTCAATTATCCGAGATATTTGACCGTGTCAACCTTCACTCCGGGACCCATCGTAGAGGTAAGGGTGATGTTCTTGATATACTGACCCTTGACCGCCGACGGCTTAGCCTTGACGATCACGTCCATAATAGCCTTGAAGTTCTCGGCAAGCTGCTCCTCGCTGAAAGAAACCTTTCCTACGGGAACATGAACGATATTGGTCTTGTCAAGTCTGTACTCGATCTTACCTGCCTTGATATCGGCGATAGCCTTGGCAACGTCCATAGTTACCGTTCCCGCCTTGGGGTTAGGCATAAGACCCTTAGGTCCGAGCACACGTCCGAGACGTCCGACAACGCCCATCATATCGGGAGTAGCAACGACAACGTCAAACTCAAACCATCCGTCGTTCTGGATCTTGGGAATAAGCTCCTCGCCGCCTACATAATCTGCTCCGGCTGCCTCTGCCTCGGTCGCCTTTGCGCCCTTGGCAAAAACAAGGACTCTTACGGTCTTTCCGGTTCCGTGAGGAAGAACTACGGCGCCGCGGATCTGCTGGTCTGCGTGACGTCCGTCACAGCCTGTTCTTATGTGAGCCTCAACCGTTTCGTCAAATTTTGCGGTGGACGCCTTCTTAACCAATGCCACGGCGTCCTCTGCGCTGTAAAGAGTTGCGCGGTCTATCAATTTTGCCGCTTCAACATATTTTTTGCCTCTTTTCATTAATAAAACCTCCTAGTGGTATTTGCGGGGTCTGCCCTCCCACAATTTGCTTACTGTTTCTCTTATTCCTCAACTGTGATTCCCATACTTCTTGCTGTTCCGGCAATCATGCTCATTGCCGCCTCAAGCGACGCCGCGTTCAGATCGGGCATCTTGGTCTCTGCAATTTTCTGAAGATCTGCCTTGGAAATCTTTGCAACCTTTGTCTTGTTCGGTACTGCCGAACCCGACTTGATGTTGCATGCCTTCTTAAGAAGAACAGCCGCAGGCGGAGTCTTTGTTATAAAACTGAAGCTTCTGTCTGCATAAACAGTGATGACTACGGGGATAACCGTATCTCCCATGTCCGCTGTCTTGGCGTTGAACTGCTTTGTGAATTCAACGATGTTTACGCCGTGTTGTCCGAGTGCCGGACCTACGGGCGGAGCCGGTGTTGCTTTGCCGGCAGGAATCTGTAATTTGATATAACCTGTTACTTTTTTTGCCATCTTTGGCACCTCCTAAAATAATGTGGTATTTGCGGGAATTACCCTCCCACGCCCGTCAGATTTCCGCAGAGCGAAAACCGTAAGGGTATGCATATTTTACATATGCCGTATTTCATTGAAGTTAAGCTCGACAGGAGTCTCGCGACCGAACATATCGACCGTTATCGTGACCGTCTGCTTTCCTTCATTAATACTCTTGATAACGCCAACCGTATTTTCCCATACGCCCGATATCGCCACGATAGTATCTCCGACCTTGTAATCGACTGTAACCTTTCTGGCGTTTATTCCGAGATTCTTCATCTCGTCGTCCGTAAGCGGCACCGGCTTTGAACCGGGACCGACGAATCCCGTAACACCTCTTGTGTTGCGGACAACATACCATGTGTCGTCGTTCATAAACATATGAATGAGCACATATCCCGGAAATATTTTCTTCTGAACCTGTTTCTTGGCGCCCGTCTTGGTTATCTCGATAACCGTCTCAAGCGGCACCGAAACCTCAAGTATCTGATCCTGAAGGTTTCTGTTCTCGATAGTCTTCTCAATGTTGGCTTTTACCTTGTTCTCGTAGCCGGAATATGTGTGGACCACATACCAGCTGGCTCCTGACATTTCCTCTGACATCTAAGCACCTTCCCGAATCTTATTTTGTTATCACCAGATCAAGTCCGAACTGGATCACCAGATCGACCAGGGTAATAACCACTCCCAGAACGACCGAATAGATCAAAACGACTCCGGTCTGTTTGAGCAGCGACTGGCGGCTGGGCCAGATGATCTTCTTAAATTCAGCCTTTATCTGCGAAAAAAATCCTTCCTTGCCCGACTTGGCCTTAGCTTTTACGGGCTTGGCGGTTTTCGCGTCCATATCCGCAACGGACACATCGTCGATCGACGTGCTTGCGTCTTTGAGTTCCTTCTCTGAATCACTCATTTTACCGACCTCCATACTAAACTGATACTGTTCCCCGACAGTAATTATTTGGTTTCTTTATGCAGTGTATGGGTCTTGCAGAACTTGCAGTATTTCTTTGTTTCCATTCTGTCTGCATGGGTCTTCTTGTCCTTCGTCATGTTGTAATTACGCTGCTTGCATTCGGTGCAAGCCAATGTGATCTTGACACGCATATCCTGTACCTCCAAATTATTTTTCGCGATCTATTTTTCAGAGCATAAAAAAAAAGCCCTTACTTCCCGTAGCTTTCCTACTATAACACAGGCAAAGACGGGAAGTCAACACTTTTTTATATTTATTCCGTAAAAAATACGTTATCCTTATTGCTAAAGCCGCTGACTGCGCTTAAAACAGCTGAAAGCCTACTATTCCCGCGATACACACGACGCCGCCCGCAATATTTAACTTTGTGCATTCCTCACGTCTTATAAGCTGAACGACGAACAGCGCCACAAGGATCATCGGCTGTATAAAAGAATAGTTCGCCATGCTCTGCGCCGCCACAATATTCTCGCACACAAGCCCTACAACGTTCGGTATCTTGGTGAGCGCCACAAACGCCGTCCCTTTCGGCTTCTCCTTTATAAGCCGTACCGGGTGCGCCATCGGAGCAAGCGCCGCCGTCAGTATCACAAGCGCCCAGAACAACGACAGCGACGGCGAAACGTAGCTCTGCGTGAGATTCACGACAAGGCCGTAACCGTATTTTACGATCAGGTAACCGATAAGCGGAAGCAGTATCTTCTTATAATTGATTTTCTGCCCGCCGGACTTAGCTATAAGAAAAAGCCCCGCAGTCGTTATAAGAATAAATCCGAATTTCACGAAGGTATTGTATCCGAACGCCGCCGTCCGGCTTATAAGGTCGGTCGCGTACGAAACAAAAAGAGTGATTCCGAGCCACGATTTAAGCTCAAACGCCGACATCTCCCGCAGTATTACCGCCGCCAACTGAAATTCAAGCAGTTTTGATACGACCATAAGCGCGATCGCCGCGAAGCTCTGCCACGAAAGCGTAAAAAGCCTGCTGTCAAACGGCAGATAAAAGAGCATAAAAAACGAGGTCGCCGCCGCCATAAGGAACGTAAGCTCGTTTCCGTTCAGTTTAATTTTCGCTACGGCATATTTATCGCTGAGAGACGTTACCGTGTAGCATCCCACAACAAGAAGCATAAGCGCCATTTTCTATCCGTTCCTTTCCAGTCATAATCTTATTGTATGGCAGCATCGCAAAACTACTACCACCGAACCTGCCAGCGTTTTTTGTATTCTCCGTCCGCCTCGCCGCTGCCGCCGCTCTCCGTAAATGAGGACGATGCCGCCTTGCGCCGCAGGAAAGCGTCGAATTCCTCCGCATCAAGCGGAAGCGCGATCTCTTTATTTCCCGTCCATTCGGACAGATACGCCGCGTTGGAAATCTCAAGCGAGTTTATGCCCTGGCTCCCCTCAGCCACAAGCGGACTTCCTTTTAAAATGCAGTCCGCGAAGCTCTGCAAAACGCCCCGGTGCGCCGTTTCCGGCTCCTTTGGCACAAATTCGCTGTAATTTACAGTGACGGCGGAAGGATTTATTTCATTATTATAACATATCTCCCGCTCGTCGATACTGTTTTCCCAGAGCTTTAAAACTCCGTTTTCTATGACAAGCTTTCCGCGCGTTCCGGATATTTCCAGACGGTTCGTTCCGGGATACTCGCCGGTCGAGGTGATAAACGTCCCCGTCGCCCCGTCAGGATAGCGCGCGAATATCGTAA
>CAJTON010000012.1:18331-26840 GCA_910577605.1 uncultured Butyrivibrio sp.
CTTCTATATTATGATATTTTGCCGTATCGCAAAAGGCGGTGACCGACGAGGGCATTCCGCATATCCACTGCCACAGGTCAAGGTTATGCGGAGCCTGATTGATAAGCACGCCTCCGCCTTCTCCCGACCATGTCGCTCTCCAGCCGCCCGAATCGTAATAGCCCTGAGTGCGGTACCAGTTCGTGATTATCCACACTGAGCGTTTAAGCTCTCCAAGCCTGCCGCCCCGCACAAGCTCGCGCGCCTTGCAATAAAGTGGATTGGTCCGCTGATTGAACATTATGCCGAATGCCTTTTTGCTCTCCGCTGCCGCCGCGTTCATTCTTCTTGCCGCCAAAACGCTTATATCCGCGGGCTTTTCCGTCATAACATGAAGTCCGCTCTTAAATGCCGCCGCCGCGATTTCGGCGTGAAGTCTGTGCGGCACAGCAATTATGACCGCGTCGGTAATCCCGCTCTCAAAAAGCCTCTCATACCTGTCAAAGAGCCTGACCCCGTAAAATTCCGTCCTCGCACGTTCCAGCTTTTCTCCGTCCGTATCGCAGAGCGCGCAAAGGCGCATTCCCTTTACGCCGCCCCCATATATACATGAGGCGTGCGCAAAGCCCATATTTCCGATTCCGATTATTCCGATCCTTATTTCTTCCATAATCATGTATTATACGACCCCGACGTGTCCGCGACAAGAGGATTTACATTTTCTTTGCGGCGCGAGGTCTTTATGCGCTTTTTTAACTCCGAGTAAAACAAATCCTCGTCCAGGGGCAGAGTTATTGTTTTACCTAACCAGTCGGAAAGGTGCATCGCGTTTGAAAGCGTCAGCCCGTTTATGCCCTCCGCTCCGTCTGCAATAAGAGGCTCGCCCCTTAAAATAGCCGCCGCAAAACGGTTCAGGACTTCGGGGTGCTGCCCCGACTTTACGTCCGTCTCCACCTCAACGCTTTTACCCTTCGGACAGCCGAAGGGTTCTTTATTGGACGCGGAAAATTCCGGCTCCGCGGTTTCAAGCTCATACATGGTAAGACGGTTGTTCTCGGCGATAAACTTCGCCTTGTCCGTTATTATCTCAAAGCGGTTGGTTCCGCAGGCGTCGCCCGTGGAAGTGATAAAAACTCCCGTCGCCCCGTTTGCGTATTTTACATAGGCGGTTACGTCGTCCTCAACCTCTATGTCGTGCCACTGTCCGTAGGAAAGCTTTGCCGAAACCTCAATAGGCATTCCGCATATCCACTGCCACAGATCGAGCTGGTGCGGGCACTGATTGAGCAGCACTCCGCCGCCCTCCCCCGACCACGTCGCGCGCCATGCGCCCGAATCGTAGTATGCCTGCGGTCTGTACCAATTCGTGATAAGCCAGTTCGTGCGGCGTATCTGCCCGTAGCGCCCGCTGCCCACAAGCTCTTTCATTTTCCGGTAAATATGGTCGGTGCGCTGATTGAACATCATTCCGAATACCACTCCGGCTCCCGCCGCCGCTTCGTTCATCTCTCTCACCTGCTTCGTGTAAACTCCCGCGGGCTTTTCCACCATAACATGGATATGTCGCTTAAAGCACTCTTTTGCGTACCGGGGGTGGTCGTAATGCGGCACAGCCACAAGCGCCGCGTCTATCAGTCCGGAATCTAGCATCTCCTCCGCCGATGCTAATTTTTTTATGCTGTCCGGCAGATTTTCTTCCGCCCATTTTATCCTGTCCGGATTTATGTCGGCGATCGCGGCGACCTCGATTTCGGGGCAAAGCCCGTTTTTAATATTATTGTAATGCCCCGTCCCCATATTGCCGAAGCCAATGATCCCAAGCCTTATTTTTTCCATAAAAATTACGCTCCTTATTCTTACAAGCCTTTTGGCTCAAAATGCTGCCCTCGCAGAAAAGTTCTAAAATCCTCTCGACTTCAAAAAATCATAACTTATCCGCAGGCATTCAAAAGGGTCCTGCCCGTAGCAGTCGTCCTGCTCCACAAGCAGATACTCCGTTCCCGCCCTCTCGCATGCCGCGATAACGCCGTCAAGATTTATGTTTCCGACGCCGAGCGCCGCCATTTTTCTGCCGTACTCCATGTCCTTGAGATGTACGCACGGAACCCTGCCCTTCAGAAAATCTATCCACCACACCGGATCGGCGCCGCCCGCCTGCACCCAATAGGTGTCTAGCGTAAAACAAAGCTGCTCCGGCGAAAACGCTTCGGCGAGCCGCCCAAGAACGGTTTTGCCGCCAAGCTTTATAAATTCGTGGTCGTGATTGTGATAGCAAAGTCTTTTGCCGCTCCGGTTAAGGGCTTCGCCCGCCTGCGCAAATCTTTCATAAAAAGCCTGCACTCCGTCCTTGTGAACCTCATAATATCCGATACCCACATTGTCGCACCCGAAAACATCATGCTCCGCGATAACTGTCTGCGTATCTGCCGCGATCCTGTCGGGCGCAATATGCGTAAGCACGCATTTAAGACCGGTCTGCGAAAGCGCGTCCCTAAGCCATTTTGCTTCATAATCGCACACGCCCGAAACCTGCACGTTCCTGTACCCTATATCCGCTATTTTTTTCAGGGTCTCCGTAAATTCCGGCAGGGTTTTGCAATGATCCCTCACCGTGTAAAGCTGCGCTCCGATCTCCATTATAATACCTCCAAAAGAATATTTTTAAATTCACGGCACGCCGCGTCAAACGCCGCGCGCCCGCTTTTGTACACATACTTCTCCGCCGCCGAAGCGCCAGAATTTTCCGGTTTTGCCGCCGCTTCGCCGCGCTCAAGCGTCTCAAAGCCCTTAAACACTGTAAGGTGCGGCTCCATAGTAAATACGCCCCCGCCGCCGGAGATAAAATCCTTTGCTATGGCGCGTATATTGCCTTTTCCTTTTCCCGCGGGAACGACGCTGCCGTCCGCAAGCGCGTCTTTGATGTGCATATATTTTATATAAGACTTAAGCCGCCCCCATGCCTCAAGCGTATCCTGACCGCACTGCACAAAATTCGCCGGGTCAAAAACGCCCCTTATTTCCGGCAGCGTCCTGTGTATCTCAAGGCAGCGCTCCGCCGTATCGCCGTATATCCCTTTTTCGTTCTCATGGCAGAGCGTTATGCCGCTCCCCTTTGCGGAATCCGTGAAGCTTCCGAGACGCTCTATTACCTCGTTTCGGTATTTGTCGGGATCCTCCCCTGTCGGAATATAAAACGAAAAAAGTCTTACGCACTCCGCGCCGAGAATATCCGCAATCTCAAGAGTGTGCTTAAGCTTATCGAGCTGCCGCCCGAAATCCGCGTCCGTTATGTCCGTCTTTCCAAGCGGCGAGCCTGCCGACCACACCCTTAGTCCCTCGCCGTCAAGCCGTTTTCTTATCTCACGCGCCGCCCGCGCGGTAAGCTCCGATACGTTCACTCCGTCCGCGTTGCGGAGCTCAAGACCGTCAAGACCGTTTTCCTTCATCGCCGCGATCTGCCCGTCAAGAGCGGGGCTTGCCTCGTCTGCAAAAGCGTATATCTTTACGTCCATGTTTTCACCTGTTCCTAATTTGCCAATTTTATTAATTTGTATAAAGCTCCGGTCTATCAATCAATGAGCCATACTTCAAATTAGATAATTTGATTATATCTCTATATAACGCTTTTACCTCTTTGCACGGACTTAACGTTAAATGCTCAATATTTTCAAGACCTAAAACTGGCGTATAATCTTTACTTGTAAGTCGTGCGGTTACAAACCTGAAAAATCTTAATTGATTAATGCCGTGCAGAAAATCTAATGACTTTACATGAATATAACGAGGTCCGAGTCCATCTCCTTCAATCGAAAGGCTTTCTAATTTCCCGAGACTGCCAAGCAAAGCGTAATCATCAATTTTTTGAAAATTCTCTACCGATAAAGCCACAAGTTTTTTGAGCTGTGCAATCGGCTCTATGCTTTGTACGCCCGTGCCGGATCCTATATGTAAATATTCCAGTTTACTTAGATTTACAATCTTGGAAAGATCGGTATATACACCCCATTTTATATATAACTTTCTAAGGTTTTGCTGTGAGCAAACGGCATCAAATAATTCCTGCGATACTCTTGTTCCAAACGACAGCTCCGTAAATGCCGTTGTATTGCTCGATAAAAAATCGCACCACTCCTGCAAAACACGTTTTTTCTCTTTTTGTGTTTTGTATTGAGGCGTAAAACTGTCCCCTAATTGGGTGCAGTTTATTGTCAACGTATTTTCACCATTATACTCCCGTACTTCCACAAGACTTTTAGAATGCGGGGCATCTTTGCGGTAATAGTCAAATCCGTACTTTATCTGCTCTTCATTCAGAATAGACATTTGCTTCTCTTCCTTATAAAAATAGCCACAGTCAGCCCTTGCTGCAAGCAGCCGGTCTGCTTATGTCCGTTTTTGCACTACTTACTGCTTACGCAAATTATACCATAAATATAAGCAATTTAAATTGCCATTATTAGCATGATATATTGCAAATATTATCAAAATAATATAAAATAGCTTCCAAAGGGCGTCCGTTTCGCGCAAACGCCCGTTTTTTTCGGGAGGAGCAAAATGTCTTATTTCACGAATTACAGCGACGATGCTTTATTTTATCATCATTCGCTTGACGAAAACCCGAATCCCACCGATTTCACTATGCACAATCATTCGTCCTATGAGATATATTATTTTATTTCAGGAAAGGGCAGTTTCTACATTGAGGGAAACGAATACCCGCTGCATCCGGGCGACCTGCTGATAATGAGAAGCGCGGAGGCGCACTATATATCCGTCGCGCCCGAAGTACCGTATGAGAGATTCGCGCTGCATTTTGGCAGGGAGCTTATACAAAGCGTTGACGGCGACGGTCTGCTGCTTGAGCCTTTTGAAGGACGAGCGGCGGGCGCGGGCAATCTTTTTGCGCCCAAAGATTTCAAGGACGGGCTTTACGCCGCGCTTATAAATAATATTCTGGATTTTACCGGGCAAAATAAGCGTTTGCAGGCAGTCTCCAATCTTTTTGCTTTGCTTAACGAAATCCGCGCCGCCTTTACGGAGAGCCGAAACCGTTCTTTTACCGAAAAAGAAACGCTTTCCGGCGCGATAATCGGATATATAAACGGCAATCTGAACAGCCGTCTTTCTCTCGATAGTATCTGCAAGCGTTTTTTTATCAGCAAGGCGCAGCTTTGCAGGATCTTCAAAAAAACCGCGGGCGCGTCAGTATGGGAATACATAACGGCAAAGCGTCTCGCCGCCGCGCGCGAAATGATATTGTCGGGAATCCCCCCGACCTCGGCGTTTTCGGAGTGCGGTTTCCGCGACTATTCTGCGTTTTACCGCGCGTATGTCAGACATTTCGGGTTCACGCCCGCAAAAACACGTTGACATTGACACGATGTCATATGGAGCTGCTCGGCTTCGTCATCAGTCAAACGGAAAAGTATCTGTACCTTTCGGTTTCTCACTTTTCTTCACCTCCCTGTCGGAGAGCCTGTTATGATGTCCTGCATGATAGTGGAGAGGGTGACCTGCAAATCGCTTGGTCTGTGGTAGCCGAGGGACATGATTAGGTTCGCCTGTGCATCGGCATCAATGAGCAGGATTTTCTTTCCCTGCTGTGCCAGAGTTACGCCCAGATTCACCGCCGTGGTGGTCTTGCCTACACCGCATTTCTGATTTGTCAGAGCGATTACTTTGCAATTTGACATGGGTGCGTCCTCCTTTCGCATAGATTTAGCCGCTTTGTCAAGGCGGCTATGTAACTGTACCAGAGGATGCAGGACGCAAAAAAGCCGCTTACTCTTAATATCCATAAGAATAAGCGGCTTCATGGTGATGTGCCTTAGACATATTCGATTTTCATTTTCTTTATCGGGGCATTGGCTACCTTGAAGATAATCTCGTCAACGCAGTCCCCATATCTGCCCTGCTGTCTACATATAAGTAGGTTTTCTTTTCCCTCATGCCATCTACCGTCCTTTCTTGGCTTCATTATACCGTTATGGGGAAGTTCGATCAAAACTGTAACTTTGCACTTGATTTTTATCCAAAATTTACTATTAATCGCAGGACCACTGACCAAACGATCTTTACACGCCGCTCCCGCCCAGCCGCGCGATAATAGCGTCGCGGTACTCCGTATGATGCGGCATAGCGCCTCCGAGTCCTCCCTGCTTGGGAAACACAAGTTTGAAATAGCTTCCGTTTTTCATCGTGATAAAACACTTTACCGACCCCATCCAGCCCTTCTTGAGCTCACAATCCTCAATATCAGCAAGCGAAAAGCAGGTTCCGATATCGCTCAGGAGGACATACGAATCGACGTCCTGTACATACGCGTCGCCTACATCCGGGTCGTCGTCAAACTCATAGTAATAACTGTTCCTCTCGCAGTCGGCAATCACAAGGGAGAACTGCGTAATGCCGATATAGACGTCATATGTCGAGTATTTTTTCTTTTCAAGCGCGACCAAGCCTCCGTTTTCGTCGGGAACCAGCCGGTCCTCGGTGCGGACGCAGTTCCCGAAAATTCCCGCTATGTTCGTTTCCTTCGATATCGCATGTATTCCAGCCAACAGTGTTTCCCCGTCAGGCACATATTTACCCAAAATCTGCATCATGTTTTTTTCATCGAAAATATCCGGCATTTTAAGTCCTCCTTTTATTTTTTTCCCGCTTCCATTCCTTAATGGCTTCAAGCCTTTCTTTTATCTTTGCCTCCGCGCCCTGAACCGTGGGTTTATAATATTCGCGCCCTAGAAGCGAATCCGGCAGACACTGCATATCCGTAAGTTTGTCCTCAGTATCGTGCGCGTACTGATAACCCTTTCCGTAATCAAGGTCCGCCATAAGATCTGTTACGGCGTTGCGTATCACTAGAGGAACCGGCTCGGAAAGCTGCGTATTCGCGTCGATCTTCGCAGTCTCATAGGCGGCGTACAGAGCGTTTGATTTAGGGGCTATTGACATATAGACAACCGCCTCTGTAAGATGCACGGTGCATTCCGGCATTCCGATAAAACGGCACGCCTGATATGCCGCCACCGCTATCTCAAGCGCGCGCGGGTCGGCAAGTCCCACGTCCTCGCTCGCAAAACGCGTCACCCTGCGGGCGACATACAGCGGGTCCTCGCCCGCCTCAAGCATTCGCGCAAGCCAGTAAACCGCGGCGTCGGGGTCGGAGTTGCGCATGGATTTGTGCAGCGCGGAAATAAGATTATAATGCTCCTCCCCTTTTTTGTCATAAAGAAGGGATTTTTTTGAAGTACACTGCTCCAGAGTTTCTTTCGTGACCGTGACCGTTCCGCTGCCGTCCAGATCACCGTTTAAAATAACCATCTCAAGCGTGGACAGCGCCGTTCTCGCGTCCCCGTTCGCAAATGCCGCGATCGCTTCAAGCATTTTGTTCTCTATTCTGATGTTCTGCCCTCCAAAGCCTCTTTCGTCCCTCAGCGCGCGCCGCAGAAGATTTGTAAGCTCGTCCGTACCAAGAGCCTGAAGGACAAAAACCTTGCATCTTGACAAAAGAGCGCCGTTTATCTCAAAGGACGGATTCTCAGTAGTCGCACCGATAAGAATTATACTGCCCTTTTCTACAAACGGCAGAAAAGCGTCCTGCTGCGCCTTGTTGAAACGGTGTATCTCGTCAACAAAAACTATCGTCCTCTCGCCGACGCTCCTGTTTTCCTCCGCCTGCTGCATGACCGCGCGTATCTCCTTGATTCCGCTTGTCACCGCCGAAAAATCTATAAAAGAAGCCTTCGTCTGCTTCGCTATTATCCTTGCGAGCGTCGTTTTGCCCACCCCAGGAGGCCCCCAGAAGATCATCGAGGAAATCTGGTCGCTTTCTATCAGCCGGCGCAGCACCTTTCCCGGTCCGAGAAGATGCGACTGTCCCGCATACTCCTCCAGCCTTTCCGGTCTGAGCCTTGCCGCAAGCGGTCTGGGTACGCTCCTGTCAAAAAAACTAATCTGTTCCATACGGTATTCTCCACATTTTCCGGCGCGTCCGATAAGCCTGTAAAAGGCCTCGGCATTTTCTCCAGTATATAACATAAAGCTTTCGTTTTCAATAGCGTGAAAAGCATTGTATTTTTATGTATTTTTTGCAAAAAAATGGTGACAAATTCCCGTCCGTGTAATATAATGTAATAGTAAAAATGGATTTTTATATGAAGTTTTTAATCATAACCAGACAAGGAGGTGACTGTTATGATTAGCAGCGTATACGATTATTATATGTCGGAATACGGAATGCGTCCCTATTCCAAGCACAACGCTCATAAAAAAAGCGAACTCAAAGACATCTACAATAACATTGTTAAGATTAACAGATTCAGCCCCTTTTACAAAATAGACAATCCGGAGGGTTTCCAAAAGCGTGCCATCGACATCAAGGAGAGCGCCAAGAGCCTTTCCGAGGTCGCCGCGGACCTGACGGACGCCGAGAGCGGCGATATGACGTTTAAAAGCATCGCTCACTCAAGCAACGACGAGATAGTTTCCGCAGAATATATAGGCGACAACACTTCGGCGGGCGCTTCAA
>CAJTON010000012.1:26888-31375 GCA_910577605.1 uncultured Butyrivibrio sp.
TTCAAAGCAGTTTACGCTTTCGGTGAAGCAGCTTGCCGCTCCTCAGGTAAATATAGGCACTTATTTGAATCCCGGAGCGCGCAATCTTTTCAGCGGAACCTATTCCTTTGACGTTAATATTTCATCTATCACATATGAATTACAGTTTTCCGTGAAGGATGATGAGAACAACCGCGACGTACAGAATAAGCTCGCGAGACTTATAAACAAATCCAATATAGGTCTGAAGGCGGCGGTAAACGCCAATGCCGACGGGCGCACTTCCCTGTCGCTCACCTCAAATATGACAGGCGTCGGCGACAAACCGGTAATTTTCACCGTATCCGACGACTCCGAAGAGCAGACGGCGCTTTCGGGAGCTGTTGAAGCTCTCGGACTTAACAATACAAGTATGTATCCGTCCAACGCGGTATTCGAGCTTAACGGAGAGTTGAAAACCTCCTCCTCCAACAATTTTACGGTGGACAGAGAATTTTCCGTAACGCTCAAGGACGTAAACGAAAAGGGCGAAGCCGTGACGATAGGTCTTAAGCAGAATATGGATTCTCTTGTCGAGGGACTTCATGAGCTTGCCGATAATTACAACAAGCTTACTCTTCTCGCCAAAGAAGGAACAAGTTCAGGAAGCAGAAAGCTTTACGGCGACCTGACCGCGATCGCTTCCAATTACAGCGAAGTGCTTGATTCCAACGGTCTTTCGGTAGGCGGCGACGGACTTATAAAGGTGAACGACGACGTTCTGAGGCGTTCCTCGGACGAGGGCGAACTGCTTGGTACGCTCTCGCAGATAGGCAGATTTAAGAACGCCTTGCAGGTCAAAGCCAAATCAATAATGATAAACCCTATGGAATATATCAACAAATCGGTGATCAGCTACAAGCACCCTTCAAGACCAAGCATCGACCCGTACACAACTTCGATGTATACGGGAATGATGTTCAACGGATACTGTTAAACCGCTCCGGGAGCTCAGACCGGAGCGGTTTTTTATTGCATAGACTTAGGATAAGGAGATTCAAAATGACAGAGATCGTTATAGCAGGAATGGGTTATGTGGGAATTTCGCTCGGAGTGCTTCTCTCCCTTAAAAACAAAGTGACCGCATACGACATTTCCGCGGAAAAGGTCGAAATGCTCAACGGGAGACGTTCGCCTATCCATGATGAATATGTAGAGGAATATCTGCGCACCCAAAAGCTGAATCTTAGCGCGACCACGGATAAAAACTGTTTTAAATATGCGGAATATGTCATTATCGCCACACCGACCAATTACGACCCTGATAAGAATTTTTTTGACACAAGCTCGGTGGAGGAGATAATAGAAGACGTAAACCGGATAAACGCCAAAGCCGTAGTAATCATAAAATCGACGGTTCCCGTAGGCTTTACAAAAGAAATCCGGAATAAGTACCCCGATCTAAATATAGTATTTTCGCCCGAATTTCTGAGGGAAACCAAAGCGCTGTACGATAATCTGTATCCCTCAAGAATAATACTGGGGTTTGATACAGGGAACGAAGTCCTTGCCAAAAAAGCCGACAAATTCAAAGAACTTCTCTGCGAAGCGGCATTGAAGGAAAATATCGATATTTTGTACACCGAAAGCACGGAGGCCGAAGCGATAAAGCTTTTCTCAAACACTTATCTTGCTCTGAGAGTAGCGTATTTTAACGAGCTTGATACCTATGCGGAATTAAAAGGGCTTAACACAAACGACATAATAAGGGGAGTATGTCTTGACCCCAGAATAGGTGATTTTTACAACAATCCCTCGTTCGGCTACGGTGGCTACTGTCTGCCCAAGGATACCAAACAGCTGCTCGCAAATTATGACAGCGTGCCCAATAATTTAATCGAAGCCATAGTACGGAGCAATACCACCAGAAAGGATTTTATCGCGGCTCAGATTCTGAAAAAATCAGGCTTTCACGCATACGATTCGGATATGTATTACAACACTATCGACGAAGATTCAATAATAATAGGGATTTACAGGCTTGTTATGAAAAGCGGCTCCGATAATTTCCGCCAAAGCTCGATACAGGGAATTATGAAACGTCTGAAATCAAAAGGAGTCAAAATAATCGTATACGAGCCGTCTCTTCCCGACAGTTCCTCCTTTTTCGGCAGCACCGTCGTAAACGATCTGACCAAATTCAAGGAAACGTCGCTGCTTATTGCCGCCAACAGATACGACAGAGAACTTGACGACGTAAAATACAAGATATATACAAGGGACTTATTTTCAAGAGATTAGCGAACTGTCGGGGAAACAGCATTTACGCCTCCGTTATCCCGAACCTTTCAAGTATCTCTCCCAGCTTTTTTCTGACTCTTACAAGACGCTGAAGCACATTCGCGCGGCTTATGCCTATGATCTTTGAGAGCTGACGGGTACTGTAATTACAAAAATATTTTCCGCATATCAGCAGTCTGTCTTCCGGCTCAAGCAGCTCAAGACATTTGTCGATGCTCTGCCGCAGCTCCGCAAGCGCGATTTTGTCCGGATCAACGGACGCCCGTTCTTTCTCATCACTGTAAGGCACATAAAATTTTTTGCTCTCGCGAAGAAGATATGCGCCGCACAGTCTTTCGCACGCGGCTGTCAGATATTTTTCACGCACTGAGCGCTTCTGGGCGCACCACCATTTTCTGTGCTTCAACGCCTCAATAAATACATCGTTCACCATGTCGCAAGCAATATTCCGGTCATGCAGCCGTGAAAACGCGTCGGCGTACAGGCACGCGTACATACGCCTGTACTCGCTTTCTATTATGTTATTGTCTTCTTTATCCACGGCAAAGCTCTCCCCCGACATTCTTATAAATATAGAGAGTTTTTTGCGCAAAAAAGTCACATCTTTATTGAATTTTTCAGCAAAATCTGATATATTTTTTTTGGTGAGGATTTATTATGAATATGAAAAAGAAAAGTGCTTTCATTATGAAAATACTGTTGATTATAGCCGGCAACATTATAGATGCAGCCGGCTTTACTCTTTTTGTCGTTCCGGCGGGACTTATAACCGGAGGGACCTCCGGGCTGGGGCTTTTCGTACACAGAGTCAGCGGCGTTCCCGTTTCGACCTTCGTGCTCATTTTTAATATCGTAATGCTCGTAATCGGTTTTTTCCTACTTGGCAAAAAATTTGCCGCTTCTACGGTTTTAAGCTCGCTCTGTTACCCCGCCTCGATATGGCTCATTGAACGCCTTTCGGCAGGATATGTGATAACAGACAATATTTTTCTGTGCACCGTTATGGGCGGGCTGCTGATAGGCGCGGGAGCGGGGCTTGTTCTCCGCGCAGGCTCTTCAAGCGGCGGTCTTGACATTCCGTCCCTTATTATGCACAAATATACGCGTGTCCCCATATCAGCAATGATATATGTCCTTGATATCATCGTTTTGTTTCTTCAGGCAATATGGGATTTCGGGGATAATGTGCTTTACGGCATCGTGCTCGTGCTTATATACTCGATCGTTATAGACAAATTCCAGATAATAGGCAAGACCATGACGCAGGTCAAAATAATAAGTCCGCGCACCTTAGAGATACGCGATTCGATTTTTGCGGAGCTTGACCGCGGCGTTACGCTTGTCCAGAGCCGTACCGGATACCTTGAAAAGGATACCGAAATGCTTCTTTCCGTCGTATCCAACAGAGAGATCGTCAAAATACACCGTATCGTGAAGGATATAGACCCTGACGCGTTTATGATAGTGAACCGCGTGAGCGAGGTCATGGGCGAGGGCTTTACCCGCCCAAGAATCTGATCACAGTCCGGGGATATATTCCGCTATTTCGTCAATGCGGCTCGCATAGTCGTGAAATCCCCTTACCTTTCTGTATCCGTTTTCCGCTATGCGTCTGCGCTCGTCCTCATGTTCAAGATAATAGTCCACAAGCCTGAAAAGCTCGCCGCGGCTTTTGAACCACACAAGATCTTCTCCGTTTACAAAATATAACGGCAGTTCCGCCTGATAATTGGTTATGCAAAATCCCCCGGCTCCGAGAATATCCCATACGCGCAGAGGCACTCCGCTTCTTATGCTTCTCAAAGTCAGGTTAAGATTTATTTTCGACTGTCTGAATACCCGCGGCGCGCCCTTCCAGTAATCCACAAGTCCGCAGTTATTTGCTTTCATAAAATCAACGCTTTCGTCGTCCGTGTAAATATTCACCTTATGCGCGCGCGAAAGGTCGGCTATAAGCTCCTGCCTCTCCTCCTGCGCTATTTTATAACTCAGAACGGTCGTAGAAAAAACGATCGACAGATCGTTAAAAGACCGCTCGCTTTTATCCACTTTAAAATATCTGTCCAGTCCGGCAAGCGTGCCGCCGTCAAGCATATCGTCGAGAAGATACTCGCCGTACACATTCTTCTGAAGCCTTATCGCCGCGTCAAAATATCCCTGAAAATATTCCGGCAGATACCCGTATATCTCATCATAACTGTTCTTGTTGTACATACTCCCGACAAAAG
>CAJTON010000012.1:31385-50491 GCA_910577605.1 uncultured Butyrivibrio sp.
ATAACCTTCGTCCTCCAGTCCCGCGACCGCGCCGTCCGCTCTGTCCGTATCTGTGCAAAGCGGCAGATAATACACGGGCGCGCCCATATCCCTGAAAGTCATCCACTCTATCCTGTCAAAAATAAATATCCTGTTGACCTTATTAAAAACGGATTCATGGTACATCGTAGAAATCGGACTGTCGCAGCACCACGCGGCATACGGCACACCGTATTTTTCGCATATGTCCGATATAAGCGGAAAATAATTTACGGAGAACATCAGATCATATACTCCGCCCTCAAGCGTCTCCGCGAGCCTTTTCTCAAAATGAACGTCAGCCTCAAAGCTCGCCAGTTCCCCCTTTATCTCGTCAATATGATGCCCCCTGCCCTCAAGACAGTTCATTATATCCCTGTGATTATACGCTTTCCATCTGTATGTAAGAATTTTCATCGCACCGCCCCGTTTCCGACAGCCATATCAAGAAGCAGACCAAGCCTCTGCTCCAAAGAATGCTCGCGTCTGACCTTCTCATATCCGTTTGCCGCGATTTCTTTTCTTTGCTCCTCATGTGAAAGATAATAATCTATTTTATACAAAAGCTCCTTCCCGTCCGCGAAGGTATCAAGCTCTTTTCCTATATCAAAATAATCCGCAAGCTCGCTCTGATAATTAGTCAGCACAAAACCTCCCGCGCCCATTATATCCCATATGCGCTGCGGGATTCCGCTCCTTATCGGTTTTGAAGTGAAATTAAGATTTATCCGTGACAGATTAAAAATAATGGGCATGTCCGTCATGGTCTTTGCAAGCCCCTTGCAATCGGCTTTAGGCAGTCCCGATACGTCGCTTCCCGTATACAGCGCAAGACTGAAATTATCGGACACCGATTTTAGCAGACGCAGACGCTCCTGCTCGGTCACTTTATTTCCGAGATAGAGATGCGCCATTGCCGCTCTGTCGTTCTGTTCGTATTTCTCGGGGAAAGCATAGAAGGGAACCTCCTTCTTGAACGCCTCCACTACCTCGTCGCTTAAACATTCCTCAAGAAAATTATAGCCGTAAACCTTTAGCTGCGCCTCGATAAGACCGTCAAGGTACCCCTTTAGATATTTATCCTTACCCTCAAACCGGTTGTACGGGCATTTTTCCGTATACAGCGAGCCTACAAACGAGACCTCCGCCGCAAAGCGTTCCCTGTCCGCGTCCGACACCGACTGTATAAGCTTACCAAGCCTCTCCGTATCCGACGCAAGCGGAAGATAGAAGATTCCGTCCGGGTTCCGGTCGTAAAACTCCTCGTACATCGCCCTGTCAAACATAAATATCCGGTTAAATCGGTTTCCCAGCGAATCGGAATAAAGCTCCATAACCGGACTGTCAACTATCCATCCGGCATACGGGACCCGCACTATATTGCAGACCTCCGACACAACGGGAAAAAAGTTGATCGAGAATACAAGATCATAGCGGACGCAGCCCGTAAGCGCCGCGCTCACTATCCTCACCTGCTGTCCGGGAGTAAGCGTTTTGTCGGTCATCTCGTCCGTTATTTCACTGACCTCATGCCCCAGCCTTTTAAGCACCGAAATAACGTCCGGCTCGCATATGCTGTTGTATCGGTAAAATAATATTTTCATATAAATCCCCTGTCAGGAAAAATCCGCGATTATCTGCGCCTTGTATTCGGGCGAATCAAGCGGCACAGGTTCCTTTGCCTCCGGCAGCTCGTTGTTGTATTTGCCGTCTATCTCAGTGCGTTTTCCCTCTCCTCCGAGGAACCACTCGTACTCAAGGTCCACATGCCCCACGTCCACCGCCTGATACCCCGCCATGCACAGATCGTAGGCAAGGACCGTGGCGGCAGGTCCCAGCGCAAGCAGAAAAAGGCTGTCTTTATCCTGCTCCATGCAGCGCTCAAGCAGCTTGTCATATGCCATAAACGCGTCCTGCGCGGGTCCGAGGATACGTCTGATTTCCGACGCGTTATCAAAAAGATCGTTCCCCACGCCAAGTCCCGTACAGCATCCCTCGACAAAAACGCATTTTCTTTTGTCCCATATCCTTCTGAGCTGCGCAAAGCGCTTCGCCGGCGCGTCCGTCATATTATCCGCGTACATCACATAAGGTCTTGTCACATACGCGTCGTAATACTGCTTATCCGTGTTAAGAAGCAGCATATGCTCCCTTCTTATTTCCGGTCTCATATAGCAGCGTATCTCCCTCTTCGCCTGCTCCGTATACTTGTCAAGGTTCCCGTAATTATTAGCAAGCCCGATAAGCAGACGGTCGTCGTCGGCATTCAGGACCTCTCTTAACCTCCTTGACAGATTCTCATCCTCCATAGTCTGAAAACGGTGTCTTATCCTCCCCGCTATCGCCGAAAACTCGCCGTCTCCGAACCTCGCCATCGAGCAGCCGTCCTGAACTATCCTGTCCACCGCCTCCTGCGCCGAAGCGATCTTCGGGAAAAAATAAGTCTGCTCAAGCCCGCTGTTGTCCGCAAGCTCAAAAATGACATTATCCCTGAAATGCTCCGCGTCGCTTTGGTTCATCTGCACATACTCAAGCAGCTGTCCCTGCGCGCGCACCATGGCGGCGTTCTCCTGTTCAAGTCTTAATACCTTTTTCTGGAGATCCTCAACAATATTCAAGAGGTTAAGTAAAATCTGTTCCTGTTCCATATCTTTTCACCTGCTGTCGGAGTACCTGTAATCCTGATACCAACGATAAAACTCACTTATTCCGTCCTTTAAGGACGTTTTTGGCGAATAATCACATATTTCTTTAAGAGAAGAAACGTCGGCATAGGTCCCCGTCACGTCTCCCGTCTGCCTCCCGACCAATATCTTTTTTGCCGCCTTGCCAACAACCTGCTCGATCGTTTCAATAAAATCCATAAGCTTCACGGGATTTCCGTTTCCGATATTAAAGATCCTGTAATCTCCTATCCCCGGTTCCAGAGCGCTCTGATAACGGTATATTCCCATTATTCCCGTCAGCAGATCGTCTATATATGTAAAATCCCGGTACTGCTCTCCGAAATTATACACCTCTATCGGCTCGTCCCTGAGTATTTTCTCGGTGAATCCGAAATACGCCATATCCGGTCTTCCGTACGGACCGTACACGGTAAAAAACCGCATTCCAACGGCGTTTATTCCGTAATTATTGCAGTACGCATAGGCAAGGACCTCGTCGCTTTTCTTTGTGGCGGCGTACAGACTTATCGGCTTATCCGTCCTCAGTTCCGTGTGCAGAAGCTCCTGTTCTGCGTCACCGTAAACGGAGCTTGAGGAGGCAAACATAAGCCTGTCTATCCCGTGCCTGCGGCAAAGCTCCAGAATGCGGAACGTTCCCACAATATTGGTTTCTATGTATTTTTCGGGACATATCAGGCTGTAACGCACTCCTGCCTGCGCGGCAAGATGAATGACGCGGTTAATCTCAGGGTGCTTTTTCATTACGTCCTCAAGCGCCTTTTCATCGCATATATCGGCACGGTAAAAAACAAAATCAGGATTTTCGTTCAGAACGGCAAGTCTGCTCTCCTTGATTCCCGTATCGTAATAATCGTTTACATTATCATACCCGACGACCCTGTGTCCAAGCCTGAGCAGCTCCTTAGCAGTATGAAAGCCGATAAAACCAGCGCATCCGGTCAATAAAACAGTATCCATGTTTTCTCCTAACTGTTAAGAATTTTATCAAGCGCCTCTTTCTGGGTTGACGCTATGTCGCTCAGACTGTCAGCGCGTTTCAGGGCAAGATGCTTCTGGTTCTCCATAAAACTGCCGTCCGTTACATATCTGGAGGCTGTTTCCAGCAGATTTTCATCATCGCCGACGGCAAATTCATCTCCGCAGGTATAATATACGTCTCCGTACTTGAATGTAATAACGGGAACTCCCTGCGCAAGCGCCTCAAAGCTTGAGCGTCCTCCGCCGCTTCTGTACGGATTCAGATACACGTCCAGAAGTTTAATGGCAAACACTGCATCTTCTAATTTCCCGGCAATATGAATTTTATCGGGAAAAGAAACCGTCTCCTTGATACGTTCGGGGTTTTGGATCCCCCCTATAATAAGAATATGTATATCCAAGTCAAGAAGCAGCCTGTCCATAAGCTCGATAAATTCATCCGATATCTCCGTATCGAGCCTGTTCCCGACTATTCCGAACACAAAATCCGCGCCGGAAAGTCCGAATTTTTCCCTATTGTACAGATTTTGCCCCATATCAGGAAGCTTGTAGTTTACCACAGTTTCGACTATCTGCTGATAATCCTCAAGACGGCTCAGGCGTTCCGAATCCGCTTCGCTCAGTTTTCTGCCCACCAAGAGATACTGGCTCATGGTTATCGGAATATCGTTGCTGCACGGGAAACAACAGGTCTTCGTAAACATTCCGCACAGGTCCGCAAAAATACTTGAGCCTCCTATATTGTATACAAGCTCAGGCTTCAAATTATAAACAATATCCAAAGCTTCGCTCATACTATATATATCGGGCATCTTTTCGGTCAGCTGCATAAACGGAAACGTGACCCCGTTATAGTTTATTTTTTCGATCCCGTTAAGTTCCTCCAAAAAATTAAACCCAATATCTCCTTCAAAGCAGCGGCAGAAGTAATAATTCAGACCGGCGCTATTAACGATTACGACCGCTTTATTCAAAGCTGTGTTAATAGTCCAGGCATAATCCAGAACCCTTCTGGTCGGAGCATGTCCTATCTCAAGCATCTGGTCGGTTACAATAACGATAACGTTGCTGCGCTCTCCCTCTTGATAAGGCGGATATGTATCCGGTATCATACTTTTTATTTTCAGAAAAATTCGACGGTACAAACTGTCCAGATGTCCCGAAAACATAATCAAGGCATCTTGAAATAAATAAAATTTGAGTTTCCAGTATATCTGCCACATTTCTTTTATATCCAGCTCCATATTAAAACAGCAGGAATAAAGAAGTTCACAGCATTTTTCTTTAACTCTCCTGTCCGCCGCCTTTTCTGCGGTGACATATCCTAGCCGCAACAGATCCCTTCGGTCTATTACCGAAAGCTTTTTCATGTCCTCCGGATTCTGCAAAAAATAATCGATTAGCTTCACAGAACGTTCTTCTTCGTTATTCATATCTTATACTCCTTTAAAATATTATCATATTCCTTTGACGTTCTTAACAAGTATTCAGCCGCCTTTTCCAAATCTTTGTACTCGTCAATGTCGACGCTGCGCTCGCGCGGCATAAAATAAGGGACCGGATTGTCCCCGAAATTAGTGTCCTCATCAAGCTCTGCCGCCGCGTTTATATAGATGCTTCCGTCTATTATATAATATGCTCTCATATCCTGCCTTCTTAACGAGCAATCCATATCGAGTACCTTTTCAAGCAGTCCGTTCTCATTCACCGTGCGCATAAGTACCGGGGATTCCTCCGCCTCCGTCACGGAAATAAGCGGTCTCATTCCCTCCGACATATATTTTTCCAGCGCTCCGTCAATATCCGCTGCCGTTCTGAGCGGCTGTGTCGGCTGCAAAAGAACGACTATGTCATAAATCCTGCCGCGCTCTTTCAGCCAGCGCACCGCGTGAAGTATCACGTCCAGCGACTTCGCGGTATCTGACGCAAGCTCGTCGGGTCTTTTAAAAGGGACCTCCGCTCCGTATTCAAGCGCCGCTTTTGCTATTCTGTCCGAATCCGTCGTAACCACGACCGAATCTATATAAGCGCTCTCCCTGCCCGCGATAACGGAGTAAGCTATCAACGGCTTGCCGCAAAGGTCGATTATATTTTTGTCCTTTATTCCCTTGCTGCCGCCGCGCGCCGGAATGACCGCAAGCACGCTTTTTCCGTCTATCATTTGCCTTCCTCCCTTTTATTTCCGCCGTCAATATCAAAATCTATATCGTAAAACGTCTTCTTTAAGGTAATATTTTCTCCGCGTAAAATATCCCTCAGCACGGAGACTATTTTCCCGCTGGTATCGCCGTCGCCGTAAGGATTATCGGCTTTCGCCGCAATTTCCGCAAACTCTGCGGAAAGAGCCCTGTCCATCGCCGCCGTTATGTCTGACTTTACGGGAGCGCAGTTTATCACGCTGTCCGCGCAAAGCCTGCCCCGCTGCCTGTCGCCTATATTTACCGTCGGAATGTGAAAAGACGGAGCCTCTATAATACCGCTTGAGGAATTACCTATCACAAGAGCGGCGTGCCTGAGAGCGCTCAAATACCTAACGGCGCCGAGAGACTCGAACGCGGCGACATTTTTGTTATTGCCGACAAATTCGTCCGTCATCTGATTGATTATTCTTCCGTCTGCATCCGCGTTTGCCTTAGTTATTATATATTTCAAATCGTTTTTTTCAGAAATAGCGTCAAGAAGCTCCTTAAACTGCTGCCCCGCGCTCCTGTTTTCCAGCGTAACAGGATGGAAGGTAATTACCGCATATTTTCCGTCAAGCCCGAAATCAATGCTTCTCTCTAATTCTTCTCTGGAAAGCAGTTCTTTGTTCAAAGCATTTTCAACTCCCATGGCGCCTACACAGAAAACTCTTGAAGGGTCCTCGCCGAGCTGAATCACGCGCTTCGCGTATGCGGGCGTACTCGTAAAATGCAGCCAGCTCATTTTGGTTATCGAATGGCGAATCGCTTCGTCCACCGCGCCCTCCGTGGTCTCGCCGCCGTACAGATGTATTACGGGAATCTTCGCGTTCATCGCGGCGCAGCAGACCGCCAGCGTCTCATATCTGTCTCCGAGCACCATAAGCGCGTCCGGTTTCGTTTCCTCAAAATATTCCGCAAAGCTTATTATCGCGAGCCCCATGCTTTTGGATATTCCGACAGGAGAATCCGAGCTTACAAGGATCTCTATTCTGCGGTCTATCTCCACTCCGCTGTCAAGGATCTCTTTATATGTCAGCCCGAATTCCGGTGAAAGATGCGCGCCTGTCGCAACTACCCTCACGTCAAATTCCCCGCAGTCTATAAGTTTCTTAATAATTGGCTGCAAAAGACCGTACTCGGCTCTTGTAGCAGTCAGAACCGCAATTTTCGTCATATCTCTATCAACTCGTCCTCTCCGAAATCCCGTACTGCCTCTGTCCCCAATATATCAAACCATTTCATAGGCGATATTCCGTTGCCGGGTCTTTTGACCGTAAGATTCTGTTCCGTCAAAAGCTCGCCCTTTCTGATTCCGCGCGCGGCTACAATGCTCTTTCTTGCCACGGCGAGATTTGCCGTCTCGGAGGGCGACGGTTTTTTTTCAAAGCTGCCCATCGCGGTCTCCACATTTCGTATCGCCTTGACCATTCCGGCAAATTCCGAAGGCTCAAGGCTTGCCTTATGGTCTGGACCTTCCATATTGCAGTCAAGCGTAAAATGCTTCTCTATGACCCGCGCGCCCATTGCCGCGGCAGCTACCGGTATCTCTGTTCCCTTCGTATGGTCCGAATATCCCACGCTTACGCCAAACTCCTCTTTCAGCGTCAGCATAGCGTTAAGATTGACATCTTCATAAGGCGTCGGATACTGCGTCGTACAGTGCAGGAGGGTTATGCCGCCCGCCCCGTGATCCTGCAGAGCGCCGACAGCCGCTTTTACCTCGGAAAGAGTACTCATTCCGGTTGAAAGAACGACCTCCTTATGTGTTGACGCTATCCTTATAAGATAAGGAAGATTCGTTATCTCCCCGGAGGGAACCTTCCAGAAACGCACCATAGGATTCAGGAAATCTATGCTGTCCAGATCAAACGGAGTCGAAAGGAACTCTATCTCCCTGTATTTGCAGTAGGCGGCAAGCTCCTCAAAGGCTTCATAGCCGAGCAATAGCTTTGAGAGCATTTCCTTCTGGCTCTCCGTCTTTCCTGTATTTTCCTTCTGGTACTCCGCCATGGGAGCGCATTTTGACACGAGAGCGTCCAGCTTTGCCGTCTGGAACTTTACTATATCGGCCCCGCATTCCTTCGCCGCGTCTATTAATTTTTTGGCAAGATCGATACTTCCGTTATGATTGACTCCCGCCTCGGCAATTATAAGAATTCTGCTCATCGCTTAAAGCCTCGCTCTCCGTCAATGATTTATTTTAATGTATGCGCGGGTACTCCCGCAGCCTTTATTCCCGCTCCGATATTTTTGGTTACTACCGCGCCCGCGCCGACAACGGCGGCGCTGCCTATTCTTAATCCCTGAATAACGGTAGCATTTGCTCCGACCAGAACGTCGTCTCCTATCTCAACATTACCGCAGAGCACCGCGCCGACCGCAATATGTGCAAAATCGCCTACTTTGCAGTCGTGCTCCACTATCGCTCCGGAATTGATTATCGCAGCGTTTCCGATTACTGACGCGGCGTTTACGACCGAGTTCTTACCGACAAACGCTCCCTCTCCGAGCAGCGCGTCTCCTGCGACCGCCGCCGTCCTGTCCGCTATCGGCGGCAGATCAAAACCAGACTGTTTCAGACTGTCAAAAAGCTTCCTGCGCACCGTCCCTTCGCCCATATAACCGATTCCGATACATGCGTTGTGTATACCCGAAGCATATATCATGGGCAGATCGGCGTCCGTTCCTATAATTTTATAACTGCGGTAAACGTATTCTTCATTTATCTCCCTGTCAACGAAGCCCGCGATTTCATATATTCCCGCAGACAGTATGGCATCGATAACAGAGCGGGCGTGTCCGCCGCACCCGGCTACTATAATTCTGTTCACTGCCTGTTCTCCATTCTCTGTCTCATCTTTTCAAGCTCCTCGATCTGTCCCATATCCATCCATGAATCCGCGATAACGGGATAAACGCCGACTTTCATGCCCTTGTCTATACAGCTTTGTATCACGTCGGTAATATGAATGAAAGAATCCGGTATCTCATCCAGAAATTCCGGCTCTATAACATAGAATCCGGTATTCGTAAGGAAATCAAAGGAGGGCTTTTCCTTGAGCCTTATTATCTCGCCGTTTTCTTTGGTTTCAATAATGCCGTAGGGAATCGTTTCTTTTTTGAGAGCGCATACGAGAGTAATAAGGTTCCCGTGCTGCCTGTGATATTTAAGAATCTCGTAATAATTATCCTCTATCAGAATATCGCAGTTCGTCATAAAAAAGGTTTCGTTTATGTGACCCTTAAGAAGCCTGAGACCTCCGGCTGTACCGCGAAATTCAGTCTCGTCGTAATATTTGATTTCTTTTTGGCTCTCTTTAAAATATGCCTTTATAAAATCTCTTTTGTAGTTTACTATCATGGAAAAATCCGTACAGCCGAATTTCTCGAAATGCTCAAGAATATGCTCGGTTATCGTTTTCTCGCCCACGGGAATAAGGGGTTTGGGAAGTATCTGCGTATACGGATAAAGCCGTGTTCCCTTCCCCCCCGCCATGATAACGACGGGAGTGTCAAGATTCGCGCTTTTGTAATATCTCTCGCCATCGGCAAACTCAATAGAATCAAGCCTTCCGTCCGCGTTCACTATCGGAACGGAGGTGATATGGTTCGCCTGCATAAATTCCCTTGCCTTAAACGCCTCTTCCTTCGGGATAAACTTATAATTTGTGTGCATGACGTCCGCGGCACGGCAGGACATATTCACATTGCGAAGTATATAGCGCCTTACGTCGCCGTCCGTTATCGTTCCTTTAAGAAATCCTTCGGCGTCGGTGACATAAACGATGCCCTTCGCGTTCTCGTCTATTTTTTTCATCACGGCGAGAAGCTGCTCGTCCGTGTCAATCGTAAACCCTTCCAAATTCATAAGCGTTGCTCCGTTTAATCGTAATTTCAGCCCAGAAGCTCCTTTAAGGCGCCGAGCACCCTGTCAACGTCCGCCTCAGAAAGATTGGAGCTGCAAGGGATATTAACGACCCTTTCGTAATATTTTCTGCAGACTTCCAGACGGTATTCAATGCTCCCCGCGTAAGGCTTCTGGTCAGGTATCAGTCCCCATATGGGTCTTGACTGTATTCCTCTCTGTGCAAGTCCGTCGATAAGCGCCTGTCTTTCTTTGGATGTTTTGTTTTGCAGATAAACCGAATAAAACCAGTAATTAGTGCGGATATCAGGTCTGAATCCGAGAAGCTCCACGCCGTTTATCCCTTCAAGTCCGGCTTTATAGCGCAGATAGTTGCGTTTCTTTATCCCGATAAATTCCTCGAGACGCTCAAGCTGAGCCACTCCCATCGCCGCCTGTATATTGGTCATTCTGTAATTATAGCCTATGTCGTTGTGTATGAAATTAGCCGCGTCGTCTTTTGCCTGTGTGGAAAAATAGCGAATGCGCTCAAGCGCCTCCCTGTCGTTTGACACGACCATTCCGCCGCCGCCCGTGGTGATTATCTTATTGCCGTTAAAGGAATAAACGCCTATATTGCCTATCGTTCCGGCGAATCTGCCTTTATATCTGCCCTCCGTGTAACAGGTTCCGAGAGCCTCCGTCGCGTCCTCCACAAGGGGCACGCCGTATTCGGCGGCAATATCCGTTATGCTTTCCATATCAGCCATATTTCCGAATATGTGAACGACGACTATCGCTTTTATTTTTTTTGAGGTTCTCGTATGATAAACCGCGCCGTCCGGTTTCTTTTCGCATTCTGCGGAAAAAAATTCCGCAAGCTTGACCGGGTCCATGCAGAGAGAATCGTCGCAGTCCATAAAAACAGGCTCCGCGCCCTCATATCTGACGGGATTCACCGCCGCAATAAAGGTAAGGGCGGGCACTATCACCGCATCGCCCGCTCCCACGCCAAGATAACGCAGAGCCATATGTATTCCCGCGGTTCCCGACTGACATGCCGCCGCGCCGCCCGCGTGTACATACTCCGCAATATCCTGTTCAAATCTGTTTATCATCGCCCCTCCGGTGGAGACCCATTCCGCCTCAAGCGCCTCGGTGACGTATTTTATTTCATTTCCTTTAATGTTGGGAACCGACAACGGAATAAATTTCTCCTCCATGAGCTGATCCTCCTTGATTTTCCCGCGTAACGCCCCGTCTTCACCGGGACTTATATTAATTAAAGATTGTAGATATCCACCTTGTACTTGTCAAGATTATGCCTCAAAAATTCTATCGTTTCAGCTAATCCCTGCTCAAAGGTATATTTCGGCTGCCAGTCTGTCAGCTCCTTTATCTTCGCGTTGCAGCCCAAAAGCCTGTTGACCTCGCTTTTTTCGGGGCGCAGACGCTGCTCGTCGCAGACGATCCTAGCCTCCGGACTGATCTGTCTTATAAGCTCTTCTGCAAGCTGACCTATGCTTATCTCCTGCTGTGTGGCAATATTTATTTCTTCGCCGACCGTCCTGTCGGATCTGTATATTTCTATAAAGCCGTTAGCCGTATCCTTTACAAAATTAAAATCCCTCGTCGGAATGAGCGAGCCTAGCTTGATTTCCTTTTTGCCTGCAAGAAGCTGCGTGATTATGGTCGGTATGACCGCCCTCGCGGACTGTCTCGGTCCGTAGGTATTGAACGGCCGCACGATAGTCACCGGCAGGTTGAACGAGCGGTAAAAGGATTCCGCAAGCCTGTCCGCGCCGATCTTGGTCGCGGAATACGGAGACTGCCCCTGATACGGATGCTTTTCGTCGATCGGCACATACTGCGCCGTTCCGTATACCTCCGAGGTGGAGGTCACAAGCACCCTCATGTTATCAAGCTCTCTCGCCGCCTGCAAAACATTGAGCGTTCCTTTTATATTGGTATCGACATAGGTATCCGGCGAATGATAGCTGAACGGGATCGCGATAAGCGCGGCAAGATGAAATACCGCGTCGCATCCCTTCATCGCCTCCCTAACGCCGTTAGGGTCCCTCACATCGCCCTGAAAAACCTCGACATTTTTCATTATGTCGGCAGGAAGCGTGTCGAGCCATCCCCATGTGTTGAACGAATTATAATATACAAACGCCTTTACGGAATAGCCCCGTTTTACAAGCTCCTCCGTCAGATGGCTCCCTATAAAGCCGTCCGAGCCTGTCACAAGAATTTTATCCATATCCTTACCTCCGCATTACTTTATTCAATGCTCATAAGCGTTTCCCGCGCATAATCCTCAAGCATCTTGGCGCACTGCTGCATAAGCTTGGCGTATTTCATTCCCTGCTTGGATACCATATCGATCTCCGTCTCAGTGTCTTCAAATTCGTTAAGGCTCGTACCCCTGATAATGGAATCCGCCACGTTCATGGTCACATTTACCAATATATATGCGGCGTATTCCATAGATTTGGAGGACAGCTTATTGACCTTTTTCAGCTGCGCGGCATATTCCTTGCCGCCCGTGTTTCCCGCTTTATTGAGATTGTTGATCTTATGGTACGCGCTGTAAAGCTTTTTGGCGTTGGAATAAATATCAGCCAGCTCGTCCGGCAGCTTGTGAACAAAGTCGACGGCCCGCTGCCTTTGCTCCGGCGTGAACTCGGACGGAGTATTGTTTATGCACTCCGTAAAATCCACCTCCGGTACGTCGCAGGTCTGTTCGATAGCCTCCTTAAGCGTCATGACCTCCGTTCCGCGGATATACGCGCCGCCCTCGGTGGCGTTTATAACGCGGAATTCCGGATCACGCTGCTTGGCTCCGTCTATATATGTAACGAACCAGTCAAGGAAATGCTTGAAATCGCCTCTTGTCGGCACCCATTCCTCATAATTTCCTTTAACCCTCTCCAGTCTGGAGGTATCCTCCTCCGGCATCTTCTCCTTAAACGTACCGTCCGCATGGGACTTGTTGCCGGTAAGCGCAAGGTCCTGTCCCACCAGTATAACGGTTTCAAAGCCGCACATATACAGCAGTCCGAACGCGCTAGTCGCAACCGAGCCTCCGCAGGGCAACTCAGGAAAAACCTTTCCTACCGACATATACATACAAGTAGTCAGGAAGTCCGTTATTCCAAATAATATTTTCTTTCCCCTCTGTTCGCGTATGACCTCATAATTAGCGTCTATGGGCGCAATTACGGGTATATCCTTTATCACGTCCATATCGAACAGACTTAAAGGCTTTTTAGCGTCTATCATCAGAAAAGCGTCAGGAATGATCCCTGCGCTGCAAAGAGGTCTGACCGCGGTATCGACCGCAAGAATAAAGGCTTTATTCTTCGCCTTTTTCAGCTCCTGTATATTTTTATTAAGGGAGGGACCCGCTGATACAAGGATCGCCGCCCTGTTCTCATACGGCAGAACCTTTGATAAGCACCTTGTATTGTATCCTTCGCAGGAATACCGCAGATTCTGCATCTGGTTCACAGCTATGACCTGCGAGAATACCACGCCCGTATTCATATTGCACAATACGCTTGTATATCTGTTATATATTTGTTGAACGGCCATATATACTCTGTCGGAAAAAAGCTCCTTATAATTGGGATGTACCAGAAGCTTCATAAATTCTATGGATTCCAAGGACATCAGCTTAGCGGCGACAGCTTCAAGCTCATTACCGTTAATTCCTTCAACTACAAAAGCTATCGGACGGCTTTCTATCTGCTCCGAAATATCGACCTCTTCCAGCATTTTTAAAAATATGGCTGCTGACGGCTCATAAGCTATTATATTCACGCTTTTGTCCGTGTTATCCGCTAACGCCTTAAGATAAAGTCCGCTTCCCAGTCCCACTAAAAAAACAGGGGCGAACTTATGTACCTCTCCCAATTTTTCCAGCCATACCTTAAGAGGCTCTCCCGCGCTGCGTCTGCCGTTGAGATAAAGCGTTCTCTCGCCCTGCTTTACCTTAAATATATCTAAACCGTCCCATGAACGCTCGGTTATGATCTCTGTTTCGTCTTTTTCATAATCGCCTTTTCTTATAATATCGGCATAAGCGGGATACCACTTCTCCATCGCCTTCAGATTACGCTCAAATATCTCACCTTTCATGATCCGCGTCATCCTCCTCATCTATATATAGCCCGATTATTTCCCTAAGTCCGTAATCCAAGGTATCTATCATCAGCACCTCGTCTTTTTGCGATGCCGCCTCCACATAGTCGCTCAATACCTGAAGCGTATAATCACGCAGCTGTTGTGACTCCTCGTCCGCCCCAAGCGCAACAAGCAGACCTCCGGTAAGCTTTTCTATATCCTCCCTAAGCTCAAACGCAGATTTCATGATATTATTTTCATTGATATAATAGAACCCTATACACAGCCTGTTGATCCGGTCTAACAGTTTCTTGGCAAGTTCCTCCATATACACGCCTCCGCAAACCCGTATTTAACAAAACAGAGGTACGAGTAGATCGCTCGTACCTCTGAAATTTTGTGATCTCCTAGGAAATCCTGTAATTAATCGGTTATTAGCCAAGTAAGGAGAGAACTCCCTGCGTTGACTGATTAGCCTGAGCAAGCATTGACTGTCCTGCCTGAGCAAGGATGTTGTTCTTGCTGTACTCAACCATCTCGTCAGCCATATCTGTATCACGGATACGAGACTCAGCTGCTGCCGTGTTCTCGGATACGTTGTCAAGGTTAGCTACGGTATGCTCAAGTCTGTTCTGGATAGCACCAAGAGCAGATCTCTGAGTAGATACTAAGTTGATAGCGTCCTGAATAGCTGTGATAGAGTTGTTAGCGTTGGTGTAGTTATCTACGTTAACAATACCCTTTCCTGATGTAGCGCTAAGAGCCTTAGCCGTAAGCCCCTCGGTAGTGATGTACTTGGTGAAGTTGGTTACATCCTTAACCTCAATCGAGATAGTTGCCTTCATTGCGGATATTTCTTTGGTTCTAGCAGATGCTGCCGTAGCAAATCTGGTTCCGGGAACAGCCTTAGTAACACCGCTTACGCTCTCTTTAAGATCCTTAAAGGTGTAGTATGTTGAACCGGTGGTGGTATCAACCTGTGCTGCGTAAAGGCTATTCGAACCGTATTTGTTTGCAATGCTGCCCTGGAACTGCTTAACTGCAGCAGAAAGATTCGTTTTCTGATCCTTCGTGCTGTCATAAGAATATGACATTCCCTTGTAGTCATAGCTTGTGATCTTCGTTCCGCGCTGAGGATCGTCAACAGAAACGCTAGTTACGCTTCTAAGTCCGAGTGACTGAGCGTTCATGTTGTCAATGCTGATAGCGATCTTCTGATTTGCGTTAGCGCCAACCTGAAGGTTCTTATCCTGGAATCCGCCGTCCAACAGGTTCTGCTTGTTGAACTGAGTGGTCTGAGAAATTCTGTCAAGCTCTGCGGTAAGTGCTGAAAGCTCTTCGTTGATAGCGTCACGGTCGATGTTCTCGTTCGTGTCGTTAGCACCCTGAACAGCCAGCTCGTTCATTCTCTGGAGAATGCTGTGTGCTTCGTTGAGCGCACCTTCTGCTGTCTGGATAAGGGAGATGCCGTCCTGAGCGTTGTCGGAAGCTCTGTTAAGACCTCTAACCTGGCTTCTCATTTTCTCTGAAATTTTAAGACCTGCTGCGTCATCGCCTGCGCGGTTGATTCTGTATCCTGAAGAAAGCTTCTCGGATGATTTTGCCTGACCTGAGGTCGTTACTCCCAACTGTCTGTTGGAGTTCATTGCTGTAATATTGTGCTGTACTACCATTGCCATAATATTGTCCTCCTTGTTTTTAATTCGCAAATCCTTTTGCGTTGTTATGGCTTGCATCCGGCTTTGCCGGAGCAATTTTGATGTCTTTACCTCTTGACCTATGTCAAAAGGTGTTACGCTCTCCTGACCTAAGTCAAGAGGTAAATGTATGTATAAGCTTGGGCCCCTAGGATTGCCCTCACTTAATACCTTAGTTGTTCTGCTGCTCTTTTCCTCAGCTGTAATATATATCGGAACGACTTTTTAATACTTAACCCCTTTTTTGAAAAATTTTCAAATTTTTTCTAATTGCCCGAAATCAGGGGATTTTACGGTATTTTTCATACGCCGCTTATTTCTTGTTGTCGTAGAAATAAGACTCCGAAGATATATTGTTCATGTTCTTGTAATAGCTTGCCGCCATATCCCTGCTCTTCTTGATCTGGTAAACTTCTTTTTTAAGAGACGCAAACCGTGACGTAATGAGCTTGCGGTTATTCTCCTCCTCAACGATAAGAGCCGCGTTCTTATCAAGAATCACGCTTATCTTTGCCTGGAGCCGCTCGATCTCCTCCCTGTAAGTCTCTTTCCTGCCGGAAATCTGAGCTTTAATATTGTCATACAATATCTGAAAACCGTTGTCAAGCTTCTCAAGCTCCGCTATTAGCTTCGCCTTTCTGTCTGTGCTGGCATCGAAAGCGTCGTCGTCAAACTCCTCCGCCTCCGCAATGCTTCTTTGCTGCACGGTAACGGCTTCGAGCTTATCAAGAATAGCTATTTTTTTGTCAAGACTCTCGGAGAGAACCTGAAGGTAGTTTTTTGTGTTTTCCATGCAATTACCCGTTTCCCCCATGCTTGTTATGCCTTTGCCGCAGCGTTAGGCTTGTTGAGGTTCATAACCTCTTTCCATGTTTCGCGCATCGTTCTCAGATGCGTAAGACACTCTTCAAGAATTTCCGTATCCTTCTTGATATTGGCTTCCATAAGCCTTCTGAGAAGGTACTCATACACCGTATCAAAATCCTTTGCCACGGGATATTTGAAGTCCAGGGTCGCCCTGAATTCCTCAATTATCTTCTCCGTTTTTACGATATTGATATGCGCGTCTTCGATTCTGTTTTTCTGTATAGCCATAACGGCCTTGTTCGCAAACTTTATTGCGCCTTCATACAGCATAAGAGTAAGTTCCGCAGGGGACGCTGTCATTATCTTGCTTTTAAGATATGTGTTATATCCCTCTGTGTTATTAACCATAGCTAACCTCCATGTTATCTGCTACCGTTTACGCCGTACCGAGCATCTGCGCAAGTGCGGACTGTTTAGAGTTGAGCATTTCAAGAGCCTTCTCCATCGCAGCGAACTGCTTTGCGTATTTCTCTTCGATCTCCTCTAACTTTGTATCCCAGTCGCTGAGTTTTTTCTTGTACTCGCTGTACTGGCTCGACATCTGCTTGTCGTTGTATATTGTAAAAGCGCTGCTGAGCGTCGTTGACTTCATTTTGTCGTCAAGCGTGCTGTAAAGCTTATCGGCAAGCTTGCTGAAAAATTCCGAAACGCCTTCAGGATCCGCCGCTATCGCCGCCATAAGTTTGTCTGCGGAAGCAGCCGTGGCTTCATCGTCCTTGTCGCCGTTTATATGGAATTTGCCGCGATCTTTGTCGTCGGTGCTGAAATAATTGCCTGTGCCGATTCCGAGAGACGCGATATTATATGTCTTGCCGGACTCCGTCGTATATGACATACCAAGAAATACATTCTTGAGCGCCGACGATATGCTGCCGAGCGTAGAATCTTTTCTGAGAAGCGCGTCTTTAACTTTCTTCTCCCATTCCTCAACTTCCTTATCGGTCAGGGCGTCCTTCTCCTCAGTAGTAAGAGGCTCGTAACCCTTTGCCGAATCAGCGTAATACAGACTGTCGATATGTCCTATCATCTCATTATACGCTTTAAGGAAATTCTTGATCTTGTCGTATATTCCCTGACTGTCAACAGAAGTGGTTATCGTAACGGGTTCATCCTTGATCGTAACCGTTCCGTCAGCGTTCTCAATCTCCTTGGTCGTAACCGCGGTAGCCTCAATGGTAAGACCGTTGATGGAAAAAGAGTTGGTGCTTGAAGTAAACGTAGCTCCGTTGAGCTTTATAACGGCGTCCTGCGCGGATATTCTCGCCGACTCCGAGGAATTCTCAAGCTCTCCGGCATCATACATCTCAACGATCCTGCGCGCCGCTCTCGCTTCGTCGGTATTCAGTCCCGATTCGGCAAGCTCTCTGTATTTAGCCATCTCAGCTGTCTCATCGCCGTTCGTATCGGTCACCGACATAAGTCCGAGCGACATAAGCGCGCCGATTCCGTCTTCGTCTCCGGCCGTAATGGTAAATTCGCCCTCCGAGCCCGAAGCCTTTGAGCTTACAAAGAACCTTCCGCTTGCGGCGTCAAAATTCGCCTCAACGCCCGCTTCCCTCATCTGTGAAGCAAGCTTGGACATTGTCATATTGCCGTCTATTTTAATTTCCGTATCGTTTACCTTGATAGTTCCTTTGGTCACTCCAAGCTCCGAGAGTTTGGTATCAGCGCTGACGCTTCCGCCGCTCTTTGTCGTGATCTCGCCGCCGGTCATATAACCGGAAGTCGCAAGCTGAAAAACCGACAACTTATGCGTTCCTACCGGAGCCGAATTCGACGCCGTTATGGACGCAACAGACGAATTGGAAATCGCAGCTTTCCTGAGGCTTCCGAGCTTGGAGAACTTCATCGAGGAAAGCGCTCCCGTATAGAAGCTGTATACCTTGCTGTTAGTCTCCTTCCATGCCTGCATGGTCCACTCATGCCTTGTCTGAGCTTTTACATCTTTATCTTTTTTTGCCGAGTAAGCTGACATCAGTTCCTTGATCATCGAATCGGTGTCAAGTCCTGATGCCATACCTGTAAGCCTTATTGACATATCTCATCCTCCTATCTTCTCTCATCAACAAACATTCCCGCAAGCTCCCATACCTTGGCTATCATGTCTAAGGTCTCTTCCGCAGGGAACTCCCTGATAGTTTTGTCCGTGTTCTTATCGACGAGTTTGATCGTTACCCTGTGAGTTTTCTCATGGTAACCGAATTCCGCAACCGTATCCGAATTGATCTTCTTGTTGATGTCGGAAATCGCCTGCTTAATAGTGTTTTCCGAAGGCGGGTTGCCGTTCTTAAGATTTTCTTCCGAGTACTTCTCGTCCGAGCCGCCCGAATCCCTTGTCTCCGCCTGCACCGGTTCCGCCGTCTGAAAATCCGGTCTGACAATCGGAGCACTGACGTCCATTGTCTCGTAGGGCTTCGTGCTGTTAACTGATACTGCATCAATTGTCATAATAACACCTCCGTGTGTCTGTTTTACCCTCAGCCTTACGGGCATACGGGTTCTGCCAAATTATATCTACTGTAACTTATTTCGGCTTCCTTTCCGAAATAGTTAATATCAGCCAAGAAAATTTTTGAGCGCTTCAATACCTTCCGACGTGCCTGCCGCTTTGTTCGCCTCCTGTATCTGGAGATAAACTTCCCTGCGGTATATCGGAACGGACTTTGGAGCGGTGATGCCAAGCTTGACCTGGTCTCCTTTTATA
>CAJTON010000012.1:50501-67053 GCA_910577605.1 uncultured Butyrivibrio sp.
TCGATATCGTTGTCAATTACGATCGCTTCGTTTTTCTTTCTTGATAACGCTAACATTATTCAGCCTCCTTTTTCTTAAGAGACTGGACATAGTCATATATATTGTACTTTATCTCGTACTCTTCATTATTTACTATAGTCTGGCACGCCCTTCTCGTAACGGTGTTGATTATGAGCGGCGCTTTAAGATTCGCGGTTACTTTGGTGATGTCCGAGGGAACCGTAAGTATGCTAAGAAGAAAAATATCGTCAACGTCTTTAAATTCCCCGATCGGCGCAAGCCACTCGTCCTCAACTACCGGATTATATCCGGGATAGATGTGAAGCGGGTCCGCCACCGGGAAAGCAAGCTCCGGTTCATCCATACACTGAAGCCACATGATACCGCCCTTAGTGTTCTTTCTCTTCTCTTCGTCATAAATCAAGGCGTAATTATGATATTCCTCAAATCCGATAACTCCGTCCTCAAAGCGGATTATCTTATCGTCGTCAATATCAATTTCCCCGAATACTCTTGAATTAATATGCATTTTATTTTCTCCTTTACATTCCCGCCTGAGGGCATTCTTCTTATCTTATATAATCGAGCAGCGACTGCTGTATAACCGTTGAAGCCGCGCCCAGAGCTGCCTGATAGAGAGCTTTCGCCGAGGAAACGTTGACTACCGTCTCCTCAAGCTCGGCATCCTCATTGACCGACTTGAGATCGTCAAAAGTCGTATACTGCTCGGTAAGTCTGCTCTCTGTAAGAGTAAGACGCTTGCTCCTTGCTCCGAGGTCAGCCATCTGAAGGTCGACCGTCTCCTGATAGCCCTTTACTCTTCCCATCTCTCTCTGGAAAAGCTTCTTCATATCGTCAATGGCATAGTCAAGCTCTTTCTGCGCCGCAGCCTGCATTGTCTCAATATCTTTTTTCTGAGCGTCGGTATATACGTCGCTGCTTTTCATCTCCTTGAGCTTTGCGACCTTTGCCTCAGCGTCGGCTACCGCCTGAAGAGAATTGCACATGTCGTCAATATCTCTTCCTATGTCGTAACTCAAGCTTTTGTTTCCGAGAGTGTTCACCTGAAGCGTCTGGCCGAAATTTATAGCGTAATATATCAGCTGTCCGTCGTCGCCCTGAAGATACTCGTGCGGATTCGCCGGGTCCGTTATGTCGGTACAGTCAAAATACATCTCCGGCTTGACGTCCTCCTTCCGGAATCCTTCCTTTTCATATGTAAAAGAAATATCCTCGGCGTCTTTTACCGTATCGTACAAGTCGTCGGTCATTACGAGTTCGCCTGTGTCATATATATAATAAAACGTATTTGCCGCGCCGTCAAATGTTCCGTCCGTAACCATAGTCTCAAACTGCTCGTGCGTGATCGCCTGAGGCGTATATGTCGTACCGTCTACCGTCACGTCTCCTACACCCGTCTGCTGGCAGCCCGAGTAGGCAAGCCTTAAACGGTATACGCTTCTCGTTTCGGGAGTGGTATCGGCGGGAATATTGGCAATTACCGTGGTGTCAACGCCGTTTTTCATAATATTTACGGTATCTATTTCGCTGTTCTTAAAAGTCTGCGTAATGCTGTACTTTTTCTGAGCGTAATCCGCTTTGTCCTGAAAAGTAAAAGTACTGTCCGTTCTGTATCCGGTAAAAACGTATCTTCCGGCATAGTCCGTATTTGTCTCGGCGTAAAGTCCGTCCTTGAACTTCTGAAGCGTCTGTATTATAGCGCTTCTGTCGTCCTCCGTAAACTGATCCGACGAACCCTGCGTGCTGTATTCGTATATGTTTGACAAAAGACCGTCCATATTGTCAAGCGCGCCCTCCGTAACCTTGAGCCACGCTTTTCCCTCCGGAATATTGTCCTTGAGATACATGTTTATCTCGGAAAGCGTTGAGCGCAGTGAAAGCGCTCTTATCGCAACTATCGGGTCGTCGGACGGTCTGGTTATTTTTTTCTCCGAGGACATCTGATTCTCCGCCTCATGCAGATTAGTCTTTGACCTGTTTACATTGCGCATCGTTGTGTTGGTTCTTATTGTATTGGTAATTCTCATAAATTAACCTCCTGACATTCCCGTGAAAGTTCCTCAACGGACGGGATTTGCGTTATACTCCGGTCTGCTCGATAAGCTTGCTGTAAATTTCCTGCATTACGGAAACTATCTTTGACGCCAGATTGTACGCCTCCTTAAACTTAACGAGGTCAACCGCCTCCTCGTCCTCGTCCACGCCGCTGACCGAGATCCTCTGGTTATTAATGGTTTCCCTTATATTGTCATAATTCGTTGAAAAGGCCCTCGCCCTTCTTGTATCTATCGCCACTACGGAAACCATAGACTGAAGATACTCAAGATATGTTCCGTTGTTTATCGTGTCTTTCTCTTTAAGCGCGTAAAGCTCAAGCGCCATATCCCTGTTTGCGGCTCCCTTGCTGTTGTCAAAAGAGTAAGGAAGAAGCGAAGGATCCCTTATCATATTGGGATTAACGGCTATTCCGGCAGCCGTAATGTACTCGTCATTAAACTTTGAAACAAAGAAGTCCTGAACTTTCTCTCCGTTCAAATCGCCCCTTGTGATGATAGAATTGAAATCGCGCGCAAGAGTCTTTACAAATTCATTGAGCTGCGACTGGTAGTAAGGCACGCCCTTGTAGTCGCTGTTCCTGTGCGTATCAATATAAATAACCGTATCCCTCACATATCCCGCCGCTTTGTATGCTTCATACTCGGCGGTCGTAAGGTCCTGTACGTTTACCGGAAAGCCGTCGGCGTCTTTAAGGAAATTGCCGTCGGCGTCTTTTAGCCCAAGCACCTCATAGCAGTCGTTGCAGCCGTCCCTTATGTCTATCGCCGCTTTGAGAGTCCCCGAAAGCGTGCTTCTGTACATATTGAATTCCATTCCGGTGCTCCACGAAAGCTCGTAAAGCCCGTCAATGTCGCTAGCATTGCGCCTGTCTCCGGTCTCCCTTGCCGTACATACTATCGTGTTATAGTCGTAGCAGTCTACAAGCTGATAGCCGTCAACATACACATAGAAATCCTTTATACCGTTTCCTACGTCCTCTTCCTTGACCGTAGTGTTTATATATTTTGAAAGCTCGTCGATAAGCAGCGCCCTGGAATCTCTTAGGTCGTTGGCATCTCCGCCGTTTACTTCTATAATATTTATCTGCTTGTTTAACGAAGCTATCTGCTTTGCAACCGTATTTATAGCGTCAACCGTGCTTTTAACCTCGTCGTTCGCCGACTTCTGCACGCTTGAAAGGTTGGCGGAAATCGTGTTGAAATAATCCGCGATACTCTGAGAATAATTGAGCAGCTGATTTCTGGCTACGCCGCTTGAGGGATCGTTTGTAAGATCGTTTATAGCCTTGAAAAGGTTCTCGTATTCCGTAGTAAATCCTTCAAGATTGAACTCATCAAGATAATCCTCAATAAGCAGGGAATATGATTCCAGCGTGGAGTAATTTCCGTAATTGGCATTATTATTCCAGTATTTCGTGTCATAGTAAGAGCTTCTCAGCTGTGTGATCTTCGTAACGTTTACGCCCGTTCCGACAGTTCCGTAATCGGAATAGACTCTGATCGCCGATGACGCTTTCTGCACCGTCTGCTGTCTGCTGTACCCCTTTGTATTCACGTTGGAAATATTATGCGCGGTGGTATTTATCGCAAGGCTGCTTGCGTTAAGCCCCGTGGATGCAATTGTCAGTCCGAAAAAAGTATTAGGCATAATTATCTTACTCCTGTGTTGTGGATTAATGTTTCTATCATTTCGCTTACTACGTTGATATATCTTGAAGCGGCGTTGTACGCCTGCTGATATTTTATCATGCTTCCAAGCTCCTCGTCAGAAGAAACGCCCATGATCTCCTGACGCCTGTTGTCAAGCCCCGCTGCGAGCTGCGCTTCGTTGTTCGCCATACTCTTGTATATCTTGCCCGTCGTAGCGGCGTCCGCCGTCATGGTACGGAAAAACTCCTCAAACGTAAGTCCGTCCAAACCTCCGTTGTATGTAAGCGTATCTTTTGAAAATACCGCCAGAAGGTCTCCCGCCACCTTATACTCGTCGGCTCCGTCTTTTCTAGTCAGCGCCATCTGCGAATAATCCTTGCGGATAACGGAATTGACCGTGACGTTCATAACGGAATATTCGGCAAGATTCCCGAAGGTATTTCTGTCGTTTCTGACATACATCTTCTGTCCGTCTATCACCTGCTCACTGTATCTGTCGGTAAAATTACGGGTGAAAAGTTCTATACCGTACGCGCCGTCCTTTGAAGTGGGAGCGTTTTCAGTGTCAAGCACCGTGTAAACCGTACCGTCCGCGGCGGTATATGTCGTTTCGGGACAGAACACGTTATTCAGATTCTCTACTATGGTGCAGAACAGCTTGTCAAAATTCGCCATCGTATTTACGACAGCCGAGGTCTCATAACAGCTCTCATATCTCTCATATTCGGCAAGCCTGTCAAGATATTCCTGATCAGCCGCGCCTCCGGGATAATCCGCGGGATCCGGCCTCTCCATATTAGCCGCCGTGGGAGAAAGCTCGCCTCTCGCCACAAGAAGACCTTTCAGTCCGCCGATGTCCGTGTTATCCTCCGTGGATATCTCAGCGGTAAGCCTGTATACGGGCTGATTCTGAAGCTGCGTCCATACGGGTTTCGCAAAATTATCGCCTTCGATAAGATCAATTCCCATATAGTTTACGGAAAATTCGTCCGCGAAGGGAACTCCCTCCACGCTGACCTCCACAACTCCGTTGGTCTCTTCTTTATATGATATCTTACAGTATGTCGCCAACTCGTCCAGAAGCATATCCCTCTGGTCTCTCAAGTCCGCGGCGACCTCAACTCCGGGCGCCTCGATACGGGCAATCCTCCTGTTAAGATCCTTTATATCGTCGCCGATCTGATTTATTCTCTTTACCGTTGCCACGACCTCGTCGTCAAGCGTCTTCTGGTATTTGGCAAGACCGGAATAAACCAGCTGCGCCTTATCTACGAATTCCACCGCCCTCTGAACAAGAGTTGCCCTGAACTCAAGCTCTCCGGGCGCCTCGGTAAGTTTATTTACCGCCTCGCGCAGATCCGTAAGCGCGCTCTGAAATCCGATTCCGTCGATTCCGTCCTTGGACATTCCCATCTGAACCTCTATCTCGTAAATCGAATCGTACAATTTATCGTAAAATTTCTGTCTGCCCGCTTCCCTCCTGTAAGCGGCGTCAAGAAAAATATCTCTCACATGATTGATCGTCTGAACCGCAACGCCAAGTCCGCTCTGTCCTCTGTTGACGCCGGAAGAGGTATTAACATAGTTATATATCATATCCTTGTTAATAACCTGCTGTCTGACATATCCGTCCGTCTGCGCGTTGGTCAGGTTGTTTGCCGTAGTATTCAGCGCGTTATTGCTGGTACGCAGACCGGAAAGACCAATATATAAACCTGTCATCATGCTGCCCATAATTAATGCTCCTTTATGCCGTCAGTCGAATTATTGTTTTGCGTCAAACGATCCCGTCGGTCCGTAGGAATCGTTTGTATAAGTATTGCCGGAATAATTAGCTGTCGCCGGAGCCTGCTTAAGGCTCTGCGCCAGATTCAGTTCAAAATCGACCATATCGATCGATTCCTGCAAAAGCACCCTGTTGCTCTCGTTGACTCTCACCATTCGCTCAAGCGTGCTTTTGAGCCTGTCGTGAATATCCTTTATAGCGTCGCTCTCCGCTTTTCTCGCGGACAAAAGCTCGGCAAGCCTGCCAAGCGTAAGCTCCTCAGGCTTCTTGCTTAACACGATAGCGATATCCTTCGTCGCCTCGGTTCTTTTTTTCTCAAGCTTATTAATACGCTCAACAATGCTCTGCTCTCTGGCAACAAGATCGTTAAGCGCATTCACGTCGCCGCTAACTATCGTATCCGTTTTCTCAATGGACAGCGATAACAGCGTTTCGTATTCTGAATTTTCCTCGTCAAGAATGTTGATAAGATTTTCAATTAAGCTTGCCACTTATTTACTCCTAAAATACAGTAGTTCCGTACTTCTGCGCAAGTTTCGCGGCAAAATCCGTATCGCTTACGCTGTAAGTTCCCGCATCAATGCGCGCCTTTAAGTCCGCGACCTTATCTTCCCTGATATCGGACGCAGAAGCTACCGCCTGCTTCGCAACCTGATAATCCCTGCCGAACTGCGAAATCTCAACCTTATCGGTTCCTTTCGCCGCGCCCTTCTTTGCAACCGAAGGCTTGCCGCCAGTCTGATATATCCGGCTGATCTGGTTATATGCATCGATTCTCATTGCTATCTCTCCTTCCATGAACAGATATTTTCCTGAATAATTGGAATCTCTACATTATGTATCGGTGTATTTTGCAAAATCATTAGAGTAAAAAACAAAAAAATCGAGCCTAAGCCCGATTTTTGATTGTTATTATAAGTATACTGCGCCTTCAGATAACGCGGCGCAGCAGTCCGCTTAGTTGTCGAGGAAACGCATTCTCGCCTTCTCTTTATCCTTGTTCGCCTTAGGCGGAATATACGCGCTCTCCTTGTACAGAGAGCCAAGCCCCTTCGCGACGGTGTCCTTGCACTTGGCGCAGAAACGTCCTGATTTTATAGTAGCGCCGCAGTTCTCGCATTCAATTCCGATAGGCGAATCGTCTGCAAACGTAAGACGCTCCTCCCTTATCCATCTCTCAAGCTGAGGGATCGTCACTTCGTTCTGCTCGGAGATCTCATGCATCGTCGCCTTCGGATGTTCCTTTATGTATTCCTTGACCGTCTTGAATTTTTTATCCAACTCCTCCATGCATACCGAGCAAAGCATATAGCCTCCGCCGATATAGTTAAAAAGTCTTCCGCATCCCCTGCAATTCTTTACTTCCATTGAACGTCCTCCTAAAATCCGTTTCCGGCACAGACAGTCATAAAATACACTCTGTCGGCGCCGCCCGCCTTTAATGTCAACGCGCACTCATCTATCGTAGCGCCGGTCGTATAAATATCATCCACCAGTATTACACATTTATATCTTACACCATTTTTGTCAATTTGAAAAGCATTTTCTATATTATTATTGCGTTCCCTGTCGTTAAGTTCCTTCTGAGGCTTTGTTTTCTTCACCCTCACAAGCGTATCCGCGTCCGTTCTGATGCCCGCCCTGCGCCCTATCTCCTTTGCGAGGACCTCAGCCTGATTATAACCCCTGCTTCTGTAACGCGCCTTGTGCAGAGGCACCGGAATAAGCGCCTGCGCCTGCCATTCCCTCGCGATCGCTTCGTACCGCTCCCAGAGAGTCTGCGCGTAAAAGCCCGCGTACTCCCGCCTGCCGCCGTATTTGAAAGCATACATTGACTTTTTCATCGCGTCGCTGTAACCGAACGCCGCCACTCCCCTGTCAAAATTATGTTTTTTCACGGTACAGTCGCGGCAGAATTCCCGTTCCTCCCCGTCAAGCTGTTTGCCGCATTTAAAGCAGTAAGGCTGACGTATTTTCATTATTTTGTCGCCGCATCCCGGACAGAGCCATGTTCTCGCGCCTCGCCTCACGAGAAGCGCCTCGTCGCAGACGGGACATCTGGGAGGATAAAGCAAACCGTGTAATGCAGATATAATTTGATTAGCTTTTATTGCTGCACCGCCTCCTGTATTCTCTCCGCAAGCGAGGAAAACCGCCTGCTCTCGTTCTCATTCCGGATCATTTTGTAAAAAGTATTTTCGCTTCCCACGATACATATGCATTTGCGCGCCCTAGTAACGGCTGTGTACAGAATATTACGGTTCATCAGCATCCTCGGTCCGTCCAGAAGCGGCAGCACCACCGCCGGGTACTCGCTGCCCTGCGATTTATGCACAGTCACCGCGTACGCGTGTTCAAGCTCCTCAGTCTCCTTAAAGCTGTACGTAACGAATTTTTCGTCGTCAAAACAGACCGTAAGCTCCGACATCACGAGATTTATCTCGTCAACAACTCCCATATCGCCGTTAAAGATACCCATGCCCGTCTCGACAGAAATGCCGTTTTTACCCCTTATCTCCCACGAGATCTTGTAATTGTTGCGCGTCTGCATGACTTTGTCTCCCTCGCGGAAGATCACGCCGCCAAGCTCTTTTTCAATCTTATCCAGCGACGGCGGATTCAGAAACTGCTGTAAGACCGAGTTGAGCTTCTCCACTCCGAGCAGTCCTTTTCTCGTAGGCGTAAGCACCTGAACTTCGCCCGGCGCGCAGCCGGTATATGCCGGAAGCTTTGTTCGCACGAGGGTAACCGCAGCGTTGATTATAGAATTGGCATCGTTTCTTTTAACAAAAGGAAAATCCTTGCTCGACGGACCTATCTCAAACATTTCGCCTTCGTTTATCTTATGCGCGTTCACTATTATATCGCCCGCCTCCGACTGTCTGAAAATTTTGCGCAGCTTGACCACGCGAAAGCAGTCCGACGCTATTATATCTTTAAGCACGTTGCCCGGTCCCACCGACGGCAGCTGGTCCGCGTCACCCACAAGAATAAGTCTCGTCCCCACGCTTACCGCCTTGAGCAGACTGTTCATAAGAAAAATATCCACCATTGACATCTCGTCTATGATTATAACGTCCGCCTCAAGCGGATTGTCCTCATTGCGCTCAAAAGCGGCGTCTCTGCCGTCCTCGGCAAGATTCCCGGAAAGCTCAAGAAGGCGGTGCACTGTCTGTGCCTCCCGTCCCGTCGCCTCCGTCATTCTTTTGGCGGCGCGGCCGGTGGGCGCGGCAAGCTGTATCTCCTTGCCGAAGCTTTCAAAATACCTTATCATCGTATTGATGGTGGTGGTTTTTCCCGTACCGGGACCTCCTGTGATTATAAGCACGCCGTTGACTGCCGCCGCTTTCACCGCCTCGCGCTGCATAGGCTCAAGTTCGATGCCTTCCCTTCTCTCTATCGCGCGTATATCGCGCTCAAGCGCCTCCGTGTCCGCAGCGCCTTCCCCGGCAAGCTCAACAAGCCTGTGCGCCGCCGACAGCTCAGTGCGGTAAAGTGAGGAAAGATAAACAGCCTTGCCGTCCCCGGCGTACCGCACCGTTATTTTACGCTCTATCATAAGCTCAGTGAGTATGTCCTCGCTCCCTGTTATTTCAACACCAAGTATGTTCTCCGCGTATTCTATCAGCATTTCCAAAGGAAGATAAACATGTCCGCCCGCCATGGCTCTTGAAAGCGTATAAAGAACGCCGCTCTTTATCCTGTACGGGGAATCCGGTTCAACTCCGGCGTTTCTCGCTATCTCGTCCGCTATCTTAAAGCCCACGCCCTCCATATCGTCCGCAAGCTTATATGGGTTCTCGCGTATTATGCTGTAAAGATTCTCGCCGTATTCCTTGTATATCTTGACGGCAAGATTCATGCCGATTCCCAGTTTCCCCAGAAAAATCATAGCCCGGCGCATATCTCTTTTCTCGACTATCTGGTCGGCGATCTCCATAGCCATGCGTTCGCTTATTCCTTTTATCTGCGAAAGCTCCTCGGGATTCTGTTCAATAACGCGGAAAGTGTCCTCCTTAAAATGCCTGACTATCCTTGCCGCGAGAGCGGGGCCTACTCCCTTTATAGCCCCCGAGCCCAGATATCTCTCCATCGAATCAATATCCTCCGGCTGCGACTCCTCATAGCCCGTCACCTTGAACTGAACGCCGTAATTCGGATGTACGGTAAAATCTCCCCTGAAAACTACGTATTCACCTGTATTGAGAAGATAAAGCGTCCCGACGCAGACCATGCTCTCATCTATATCCTTCGCATAGTCGGGATTGTCGTCCCGCAGCCTTCGCGCTTCCTCCGAGGAAAGCGCCACCTCCATTATCGTGTGCCCGCTCTCGGCATTCGTGTATATGATTCTCTCAACATAACCTTTGAGTTCCAATTTTTTCTCCCGTATAAAATATATAGTACAAAAAAGCCGCACGAGTCCCCGAAAGGGTCCCCGGACGGCTATTCTGCTGTTATAATGCCTGAATGTTGATTTATTTTATCCCGTAATTGCGTTTCATCTGCTCAAAAAGCTGCTTTGCCAAGCCGATTCCGTCGCCGCGCTCGGTGGCGCTTTTTGCGTATTCCTGATACAGATTATCCTTAAACATATCCTCATGCGTCATTCCCGAATCGTCATCCTCGTCCTTGGGAATCATCCGCTCCATGCCCTTGAACACCTGCTCAAGGAAATATGCCTCAAACGACTTGCAGACCTCCATAAGCTCCTCTTCAGTAGCCTTTGAGTAGTCCGTATTTTTAAGCTTATCCTCAAGCTGTGAAGTCGCCTGCGAATAATCGGTGTTGGCGTACATATTGGAAATGCCGCTAAGCATATCGCTCATATCATCTTACCTCCTGACACTCCCGCAAGGCTTAAGCGCCCGGCGGAGCTTTCCGTTATCGTCTGAGAGCGTTCGCCTGACCGAGCATCTCATCCGAAGCCTGAATTGCTTTGGAATTCATCTCATACGCTCTCTGAGCGACGATGAGATTAACCACCTCGTCAGCAACCTGCACATTGGAGCCCTCGACGCGTCCCTGTCTGATAACGCTTCTCTTGAGTTCGGGGTTATCCGCCTCCTCAACCGCCTCGCCCGAAGCGTCCGTCACCTTGAACATCGTACTTCCGACACTGTCAAAGCCGGCGGGATTAGTCACCTGATACATACCGAGCCTTATTCCGAGACTCTGGAGGTTATTTTCCTCATCGGGATAGCAGAAGGTTCCGTCGGAGGTTACCACCAATTTGGAAACTTCATATGTATCGTCAAACTCGATCGTCATTCCGTCAGAATCAAGCACCGGATAACCTTCTGTGGTGCAGAGCATGAAGCCCTCGCCGTAAATCGCCATCTGGAAATTGCCGTTGCGCGTATAGTAAGTTTCACCGTTTACTCCGAGAACAGCAAAAAAACCTTCTCCCTCTATACCGAAGCCGTAGGGATTGGCTGTCTCCAAAAGCGGTCCCTGCCTAAACTGTGTCGTAATGGACGCGTTGCGCGTTCCTGTTCCGACCTGCGCGCCTATCGGCTTCGCGTCGCCGTTGGCGCTTGTGGATCTTGTCTGAAGCGTCTGATAGAGCAGCGACTTGAACTCCGCCGTTTTGGTCTTGTATCCCGTGGAGTTCACGTTCGCAAGGTTATTGGAAATAACGTCAACGTTGATCTGCTGCGCCTTCATTCCCGACGCGGCAGTGTATAATGATCTCATCATAAGTCGATCAATCCCCTTCCTATGTCATTCTTCCTAATGAAACAGTCTTTTCAAGAGTAGAGTCAATGGATTGTATAACCTTCTGATTGCTTTCGTAATCTCTGGCTATCGCGATCAGCTCCACCATCTCGGACACGGCGTTGACATTGGACGCCTCAAGGTATCCCTGAAATACCCTGCAAGTCGGTTCCGTATTGGTCGCGCCGTCGATGGCGATGTACATATTCTCGCCGAATTTCTCAAGATAATCGTAATTCTCAAAGTCAACAAGCTGAAATCTGCCTATTTCCTGACCTTCGCCCGTTATTCTTCCGGTTTCGTCAACCGTTATCTTAACGCCCTCCGGTATCACTATAAGCCCGTTATCCTCTCCCAAAACGAAATCGCCATCCTTGGTCATCAAAACCCCTTCGGCATTGACGGTAAAATTACCGTCCCTTGTATATCGAATTGATTCATTTCCGTTTCTGTCAGCGTAAGAAACCGCGAAGAATCCTTTCCCGCCTAACGCTATATCATAGGTATTGCCTGTTTCCTCAAGATTGCCGTCCTTGTAGTCGGTATATGTCTCTCCGACCTTAACGCCAAGGCTCATCCTGCCTATCGGCTGATGAATGTAATGCACCGAGCAGTCGTTTATCTTGATTCCCATAACCGCGTCGAATGTCTGCGACGTGGCTCCTTCTCTTTTATAAGCCGTTGTATCGGAATTTGCCATATTATTAGTTACCACGTCAAGACGGTTCATCTGATGCACCATACCCGTATGCGCCGTGTATAAACTTCTGACCATAGCCTTTAACTCCTTACCTCCCTTTTTGGGCTGCTTATAATTTATCCAAAGGGCGTATGAACCCTAAAGATCACTTAAAGTAAATTCTCAGGGCGTCCCATGCCCCATTCCGCTTAATGCCTATCTCTCTCCCGCGAGAAACTCAATAAACTTGCCGGTCCCTATCGCAACCGCGGTCATAGGGTCCTCCGCGGTCATCGTGTTGATGCCGGTCTTATCCTCGATAAGCTCCTCAAGTCCCTGCAAAAGACTTCCTCCTCCCGTAAGGACCATGCCTCTGTCGGCAATATCCGCCGCAAGCTCCGGCGGCGTCTTTTCAAGAACGCTGTGAATGGCCTCGACTATCTGCGAGGTCGCCTCTTTAAGCGCCTCCTCTGTCTCCGCCGAGGTTACCGTAACCGTCTTGGGAAGTCCCGTGACAAGATTACGTCCCCTTATATCCATTGAAACGACCTCCGCCCTCGGATAAGCGCTGCCTATCTTGATCTTGATGTCCTCGGCAGTCCTCTCACCGATAAGGAGATTGTGTTTTTTACGCATATAACGCACGATAGCTTCGTCAAAATCGTCTCCGGCGATCTTGATCGAGGTGCTGACCACGGTGCCGCCAAGCGAAATCACCGCGATGTCGGTGGTTCCTCCTCCGATGTCCACTATCATATTGCCGCAAGGCCTTGAAATATCTATTCCCGCGCCGATAGCAGCCGCGATAGGTTCCTCAATAATAGCAACCTCCCTTGCGCCTGCCTGATATGTCGCGTCCTCAACCGCCTTTTTCTCAACCTCCGTAACGCCGCTCGGCACACAGACGCTGATTCTTGGTTTCTTTATGACCTTCTTGCCTAATGCTTTTTCTATAAAATATTTGAGCATCTTCTCGGTTACGGTGTAATCCGATATAACACCCTGGCGCAGCGGCCTGACCGCAACGATATTGCCCGGAGTCCTTCCAAGCATCAGTCTCGCCTCTTCGCCTATCGCCTTAATCTTATTGGTATCTCTATCAAATGCCACAACAGACGGCTCTTTCAAAACAACTCCCTTGCCCTTAATATACACAAGGATGCTGGCTGTCCCTAAGTCAATTCCGATATCCGTACCTATCATCTTATTCCCCTTTCGCTTGAATAAAGTATATTTTCATCTGCCCGTAAAAAAATTGCAGAATTCCATACTACACACATACATTGACATTATATACAATATCCCGCAAATTTAAAAGAGGTAATTTTGAAAAATACAAAAAAAGGAAACTCTGCATACATTATCGGCAGATTTTCCTTTTTTGTTAATAGTTTCGTCAATGTTTATGCAAATATTTTTCTCTGGTGGCAAGACCGCCGCGGATATGCCGCTCCGATTTGTTTACATCCAGCACCTTCCTCGCCTCCTGCGCCAAAGTCGGATTCACTCCCTTAAGACGCTCGGTGATATCCTTATGTACCGTGGATTTGCTTATTCCAAACTCCTTTGCGGTCTGCCGTACTGTCGCTTTATTCTCCACAATGTATTCCGCCATTCTGACGGCGCGTTCTTCGATATATCCTTTCAAAGGTGTCCCCTGCATGGTTGTTTGTACATTCTATGCAGAAGGATACGCTTATAGCACAGCAACAGACAATGCGGTAATAACGCCTTTTTTATGCTTCTTCATCTGAACCGCCTTTGCTTTTGACCTTATCTCTCACATCTATGTCCTTGCCGAGCTGGACCTCAATAACGTTAAGCTCGGTAAGGGCCTCTATCGTGTGTTTACAGCCTGCCGGCATATTTACGACGTCGCCGACTCCGACAAGCCTTGCCTCCCCGTCTATTACGACACGCCCCTCGCCGTGTATCACCGTCCATACCTCGTCGCGGCGGCTGTGGCTGTGATAATTCATCTTCTGACCCGGTTTCAGCGTGACCTTGATAGTGAGGCTGTCCTGCCCTACGTCTATCACCTTGTAATCTCCCCACGACTTCTCGGCAAACATTACCTTTCTGTCCGTTTTTTCAACATACGGCTTGATATATCCGGACCTTTCCTTATCCGATACAAGTATTCCCTGCGGGCTTGCGGAAACCACCGCGTCCTTCAGTCCCATACACACTATCGGCACGTCGAGTTCGTTTACAACATGAACATTGCTGCATGTCTCGTCAAGCATCGCCGGTCCGACGAAACATTCGCCCATAGCCTCGGTCAGCGTATTCCATGTGCCCAGATCCTTCCACTGTCCGGCAAAACGCATCACCTGAATCCTGCTTTCTTTCTCTACGACAGCGTAATCAAAGCTTATTTTTTCAAGCTCCCCGTACTTTTCGTACAGATCCTCATACCCTTCAAAATCTATCAGCTCGTGCGCCTTGGACAGAACATAGCCGAGTTTATACGCAAAAACGCCTCCGTTCCACAACGCGCCGTTTTTTATATATTCGCGCGCAGTCTCCGCGTCGGGTTTTTCCTTAAAAGCCTCCGCACCCGAAACGGGCTCCCTTCCCGTAGGGATTATATATCCGTACTTCTCGCTCGGATATGTAGGTTCGATTCCCATCAGCACCAAATTCGCCCCACCTGCCGCCGCCAAAGCGCCAAGCTTCTCAAGCGCGTCAAAATAATCGCTCTCCACATACGGATCGACCGGGCATACAACTGCGACTTCGTCCTCCGCGATTCCCTTGACGTCATGCAGATAAGCCGTGGCAAGCACTATCGCCGGAAAAGTATCTCTCCGGCACGGCTCGACGCAGACCGACACGTCGCATCCGAGCTGATTGTGTATAAGCGATACCTGCGATTTGGAGGTCGCTATCGTTATATCCGCCCCGCATTCAAGCTTGCGCAGCCCTGCGTAGACTCTCTGAATCATCGACTCGTATTCCCCGTCCGACCGTTTAAAAATCTTGATGAACTGCTTGGACTTTATGTCATTGGAAAGAGGCCACAGGCGCATACCCGAGCCTCCCGACAGTAAAATAATATTCATTTTTTCCCCTTGAGCTTACCCAGAGCCTGATTTTTAAGCTCCGTGATAAGCGGCTCTTTTGTAATCACAAGTATCCCGAAATATATCCCGAAAAACAGGACCCCGGATATTATCAATTTCAAAAAATCTTTTATGTCTATAAATTTTACCCATACCGATGCGGCGGACGCAAGCATAAGTCCGAAAACTATCCGTAGATACTTTATGCTTCTATATGCGGTCTTTAGCATATTCCTGATAGAAACGTACTGCACTATCCACACGACGATCTCAGCAACAAGCGTACCTATGGCAGCCCCAGTCGAAGCCAGTCTCGGAATCAAAACGGCGTTTATTATAAGATTTATAACCGCCCCCGCGATCTCGGAATAAAGGACCAGTTTTTCCTTTCCGAGCGGCACCATCATCTGAATGCCCATTACGTTCGTAAGACCGATAAGCAGCACCGTCGGCATTATCACCTGCATTGGTACGATCGAATTTTCATACGCGCTGCCCGACAGGAAGTAGATTCCCTCATGCGCGAATATGATAAAATACACCGCAAACGCCGCGCCGGTTATAAAAACGAAATTCAGGGTCTTTTTAGCTATCCTGATAAAATCCTCCCTGTTGCCGTTCTGTATATAATATGTCACCCTCGGCAGCAGAACTCCGCTCGCCGCCGTAACTACTCCGACCAGTATGCTCTTTATTTTTACCGCGGCGGAATAATATCCCGTCTCAACGTCGGATTTCATAAAACCGAGCATTACCGTGTCAAGGTGGGTATATATGGTGGTCGCTACGGACATAGCGAAAAATACCACGACCATCTTTATATGCTTTTTTATGTCATATCCGCCCATGGGCCGGAAATAAATATACTTCCGCAGATTTATAAAATTCAGGATTCCGGACGCGGAGGACGCAAAAATAGATATGCCTCCGTATATCACATAATCTTTCTCTTCATGTATGAACAAAAACATAAAAACAAGGGCGATAAACTTAAAAGCGATCGACCTTAACGTTATATACGAATACTGCTCCAGTGATTTGTACAGCCACTCCACTCCGATCGAATTCAAAAGTATCGTTGAGCTTACGACCATGAGCAAAAGCTTGTCCTGACGGAATCTCGGTACGAACTGCATGGAAACAAACAGCGCGATATACGCGATTACACACATAAAAAGATTTATGAACATAATCTCATGTACCGTTCTTGAAAGCTTCTCCTTATCGTCCCGTACCTTTGCGCACGCCCTGACACCGTATGTCGGGATCCCTAACTGCGCAAACATTGAAAAATAACTTATAACGGAAGTAGCAAAGGATACTTTGCCCGTTCCCACGGGCAAAAGTATCCTCGAAACATACGGGAATGTGACCAACGGAAAAATAAATGAAGACATGGTAAGTATAGCATTCATTATCATATTCATTTTAACTGATTTGGTCTTTACAATCTGTTTCATGCTGCTTCCCGGTTAGATTTAATTATTTTTCCACTGCGCGTAGAAGGTTACGGTGTCACCGTTTACCGCTGTGGTTGTAGCTATTTTGGCGGCATTCGCGTATACGAATTTCTTAT
>CAJTON010000013.1:0-18175 GCA_910577605.1 uncultured Butyrivibrio sp.
AGCTGGGAGAGCATCTGCCTTACAAGCAGAGGGTCATAGGTTCGAGCCCTATAGGCCCCACTTTTCAATCAAATATGGCGGAGTAGCTCAGATGGCTAGAGCACATGGTTCATACCCATGGTGTCAGGGGTTCGATTCCCTTCTCCGCTACTTGTACCCCCTTGATTGTTTAATCAAAGGGGTTTTGTCGTATAACGGACGAATGAGTTTGTTATCGTACTGCGGCTGCCGCCGGTATCTAAATTAATTTGGAGGATTTAATGAGAATAGGGACAGGCTATGACGTTCACAGGCTGACAAAAGACAGGGCTCTTATAATCGGAGGAGTAAATATACCTTATGAGAAAGGACTGCTCGGACATTCGGACGCGGACGTGCTTCTTCACGCGGTAATGGACGCGCTTCTAGGAGCGGCGGCTCTGGGCGACATCGGAACGCATTTTCCCGACAGCGACGAAAAGTATGAAGGAATTTCGAGCCTGAAGCTTCTGGAGAAAACGGCGGACATAATTTCCGACAGCAATTATGTCATCGAGAATATAGACAGTACGGTAATAGCGCAGAAACCTAAGCTTGCACCGTATATACAGGATATGCGGGCAAACATCGCGAAGGCGCTCGGCATAGAACTATCGCGCGTTAGCGTCAAGGCTACGACCGAAGAAGGGCTTGGCTTTACGGGAGCGGGCGAGGGTATAGCGGCGCAGGCGTCCGCGCTTCTTACGGGCGTTGAGAATTACGCGTACGGAGATATTATGGACGAAGGCAGACAGTGCGGGGGCTGCCCGGGCTGTTGTCACTCCAATGGCGGTAAGTGATATAATATAGATATATCAATTCTGTTGGAGGAAAAAATGAAATTCAGAGATTATATAAAGGAATCCGTCGAAGTGATAAAAGACAGGGATCCGGCGATGAAGCACGCGAGGGAGGTCTTTCTCTATCCTTGCTTCTGGGCTATATGGAAATACCGAAAAGCCCACAGGCTTTATCTTCGAGGCAAGTTTTACAGGGCGCGGAAGATCTCGCAGCGCGCGGCGCGCAGGACCGGTATAGAGATTCATCCGGGGGCGGTGATAGGCAAGGGCTTTTTCATAGACCACGGACACGGTGTGGTTATCGGAGAGACTACGGTTATAGGCGACAATGTGACGCTCTACCAGGGTGTGACATTGGGGGGTACCGGAAAAGAGCGCGGCAAGCGTCATCCTACGATAGAGGACAACGTTATGATAAGTACGGGCGCTAAGGTGCTCGGCTCGTTCACGATAGGCGAAGGCTCCAAAGTCGGAGCCGGCTCGGTGGTTTTAAACGAGGTGCCGCCGCATTCGACGGTTATAGGAATTCCGGGGCGCATTGTAAAGAGCAACGACGTGAGGCTGCCGAACACGGACCTGGATCAGATACATCTTCCCGACCCTGTGCTGAACGATATAAATATGCTCAAGAACGAGAATGTTTTTCTCAAGGAGCAGCTTGAGCGTATAATGGAAAGATTGGAGAAAAACGATGGAGAACAAGGTTAGTCTTTTTAATACGCTGACGAGAAAGGTTGAGAAATTTGTGCCTAACGAGGACGGCAAGGTGGGTATGTATACCTGCGGACCTACGGTATATCACTTTGCGCATATCGGAAACCTTCGCAGCTACATCATGGAGGATGTTCTGGAAAAAACGCTCCGCTATGTCGGCTACGACGTTAAGCGCGTTATGAATATCACCGACGTTGGGCATCTCACGAGCGATGCCGATACGGGCGAGGATAAGATGTTAAAGGGCGCGAAAAGAGAGCACAAGACCGTTATGGAGATCGCCGGATTTTATACGGACGCATTTTTTGCGGACTGCGAAAAGCTCAACATCAAGCGCCCCGACGTTGTCGAGCCTGCTACGAACTGCATTCCCGAATTCATCAATATGATAAAGGCGCTTATCGGGAAGGGATATGCGTACGAGGCTGGCGGAAACATTTATTTTGACACGTCGAAGCTTAAGGACTATTATGTTTTTTCAAGTCAGAGTGAAAAAGAACTCATGGTCGGCGTAAGAGACGACGTCGAGGAGGACACGAACAAAAGAAACAAGGCGGATTTCGTGCTCTGGTTCACGAAATCCAAATTCGACAATCAGGAGCTTAAATGGGACAGTCCGTGGGGGACGGGATATCCGGGCTGGCATATCGAATGCTCGTGCATAAGCATGAAGCATCTCGGCGAATACATGGACATACATTGCGGCGGAGTGGACAATATTTTCCCCCACCATACCAACGAGATCGCGCAGAGCGAGGCTTTTGTAGGCCATAAATGGTGCAATTACTGGTTCCATGTCCACCACCTCAACGACAGGGCGGGCAAGATGAGCAAGTCGAGCGGGGAGTTCCTTACGGTCTCGCTTCTTGAGGAGAAGGGCTACGACCCTTTGGTTTACAGACTTTTCTGTCTTCAGTCGCATTACCGCAAGCCCCTGGAATTTTCGTTTGAGGTCATGGACAACATGACTTCGGCTTACAATAAGCTTGTGAAAAAAATAGGCGAGCTTGACGCGGAGGGCGAGCTTGACAAAGACGGCTTCGACTCGTTCAGGGCGCGTTTTGAGGAGGCTCTCGCAAACGATATAAATACGTCCTCCGCGATAACGGTCGTCTATGACGTTCTGAGAAGCGATCTGAACGACGCTACGAAGTTTGAGCTGGTCAAGAGCTTTGATTATGTACTTTCTCTGAATCTTACAAGGCTGCAGGGTGAAAAGTGCGAGCCTGAAGTTGACAAGGAGCTGGAGGCATATGTGCTTGCCAAGATAGAGGAGCGCAAAGCCGCCAAAAAGGAGAAGGATTTTGAGAGGGCTGACGCGATAAGGGACGAACTTCTCGCAAAGGGAATCAGGATAAAGGACACAAGAGAAGGAACCGTATGGGAGAGCGTTTAGATATGTATGAGGCGATGGAAAAGGCGTTCGGTCTAAGGAACGCTGATGCTGCGGAATATTCTCCGCTGACGCTCGCGTACATCGGGGACTGCGTGTATGAGCTGATAATCAGGACGACCCTTGTGAACGCGGGCAATGCTCCGGTGGATATGCTGAACCGTAAGGCGAGCCGCCTTGCAAAGGCGGTAACGCAGGCGCTTATGGCTGACGCCGTTTTGGAATCGGGAATGCTGACGGATTCCGAGGAGGCGGCGTACAGGCGCGGACGCAACGCGAACACCTCCACTAGAGCGAAGAACGCTACGGTCGCGGATTACAGACGGGCAACAGGATTTGAGGCTCTTATAGGATGGCTTTATACACAGAAATCTTTTGACCGCATAATGGAGATCGTGTCGGCAGGATGGGCGGCGGTCAAGGAAGGCGTTTCGCGGAAGGAAGCGCCTAAGGGCGGTATTTTCGCGCCAAAGGAGCAGGAGACTGAATGAGATACAATGAATTTATGATAGAGGGGCGCAACGCGGTCATCGAAGCGTACCGCTCCGGAAAAACGATAGACAAGCTCTATGTGCTTGACGGCTGTAAGGACGGTCCGGTCATGACCATACTGCGCGAGGCAAAAAAGGCCGGAACGATAGTCAACTATGTTCCCAAGGAAAAGCTTGATTATTTATCCCAAAACGGACATCATCAGGGCGTGGTTGCGAGCGCGGCTGCATACGAGTACGCTGAAGTGGACGACATACTTGACGCGGCGAGAAAAAAGGACGAACCGCCGTTTGTTTTTATACTTGACGGAATTGAGGACCCGCATAATCTCGGAGCGATAATAAGGACCGCGAATCTTGCGGGCGCTCACGGCGTTATAATACCGAAGCACAGAGCCGTCGGACTTACCGCCACGGTTGCAAAGACCTCGGCTGGCGCTCTTAATTATACTCCCGTCGCAAAAGTCACGAATATCGGCAGCACGATAGACGAGCTTAAGAAACAGGGACTTTGGTTCGTCTGCGCCGATATGGGAGGCGATCTTATGTACGGTCTGAATCTCAAAGGTCCTATCGGACTTGTTGTCGGAAACGAGGGCGGCGGCGTGAGCCGTCTTGTAAGGGAAAAATGCGATATGACGGCGGCGATCCCGATGAACGGTAATATAGATTCCCTTAATGCCTCGGTTGCGGCGGGCGTGCTGGCGTATGAGATAGTAAGGCAGAGAATGATTTGAACTTGCGCTGCTTGTCGTGGACGCGTTATCGGAGGGCGTGCGTATGAATAAAGGATATGCCAGAATGTCGGATGAAGAACTTGTAGCCATGTACCACAAGGGCGATGAGAGCGCCGCCGACTGGCTCGTGGATAAGTATAAAAACCTTGTGCGCATGAAGGCGAGAGCCTTTTTTCTGACCGGAGCGGATAATGACGATCTGCTTCAGGAGGGAATGATAGGGCTGTACAAAGCCATCCGTGACTATAATCCCGGCAAGGACACGGTTTTTATGACCTTCGCTTCGCTCTGCATCGGCAGGCAGATAAGAACGGCGATGACCTCATATAACCGCAGAAAGAATTCTCCGCTCAACACATATATTTCGCTTGATACTCCGGTCACGGACGAGATGGGCGACGACGCAAGACTGGGAGACGTTATTCCTTCTGAGGACGAGCTTAACCCGGAGGCTCTGCTTATCGACAAGGAGCAGACCGAAAGATTCATCGAGGCGCTGTACAGGAATCTCAGCAAGCTTGAGCTTCAGGTGCTTGAACTTTACAGGGAAGGACTGAGTTACGGCGAGATCGCCGCGCACCTTGACAAGACTACAAAAACTGTTGACAACGCTATACAGAGGATCCGCAGCAAAATAAATAACTTATAAAATACGGTGCAGGCGATATTGGCGTTATAAAAAAATAAAAGGCAGTCGGAGCAGTCCGGTTGCCTTTTTCCGACTGCCGGCAAAAAATAAATTTTTCATGTCACACAGATAAAAGAAAGCTGTCTAATTAATCAGGAGGTAAAAATATATGAATGAAAATACGAATGAAGAATTACAGATCCTGGTCGGTAAGGCCACGGCAGGGGACAAAAAAGCCCTTGAAACGCTTGTCGAGGGCGTGCAGGACATTGTTTTCAATTTATCGCTGAGGATGTTAGGCACATTTGCGGACGCTGAGGATGCGGCGCAGGATATCCTGCTGAAAATGATCACCCATCTGTCTTCTTTCAGAGGCGACAGCTCATTTACGACATGGGTGTTCAGTATTGCCGTTAATCATCTGAAAAATTACAGGAAGCATATGTTCGCGCACTATCCGCTGAGTTTTGAGTATTACGGAGACGACATAGAAAACGGTAAAATAAAGGACGTGCCGGATCTAACGCAGAATGTGGAGAAGGATATTCTGGCGGAGGAGCTGAAAATGTCCTGTACAAACGTGATGCTGCAATGCCTTGATACGGAAAGCAGATGTATTTTTATATTGGGTACGATGTTTAAGATCGACAGCCGCATAGCGGGGGATATTTTGGGAATAAGCCCTGAGGCGTATCGCAAACGGCTTTCCCGGATACGCAAAAAGATGGCGGATTTTCTCAGTCAGTATTGCGGGGAATACGGAAGCGGCAGATGCAGGTGCAAAGACAGGGTGAATTACGCGATACAAAGCCGCCGGCTGGACCCTATGAGACTGGATTATATGACAGCCGCCGAAATTCCAATTAAAACCATGATTGACGTGAAAAGCGCGATGGAGGATATTGACGATTTATCGCAGGATTTTTCGTTCTGTAAGCCATACCGGTCGCCCGAACGCACAAAACGTCTTATACAGGAATTTCTGAATTCCACACAGCTTTCGATTATCAAGAATTTGTAAAGGAGACTGATGACTATGAATACAAAGTTTATAATTGATTATTTATCGGCACTCGGCATGAATAATAACCGCGAATGGTATCATGCGAATAAAGAAGACTACAAAAAAGCGAATGCCGAATTTGAAGAATTGCTTGGGGCGCTTATGCTGGAGATCGGGAAGTTTGACGGCAGCGTTTTGAATAACGAACCCAAAGATCTTACATTTAAAATCGTAAGGGATACCAGATTCAGCCATGACAAATCGCCTTATAATCCTGCTTTCCGCGCGCATATTTCCTCTAAAGGAAAGCTGCCCGTACCGGTCGGGTATTATATTATGATAAAGCCAGGCGACAAGTCATTTTTAGGCGGAGGACTGTTTGCGGATATGTTCAAAGACGCGACAAATATGATACGGAATTATATCGCACGGAATGGCAGCGAATGGGAGGATATTATACACGCACCGGAATTTGAAAAATATTTCACCGTACAGGGAACGGCATTAAAGAATGTTCCCGCGGGATATGATAAGGAACATCCGCAGGCGGAATACCTGAAATTTAAGAGCTGGTATCTTGAATATCCGATAAAGGACGTCGAATTGTTCGAAGCGGAAGCTTTTACAGCGAAAGCAGCGGAGCTTTTCCGGATAATGAAGCCGTTTAACGACTGTCTGAACAAGGCTCTTGAGGACTTTCAGATGCCGGCAAGGGGCTGTTGAAATACGCCGCCGACGATGATATAATCAAGCTGTCATGCAAGAACAGGTATAAACGGACAAAATAAAAGGTAATCAGACATATGCCGGATTACCTTCCTGCTTACCTTTTGATTTCAAAAAACTGAATGCCGATAAAATCAAGGATTCTATAAAGCTGCTAACGGGATTTGAACCCGTGACCTCCGCCTTACCAAGGCGACGCTCTACCAACTGAGCCATAGCAGCACGTCCACAAAATAATCTATCATAATTTCTGATAAATGGCAACAGTTTTTTTCAAAAAATATAATTATGCGTATTCGGGAGGAAAAGCAAATGAAGGTGCTTATCATAGGCGCGGGAGCCGTAGGCGTTGCGATGGCGGCGTCGTTCGGAAGTCAGGGAATAGATACGGCGGTCATTGCCAGAGGAGAGACCGCTGAAGCGATAAGATCAGGAGGCGCGGCAAGGACCGGGCTTTTCGGGGAAAAGCGGGCTGAAAGCGGCAGCGTCAGGGTATATACGGATTACGGGATAGAGAACGGCGGATTTGATTATATCATCGTCAGCGCGAAAACGACGGCGAACGACGAGATTGCGGAGAAGTTAAGCGTACACAGGCGGATTATGGGCGTGGAATGCAGAATAGTGATTTTTCAGAACGGATGGGGCAACAATGAAGCGTATTTGAAATATTTTGACAAAAGTCTGCTTTATAACGCGAGGATAATAACAGGTTTTGAGAGGGAAAAGCCGAACGTGAGCAGGGTCACGGTGCATACGGCGCCGGTTCTTTTCGGCTCGCTTTACGGGTGCGATAATGCCTGCATGGAGCCGCTTGCCCGCGCGGTAAACGATTCGGGAATACCTTCGGAGGTCACTGATGAGATCGAGAAGGCGCTTTGGGCAAAAATGCTTTTTAATACGACGCTGAATCCGCTTGGAGCGATACTCGGACTTTCTTACGGCGCAATGTCGGAGATTGTATGGGCGAGGAAAATAATGGACGATCTCATAGACGAGACTTATGAAGTTATGGACGCCTGCGGCTATCAGAGCTTCTGGAGAGATGCCGAGGAATACAAAAAAATATTTTATGATAAGCTTGTGAAGGATACATATGAGCACCGCTCGTCCACGCTGCAGGATATTGAAAAAGGCATTCCCACCGAGATCGATACGCTAAACGGCTGTGTGATAAGGCTTGCGGACAGGCACGGCATAAAGGTCAGAACACATTCCACGATCTATCGGCTGATAAGGATAATAGAAACTGACAAAAATAAGAAAATGTAAATTATTATTACACATTGCTTTTTCTGTAAAAGTATGTTATTATGGGCTGACGGTATATGATAGTTTATGCCTTATTACTTCTATGGAGGAAGAACGATGAGTTATTTGATTTTTTCGGACGTATCGCTTGATATTGACAAGGATTTTGCCGCGAGCCATGACGTCAGATATGTACCTATGGAATATGTGCTTGGGGACGAGACTTTTTACTGCACCGAGCCTGAAAACGACGAGATGATGCATGATTTCTATGAAAAGCTCAGAAACAAGATTAAGACGCAGACAAGTCAGATATCGCCCAATCATTATATGGAAATATTTGAGCCGCTTGTGAAGGAGGGGCAGTCGCTTATATACATTTCTCTGTCAAGCGGACTAAGCAATACATATGAATCCGCTCTTTTGGCGGTTCAGAATCTTAAGGAAGAGTATGACAACGTAAATATAGAGGTGGTGGACAGCTACAGCGCTACCGGCGGCATGGGACTTCTGGTGGAATCCGCTTTTGCCAACATGGAGGCGGGAATGTCTCTTGAGGATAATGCCGCATGGCTCCGCAAACACGCCGCAAAAGTTCATCTCTGGCTCAAGGTGGAGGATCTTATGTATCTGAAGAGGGGCGGAAGAGTATCCGCGGCAACGGCAGTTATGGGTACAGCGCTCAATATTAAACCGATACTGAGGATAAATTCCGAAGGCAAGCTTGAGACGATAGACAAAAAACGGGGCAACAAAATGGCGTTCAAGGGTCTTATTGACAAATTTGAGGAGGCTTTTGACCCCAGCGTGGGAAATATCGTGTACATATGCTGCGCCGACTGCATGCAGGACGCGGCGGTGCTTAAAGATATGCTGCTTGAAAAATATCCTTCTCTTACCGTAAGGGTAACGATGTTAAGCCCCATTATCGGGGCGCACACCGGTCCGGATATGCTTTCGATAATACATTACGGAAAAGAACGCTAGATATGAAAACGCGGTCCTCCGCAGAAAATACCGGTTTACGGAAACTCCCTGTGATTGCAGAACACGGGGAGTTTTGTCCGTATTGTGCCGTCTGCGGGGTGCTCTGCTTCGGGCATTATAACTGTGCCGCGGCGGTTCAGAACGGCGTCCGCGTAATCGAGAGCGCGCTCAAGCGGGCGCTCAAACGCCATGCCGGAAAGACGCTCTTCAGATATTGAGCCGGCAAGATGTATATCCGAGCCTCCGGTCATAAAGATATCGTGCTCTGTGCAGTAGATCTCCGCATTCCGGTTATGCTGTGTTTCGTTGCAGGAATTGTAGCTTTCCCACGCGTCGCAGGTATCGGGATTCAGAAATATCGAGTGCAGATACGGGCGTTCCCTGAACGGATGAGCCTGAACGACAAGACCTCCGTCGCCGTGAACGATGTCGTACTGTTCTTCGCGGCTCCATGAAAGCATATCGGGGTGCTCAAGAAGCCATTGCTTGTCCAGACCGTAGATAAGAAATTCGTCCCCGTCAAAATTAGCTTCCCATCCGAAAAATACCGGAAAGCCTATGGCGTCGCCGGCCTTTTTTGCGTGCTCGTATCCGAGGCAGAATTCGTTTACGCGCCTTTCCCAGCTTTCGTATTCGGGAATGCGGGTATTGCCGTTGAAAAAATGGTCGGTTACAAATATCCCGTCGTAGCCCAGCGACTTGTAGTACGCGGGATATTCCGCGCCCGTTGAGCGCGCGCACGCGCTTGCTTCAAAAGTGTGCAGATGGGTTTCGTATTTGTACATTTCTCACCTCCGCGCGTATTATTTATGCGGTCCGGCATCTAAAAGCGCTGTAAATCAGTATATCATATATCTCGTGCAGACTCAATTTTTACTGTTAAAAAAAATATTTTGTGCTATACTTTTGTATATGAAAACGGGGAGAGGATAAGGCATGCGTAAAATACTGTCCGGCGGCGGACTGAAGATAATAGCGATGTCGTCGATGTTTATCGATCACCTTGCGGTCGTGCTTGCGCCATGCGGCATACCTGAACCGGCGTATATGATAATGCGTGGAATAGGAAGAATATCCTTTCCTATATACTGCTTCATGCTGGTTACAGGATTTACATACACACGCTCGGTTCCAAAATACATCGGGAGACTTTTGGCGCTTGCGGTCATATCGGAAATTCCTTACGATATGACGAATTTCGGCGTGATTTTTTATCCTGCAAAAAACAACGTGCTTTTTACTTTTGTTCTGGCGCTCGCGGTGCTTTGGGCGCTGGCAAAATTCAGCCGTATGGGGATCAAGGGATATTTTTATTCCGCTTCGGTTATTGCCGTGGCGATGCTTGCCGCTTTTGTGCTGCGGCTCGATTATTCATGGAAGTGTGTTCTGCTTGCGTCGGTTCTGTACTGGACAAGATTTGAAACCGCAGTGAGATATGCCGCGGGCTCGTTGGTGCTTATTATCAACAGCACGCTTATCGGGCTTTGCGCTCCGGCAGCGTTTGTGCCTATCCATCTGTATAACGGAAAAAAAGGAGCGGCGCCCTCAGGGCTGTTTTATATTTTTTATCCTGCTCATATGCTTGTGCTAGGCTTGTTCAGGATGTATATTTTATGATTACGGGAGAGTGATAAATATGGGGAATATTCTTGATTATATTGACTGGCGCGGGGACATAAAGATGGATAAAACCGGATTTAACGCCATAGACGGACTTATCATGTCGCAGCTGGCTTACATTGATTTCGACGGTATAGTCAAGAGGGGCTTTAAATCTTCGACCAAGCTTTCAAAGGCAGCTCAGAAATTTCATAAAGTGTTTGAAAAGACGGACGAGGACAGTCTCAGCAATCTCGCGATCAATACGCACTCCGTCCTTATGAAAATGACGGAGGCGGACAGATTCAGAGATCTTATGCTTTTTAACTACGCTCAGAAATACAATAAAGAAAATTCCGAACAGTTCGGGGCGGTTACGGTCCGGATAGACAGCGGCATATATGTGGTGGCGTTCCGCGGAACGGACGACACTCTTGCGGGCTGGGAGGAGGATTTCAAACTTTGCTACATCACTCCCGTAGGCGCGCAGATCGAAGCGGAGAAGTATCTTCGCAAGGTCTGCGAGCAGATAGACGGAAAAATATATGTGTGCGGTCATTCAAAGGGCGGCAATCTTGCGGTCTATTCGTCGATGATGCTCAGCGAAGAGCATAAGAAAAAAATAGTCAGCATAATGAATTACGACGGTCCGGGATTTATGCAGGATATTGTTGAGACACCGGAGTACAAAAGTATTCTGCCGAAAATAGAGTCGTATATGCCTCAGGGTTCGATAGTCGGCATGATCATGTACCACGCAGGAGAGTATAATATAGTTCACAGCATCGAGAGAGGGATGCAGCAGCATGTAGCGCTTACATGGGAGGTGCTTGGGAACAGATTTGTCCGGGACAACAGCTTTGACAAAAGCAGTATTATTTTCAGGACTGCCTGTAACAAATGGGTGAGCGAGATAAGCGCAGAGGAGAGGGAACAGTTTATCAGGATCGTTTTTCAGATACTCAAATCGGGAGAAGCGGATACTATAACAGGCTTTACCTCCAAAATACTCACGTCAATGAACTGCGTGATAAAATCCTACAACGGGCTTGACAAAACCACTCGAAAAATGATCAGAAGCATAATTAAACAGATGATTAAGCTGGGCACTCAATCTATCAGCGAAAATAAAAGAGAAAATAAAGTGCTGGCAAAAAATATATCGGAGTCGGAATGATGGGAGTATATAAAATAATTGACATGAATTTCAGAGCATGATACAATTAGGATAAATCAAAGGTATAAGGAGTAATATGGGGTGATTACTGATAAAGCTAAGTTTTGCAAAAAAGTGATTGTATTAGCTGCTTTGTTTACGACGATATTCCCTGTTGTGTATGTCGGTGCGACTATGGGCAATGTAAATAATTTTATATACAGCGAGGATCAGTTTGCAGGGGATAAAGACAGCGCGATGAATTACTTTCTGAAGTACAGGGCTGAAGGCTATCCGGCTAAGTACACGGAAAGACCAAAAAGCATATACGGTTTGCAGCAGCACATTAAGTATTCGGAGTCCGTTTTTATATCTTGTCACGGAACAAAAGACGGCAGCGAGCTTCTTTTGGATTCCTACGGTTCAAAGATCATATTCGGAACATTTGATGTGCCGTCGGGAATGAATTGCAAGCTTGCGTACATAAGCGCCTGCCGGGGCGCTCAGAATAATGTGAATACCGGAAAGAATCTGTGCATTGATTTGATCAATAACGGGTATAAGGCAGCCGTTGGATATTCTGACGATGTGAGGACATCTTTGAGCAGAATGTATGCGAGTTCTTCTTTAATCTCGCGGAAGGGAAGAGCGTATATGGGGCTCTTGATGCTACCAATAAATACCTGAAAGACGAATATAAAAACCTTTTTGATGAAATAATTGATTCGGTTGAAAGATTCGGTGATTTAGGCGTAAAGCCGTGAACAGGGGGGGCGTTTATGGACAAAAAAATAATCAGGACAGCGGTACTTGGAGTTTCGGCGCTGGCAATTATGGGGATTTGCGCGGGTTCGGCAATGACGCTTAAGGCTGATGATGTTTCGGGATATGTTAGGAGCGTTGCAGCAAGGCAGACTTTTCAGCTGAACGGTGAAACGCTTTATTATGTTGACGAAAATTTGCTGCAAGGTAAAGAATATTCGGATCAGATTGTTTATGAAGATTCCGACGGGCGTTACTTTACTTTTTATGATGATACTAAAAAGCTGCATATTATTGAAAATAAAACACCCATGAAGGAATATCCGGTACTTTATGCGGAGGATATAAAACCGTTCTACGATTCGTCTGCTTTATATAAAGCAGGAAAAGAGATTATTGAAGAATGGTTTGACGGAGATACAGACAATTTTGAATGGGAATATGAAACCGACGATTTGGGTCATACAAGCATACAAATGAATCAGATAGCAAAAGACGGATTTAAGATAGTTCTTGCATATGCTGATTACGATATGGATGGAATGTTCAGATATGTGAGCTTTTTTCCCGATTCCGTGCTGGACGAAGGAGATATAAAAAATATGCTGTCAAAAGAAGAGGCAATAGAGGCGGCACAAGCATATCTTGAACGTGAATATGGGGAAACAGAATGGGAGGAAATAACGGTACGCGACGCTGATGTTGGTAAATATGGGGCATATTGGGAAGTTACTTTAAAAAAATACAATGATATAATAATTGACGGGTATTCTGTACTTGTCGACATATTCACCGGTGAACCGCATTTCTTCGGCGGATTTAAATAAAAACATATACGGTATTTGCAGAGGAATCGGGAGCGTTTGGCATAAGCGGGCGTTTCCCGATTTTTTGGCGGCATTTTGTAATATTTTAATGGACTTAAATGTTAAATTATGCTAAAATCAGTATCATAGCTTTAGTTTGCGTATAAGGCGATGTGGGTAAATATGTTTTTAAAATTTGAGAAGGATCAGATATGAAGGTTGACAAGACGAATGTTGAGTGGCTGACAAAGCTTCCGTATGGGGATTACTTTAAGAGCGAGGCAGTCAAGATTATACGACATGAGATGGTTACTCCGGTGATCATGTCGTTGGATATCAGTAATTTTAAATATTTTAATCAGGTGTACGGTTACAGTGAGGGCGACAAGCTGATTGAACGGTGCGTATTCAGGTATTGCCATAATAATCCTGACTGTGTGCTTGCTTACAGGATTTATGTCGATCATGTGATAATGCTTGTTGAGGCGGCTAACCGTGATATGGATGAGCTGAAAGCTAAATATGACGAACTCAACACGAACTTTACGGATGAGATCAACAAGGAATATCCGCTGGCAAGGATCCGCATGTATATGGGGGCGTACATTGTCGATGAGAAAGATATGGAGCTTACCCGTATGATCGACAACGCTCAGTTTGCCAGAAGGAGCATCAAAAATAACTATTCGCTCAATATCGCGTTTTTTACCGAGGATATGGAGATACGCACTCATCAGGAGGCGGGCGTTATTCCGGCTTTTTTTTCGGCGCTTGAGAACGACCGTATAAAGGTGTATATACAGCCCAAGTTTTCGATTTCTGAGCAGCGTCTTATAGGCGGAGAGGCTTTGTCAAGAATAATCGACGTTGACGGTAATGTAATATCTCCTGCGGTATATATTGACGCTCTGGAGACTACGGGACTTATTGCGCGTCTTGACAACTATGTGATAATGAAGGTCATAGAGCTTCAGAAAAAATGGATGGATCAGGGTTATGAACTGACGACTATATCAATGAATCTTTCGAGGGTGGATTTCTGGGAACCGGGATTTGTCCGCAGGATCGACAATGTTATCACGGAGTCTGGCGTACCTAAAGAATACTTTGAGTTTGAGCTGACGGAAACGATTTTCTGCGAGAATCTGGACTCGGTTACCAAGCAGGTGGAATTTCTCAGGGAGCAGGGATACCGCATAAGTATGGATGATTTCGGCTCGGGATATAATTCTTTGTATATGCTTGGGAAGATACCGGTGGACGTCATTAAATTTGACCGGGGCTTTGTGCTTAACAGCCTTGGAGTGGAATCGGGACGCAAGATAATGAAGAATCTCATGAAAACATTCAAGGATATAGAATTTGAGGTTATATGCGAGGGAATTGAGAGCCGCGAGGAGGAGAAAATCGTTCAGGAATGCGGCTGCAACGCGGTTCAGGGATTTTTGCATGACAGACCGCTTCCCTTTGAGGTTTTTGAAGAAAAATATCTTAGCGAATACAGAAACAGGGAGGAATAACAGATGGCTAGAGGCGGAGGCGGCGGAGGCCGTTCAGGCGGACACAGCGGCGGAGGCCGTTCCGGAGGAGGCGGAAGCTTCGGAGGAAGAGGCGGAGGCTTTGGGGGCGGAAGCCGTCCGGGAGGAGGAAGTTTCGGAGGAGGCGGAAGCAGGCCCATGGGCGGAGGACCGCGTCATGTCGGCGGGGGCGGACCGCATTATTCTGGAGTATATTACAGACCGCGTCCGGTAAGATACAGAGGCTCAAGAAGAGGCGGCGGCTGCGGTACGTCGTTAGCGTCGATGATAATTGTTTTGGTTATCGTATGGATCGTTCTTGCGAATATGCAGATGCTGACATGCATGGGATGCTATGGAATGAACTGTTCATCCTCCTCATCATCGTCGGAGATGGTAAAGAGCAGCGAGAAGCGCGAGAAATATAAACAGAACAGCAGTTTCAAGTATAATAACGACTGGTACGAGGATCAGCTAGGCTGGATCGGACGGAATAACGGCACTCTTGTCAAAGGGCTTGAGAATTTCTATAAGAAAACGGGAATACAGCCCTATATCATGCTTGTGCGCTACGGCACTGTGGAGCTTGATTTCAGCGCGGAGGAAAAGTATGTAAACGATATGTACGACAAACTTTTCCCTGGCGACGAGGGGCATCTTCTTTTCTGCTATTTTGCCTGCGAAGCCGATTCGCCTTATGTTATGGACGGAGATTGGTGCTATGTGACGGGAGAGGCTACCGAAACGGTTATGGATGAAGAGGCGAAGCGGATATTTGAGTCGCGTCTGAAATATTACTATAACGATACCTCGCTTGATGTCGACGAGCTTTTTGCCAAAACATTCTCCGACGCGGGCAAGGAGATAATGTCCGGACCTATGCGCATGAGATATGTGGTAATTGCGATAGTCGCGATAGTCGCCGCGGTCGTTATCGTTATAATTCTTGTAAACTGGTGGAAAGCAAGGACGAAGCAGAAGAACAAGGAGCAGGAGGATTTGGAGCGAATGCTCAACAAGCCTCTCGAAACTTTCGGGGACTCCGGTCTTAATGATTTGAAGGATAAATATGACGGCAAACAGTAATTTTGCCTATGCGGTTATTTAATATGCTCAATAGGGGAAGTGCGGGTACTTCCCCTATTAAATATATATTGTCTGAAAACATGTGATTTTGGGGGAAGATAATTTATTAAAGTTGTGATATGTCGGCGGGAAAACATGGAGCGGTAAAACGTGCGTTTTGCTTTACCTGACATAATAGCGGAAAATCCTTATTATATCACAAAGGAGGATAAGATAATGACGCGAAGGAAAAAAGATAGGAAGGGAACGCTTCGCAGCAGTTTTATCATCATGGCGGTTATGCCGGTTATTTCTTTGGGAATAATACTTGCTTTTTTCAGTACTAACAGATTCAGTAAATCAATATATACGGAAGTGGAAACAGAGCTTGAGAATACCGCGCTGATGGTTGCCAATATATATGATATGATGTATCCGGGAGATTACTCGGTTGTAAGCTCGGACACCCTGACGGCGCTCAGAAAGGGTGATAAATATCTTATAGAAACCATCGGCTTTCTGGAAAATATTTACGAGGATACCGATTCCGAGATTACTTTTTTTTACGGAGATATACGTTATGTAACTACGCTGGAGAATCCTGACGGTAAGTCCATGGCGGGTACGAGGGCAAATGTCGTTGTTACAAAAGAGGTCATAGAGGAGAACAGGTCCAGATTCTATAAGAACGTAGATGTAAACGGAAGACAGATGTCGGCGTATTATCTACCTCTGCATAATTCGGATGGAAAAACGGTAGGAATGCTTGCGATACTGCGCGACGCTGAAACGGTAAACAAGCTTGTCTTTAAATCTGTGATTCCAATAGTCGTGATTTCTGCCATCGCTATGGTAATAGTGGCGGCGTTCACGCTTTTATATTCAAATAAAATCGTTGTCAAGCTTGAGAAGATAAAGAAATTTCTGCTCATGGTGGAGCGCGGAGAGCTTAACGCTCCAATGGACGAAACGATAATGTCAAGAGACGATGAATTGGGGCAGATGAGCCGCGCGGCGGTGAGTATGCAGAGATCGCTTATACAGCTTGTGGAGCGCGACGCGCTGATGTCAATTTACAACAGAAGATACGCCAACAAGAAGCTGTATGGGATCTGGGAGGAGATCGGAGTAAAGGGAGCGCGCTTCGCGGTCAGTATAGGAGATATTGATTTTTTTAAGTCGGTGAACGATACATACGGACATGAGGCGGGAGACCAGGTGCTTATCGAGGTGGCGAGGGTCCTCAAGAAATACATGACGGGAAAAGGCTTTGTCGCCAGATGGGGCGGAGAAGAGTTCCTTCTTGTGTTCATGGATCATGACGTGCGGCAGGCTGAGGCGGCCCTCAACGAGCTGCTTGAGAGAGTACGGGAGATTTCAGTACGCTATGACGATTCCGAGATAAAAATAAATATGTCGTTCGGTGTTGTCGGTTATGAACGCCCCAAAAATATAGCGCTTAAAAAAGGAACGGACAAAGACGAGGCGATAGCGAGGGAAATAGAGAATACGCTTAAACAGGCAGATAAGCTTCTTTACTACGCGAAAACAAACGGTCGAAATCAGGTCGTCAGCAGCGAGACTTGCGTGTAATAAAAAGAAAAGCCGCATACGGCGGGACAGATCCGGTATGACCGGATGCCCGCTGTACGCGGCTTTTTGATATTTATGTATATTTCTATAAATCGTCCGCTAACTCCGGACATACTGATTTGGCAATGTTCTTAAGTCCCGTGATGGTGAAGGGATAGCCCGCGTTGACGGCGGCGTATTTTTCGGGAGGCTCGACGAGGATCGCGTGCGAAGCCGCCAGCTCGTCGGTATACTGGCTCAGAAAATATGTGGTGACGGCTGTTCTGCCCGAAGTGTAGTGAGTGACGAGAAAATCCATATCATATCCGGATATACGCGTACCCTCGGCGTCTTTGGTTATTGAAACCTTTGCCATGCCGCCGAGCATAGAATAGTTATAATACTGAATGGAAACAAAATTTCCCAGGGAGTAATAGACTAACGTTTTGTGTCCGGCGGAGCTTTCAATCCACTGTACGGGTTCTATTACATGGGGGTGGGTCCCTATTATCAGGTCAACGCCCTGCTCGGCAAAAAATTTTGCCCATGCCGTCTGCTCCTCGGATATTCCGAGATTGTATTCCGTTCCCCAATGGGGATATACGATAACGAAGTCCGATATTTCCTTTGCCCTTGCTATATCGTTTACTATCTGGGGCTTGGTTGCTTCCGTCATAAGATTTACTGTGTATTCGTAGCCTGACGGAACGGGAATGCCGTTTGTTCCGTATGTATAGTTGAGCATCGCGATACGGACGCCGTTTACCTCGCGGATATATATACGGGATGCGCTTTCGGCTGAATCATGTATTCCGAGGACCGCGGTATCAGGGTGCGAGTTTTTCCAGAAATTCACGCAGTTTATGACGCCGGAGGCGTTCTGGTCCATGGTGTGGTTTGTGGCGCCGAGAATAACGTCGAATCCGGCTCGGACTTCCGCGTCTCCGAGT
>CAJTON010000013.1:18204-51932 GCA_910577605.1 uncultured Butyrivibrio sp.
GCACGTTGAAGCAGGGATAGCCGACGTTGCCGATCTCGTTGCCCGCCATTATCACCTCGTTATTTACGACGGCGATGTCCGCAGACTCCACGACACTTTTGACATTGGCGAAAAGATAATCGTAATTGTAGCTTCCGTCAGGCTGAAGAGCCGGAATGCTCGCGCCGGCGTGCATAAGCATATCGCCTACGGCGACAAGGCTTATGGTGACCGGCTCGACGCGCTTTGTCGGAGCTTCGGTCTCTGTTGGAGCCTCGGTTGCGGGCGTGACTACTACCGGTCTGCTGTCGCCCGTCGTGGGAGTAGCCCCGACAGCAGCGGACGAGGAAGAACAGCCGCAGAGCGCAAGCGCGCAGATAACGGCGGAGAATATAATCGAAAAAATTTTTTTCTTCATATAATATGTACTCCTGTTTGTAATTATATTGAACAGTATACAACAACAATTCAGAATATGCAAATCAGGGGGCAAATTTATTGACAAATTTTCAATCGGCTGATAACATACTGATAGTTAGATTAAACTACGGAGGTACTTGAAATGGCCCATTATTCAAAGGAAGATATAATCAATTTTGTGGAGGAAAACGACGTTGAGTTTATAAGGCTTCAGTTTACGGATATTTTTGGAATACTTAAGAATGTGGCGATTCCCAAAAGCCAGTTAAAAAAGGCTCTTGACAATCAGATGATGTTTGACGGTTCTTCGATAGACGGCTTTGCGCGTATAGAGGAATCCGATATGTATCTGCGTCCCGACCTTGACAGCTTCGTTATTTTCCCGTGGAGACCGCAGCACGGAAAGGTGGCAAGGCTTATCTGCGACGTATACAAGACGGACGGAACGCCGTTTGAGGGCGACCCCAGACATATACTCAGGAAGGCCGTGGACGAAGCCGCCAAAATGGGCTATACCTTCAATGCGGGACCGGAGTGCGAGTTTTTCCTTTTCAATGTAGACGAGAACGGAGCGCCTACTACGGATTCGTTTGACAGGGCGGGATATTTTGACCTCGGTCCAAACGATCTTGGTGAAAATGCGAGACGCGACATGGTGCTGACGCTTGAGGAAATGGGATTTGAAATCGAGGCTTCGCATCACGAGTGCGCGCCGGCACAGCACGAGATAGATTTTAAGTACGGAGAGGCCGTTAAGACGGCGGATTCAATAATGACCTTTAAGCTCGCGGTAAAAACTATCGCGCAGAGACACGGGCTTTACGCTACATTCATGCCCAAGCCCAAGCCCGGAGTTGCGGGTTCGGGAATGCATATAAATATGTCCCTTCAAAAAGACGGGAAAAATATTTTCGCAGACGAAAACGGAAAGGACGGTCTGAGCGAGGAAGCGTATTATTTTATCGCCGGTATTATGAAGCATATCAAAGGAATCGTGGCTATTACCAATCCGCTTGTCAACTCATACAAAAGACTTGTACCGGGCTATGAGGCGCCCTGCTATATCGCGTGGTCGGCTAAAAACAGAAGCCCGCTGATAAGGATTCCCGCCGCGAGGGGCGCGGGAACGAGAGTGGAGCTGCGTAATCCCGATCCCTCCGCTAACCCTTATTTTGCGCTGGCGGTATGTCTTATGGCAGGATTGGACGGAATCAAAAACAAACTTCCGCTCTGCGACAGCGTTGACGTAAATATTTTTGAGATGAGCAAAAAAGAAAAGAAGCAGCGCGGAATAGAAAGCCTTCCCGAAACCCTTTACGATGCGGTAAAGGAGCTTGAGAAGGATGAGTATATAATGAATTTCATAGGTGAGGAGACCGCAGAGAAATATATTGCGGCAAAGAAGAGGGAATGGAGCAATTACAAGGTGACAGTCAGCCGTTGGGAAATTGACGAATATCTTTATAAATTCTAAGATATTCCGGAGGCGGTACTATGGAAAATGTGATTGTCGTATTTCCGAAACCTGATGACGGCAGGAATATGAAAAATATTCTTGTCAGAAGCGGTATAACCGTGGACGCGGTATGCAGAAACGGCGCTCAGGCGCTTGAGTGCGCCAATTCGCTTAATGAAGGAATCGTGATATGCAGTTATCGTTTTAACGATATGTATTACACCAATCTTGCCGAAAACCTTCCGGCGGCGTTCGATATGCTGCTTGTTGCGTCTCAGGGTCACTGGATCGACGACGGGGACTCTAATATAATCAGGCTTGCCATGCCTTTTAAGACTTATGACCTGATAGACACCGTACATATGATGTTTGAGGCTCAGCACAGGCGGCGTAAGAAAGCGAGGCTTTCCCCCAAGGAGCGTTCGGACGGTGAAATAAAAATTATCGCTCAGGCAAAGAGCGTACTGATGGAAAGAAACAATATGACGGAGGCGGAGGCTCACAAATATATGCAGAAATGCAGTATGGACAGTGGGAACGGACTTGTGGAAACTGCCAAAATGGTTCTGTGCCTTTACCGACGTGAGTAGCGGCGCCGTGACAGGGATATTGTTTTACGCAGAAAAACGCCGCGGGAATAATGAGAGGAGCGAGGTCAGATGAAGTTTACCAAAATGCAGGGCATCGGAAACGATTATGTGTATGTAAACTGTTTTAAAGAGAAGGTGGAGGACCCGTCGGAGGTTTCAAAGCTTGTAAGCGACAGACATTTCGGAATAGGCTCGGACGGACTGATACTTATAAAGCCAAGCGATAAGGCAGATTTTTACATGGATATGTATAACGCCGACGGCTCGTCCGGCAAAATGTGCGGAAACGGGATCCGCTGCGTAGGCAAATATGTCTATGACAACGGACTGACGGACAAAACCGAAATTTCGGTTGAAACTTTATCCGGTATAAAATACCTCAGGCTGAATGTCAGCGACGGAAAGGTCCGCTCAGTGAGGGTGGATATGGGCGCGCCGGTTTTTGAGCCGCAGTCGGTTCCGGTAAGTCTTGAGGGCGACTGCGTAAAAGACAGACCGATGGACATAAACGGCAGAGAGTACCGGATAACCTGCGTGTCAATGGGAAATCCGCACTGCGTTACATATATCGACGATGTGGACGGTCTTAAAATAGAAGAAACAGGTCCTCTTTTTGAGAATAACGCCGTTTTTCCCGACAGGATAAACACCGAGTTTGTGCGCGTGATCGACAGGAATACAATAAAGATGCGCGTGTGGGAACGAGGGTCAGGCGAGACGCTTGCCTGCGGAACAGGAGCGTGCGCGGCGGCGGTCGCGTCGATGCTTAACGGATACTGCGGCGATACCGTTACGGTAAAACTGCGTGGAGGCGATCTAAAGATAAGCTGGGACAAAAAAGAAAACACAGTATACATGGAGGGTCCTGCCGAGGTGTCCTTTACCGGGGAATGGTCCAATAAATAATGAAAGAAGGAATAATATGTTTAAAATCAACGAGAATTATCTTAAACTTCCGGGGAGCTATCTTTTTTCCACGGTCGGAAGAAAGGAAAGAGAATATAAAGCGGCGCACCCTGACAAAAAGGTGATAAAGCTGAGTATAGGCGACGTGACCCAGCCGCTTGTGCCTTCGATAGTTGAGGCGCTTCACGGCGCGGTCGACGAAATGGGAAAGGCTGAGACCTTCCGCGGGTACGCTCCCGATCTCGGCTACGAATTTCTGCGGTCAGCCATAGCGTCGGGCGATTACAAGGCGCGTGGCGTTGATATTGATATAGACGAGATTTTTGTTTCTGACGGCGCCAAGTGCGATTCCGGAAATATTCAGGAGATCCTCGGACTTGACAATAAAATTGCGGTAGGAGATCCGGTCTATCCCGTCTATGTGGATTCCAATGTGATGGCGGGAAGGACGGGAACTTATGACGCGGCCACGGGAATGTGGAGCAATGTGGTGTATATGCCGTGTCTTGAAGAAAACGGTTTTGCTCCGACGCTCCCGAAAGAAACTCCCGATATAATATATCTTTGTTTCCCTAACAATCCTACGGGCGCGACGGTCACAAAGGACGAACTTCAGAAATGGGTAGATTACGCCAATGAAAAGAAGGCGCTTATAATATATGACGCGGCGTATGAGGCGTATATTTCCGAGAGCAATGTTCCCCATACGGTGTACGAGTGCGACGGCGCGAAGACCTGCGCCATAGAGCTTAGGAGCTTTTCAAAGAACGCAGGCTTCACGGGAGTAAGACTTGGGTTCACTGTCATTCCCAAAGAACTTAAATGCGGCGACGTGTCCTTAAACGCGCTCTGGGCGAGAAGGCACGGAACCAAGTACAACGGAGCGCCTTATATCGTTCAGCGCGCGGGCGAGGCGGTTTATTCCGAAACGGGCAGGCAGGAGCTTAAAAAACAGGTCGCATATTATATGAATAACGCGAAGGTTATAAAAGAAGGACTTGCGGAGGCGGGATTTTCCGTGTCCGGCGGCGTGAATGCTCCCTATATCTGGCTCAAGACGGTGAACGGAATGAGCTCGTGGGAATTTTTTGACTATGTTCTTGAGAAAGCCAATGTCGTGGGAACTCCGGGTTCGGGCTTCGGTCCAAGCGGAGAGGGCTATTTCAGGCTGACAGCCTTCGGCACATATGAGAATACCGTTGAAGCTATCGAACGCATGAAAAAGCTTATCTGAAAATAATTCTGCCCTGAGGATATCCTTGGGGCGGCTTGAACAGGAGGAAAATAAAATGGCAGTATGGGATGGACGCAAAAAAGCCTTTACCATGAGCTATGACGACGGAATTGAGTCGGACAGAAAGCTTGTGGACATAATCAATTATTACAAAATAAAATGCACCTTCAATCTTAATTCCGGTCTTATAGGCGACGGCGGTTCGTGGAAGGATAAGGATTTTGAGGTGAGAAGGCTTCCGCTTGAGGGATTAAAGGAGCTTTACGCGGGGCACGAAATAGCGGTTCACGGCACAAACCACCTTGCCCCTCCTGAACTCAGCGATGAGGAACTTAAAGAGGAGCTTCTGACTGATAAGCAGAGACTCGGAGAGCTTTTCGGGGAGGTTCCCGTCGGTATGGCGTACGCATACGGAGCTTATGATGACAGGACAGTTGAGTATCTTGCGTCCATAGGTATCAAATACGCGAGAACGGTCTGCGACGCGGGAAGTTTTGATATGCAGACGGATCTGCTTCGCTTTAAACCCACCTGTCATCATCAGAACGAAAAGGTCTTTGAGCTTATCGACGATTTTGTGAATCTTTCCTGCGACAAGCCGCAGATATTTTATCTGTGGGGACACAGCTACGAGTTTGACGGCAATGATAACTGGGACCGTCTGGAAAAAATATGCGAGAGCATAGCCGGACATGACGACATATTTTTCGGAACGAACAGGGAAGTTCTGCTTCGCTGAAAACGCAAAAATCACATAGAATATTTGAAAGCTTGTCATAAGGGGCGGATACGGGATTTTTCCCGTCCGCCCCTTAGTAATATTTTATGTAACAACCAATAAAAAATCTTGACTATATAAATAGAAGGATGTGGAGAGGGGAGCTCTGAGTGAGAAGAAAAGTATTTCGTAAAAGTCTAAGTATTTGCGTGGTTTTGGCGTTTGTTTTATGCGGAAATATAACGGTGAAATCGGAAGATACTGGGACTGCGGCATCGGACGCATCATTTCAGGAAGCGGCGCTTGCAGATGAGGACAGACCGGAGGCTGTGGAGCAGGAGCTTATTGAGGAAAAGTGTCATATCGCCAGACTTTATGACAAGGAAAGCGAGCTTGACACCGTTGTTTTTGCCAATCAGGACGGAACGGAAACCGCATATATCTTTGACGAGGCGGTTAAATATCGGGATGATGACGGGATCATTACCGATAAAAGCAATAAGCTGTACAGCAGTAAAGAGACAGATTGCGCATATATCAACCTTGATAACGACATTCGGACATCCTTTCCGGCTCGATTAAACGCAGATGCCGGAGTAACTCTGAATTACGGTGAATACTCCATCGTTATGTATCCTTTTGGCGGTTCGGATTCTCTGGCAGAGAAAATAATTGAGAATGATGACGAATATGTGTATTACGACAAAGCGTTCGGGCAAGGGACGGCGCTGCGCTATAAGACAACCTTTTCCGGCCTCAAAGAAGATATTATCCTCTACGAAAACGCAGGGAACCGGTTTGATTTTACTGTCGAGTGCGGCACTCTCGTTCCATCGGTCGAGAATAATACGGTAGTGTTCACGGATCCCGATACGGAGGAAACCGTCGCCGTGTTTGATTCGGTCTATGTGTATGACAGCTGCAAGGACAGCTCTTTTAACTGGACATGGGACAATACCGTGACCTTACGTCAGGGTGAGGACGGAATGTACAGAATAACGCTCTTTGTGGATTCGGAATTTCTCAATAATCCTGATACGGTGTATCCGGTTTATATCGACCCAAGCGTTACTGTGACCGCTTCGGGCAGCGGGACAGGAAAGACCATTGTCGATACGCCGATTTATAACGGGAGCGGCGCAAAAAATATAATGTCAGGTGCAAATCCCACAGCGGTGCTTGGATATGTCGGGATCTTGAATGGCGTTCAGTACGAAGCGGGAAGACTGCTGATGAAGTTCCCCGGCTTGATGAGCAAATCTTTTATGCAAAGTCCGGATTATATCATTAACTCCGCTGATTTATATATGAAGGATATATCGGGAGGCTCCACCTTTGCAGTAATCGCGGCATATATTTACAACGGTCCGGCATGGACGGAATCAACTACATACAGTGAGGCGATATGGAACGGGATTTATAAAAAGGACGGTTTTTTGCAGCCTGTTTCGAGATGCGGCTTTTCTTATCCGAACGCAACGACGGGGAAATTTGATATTCTTGAGGCGGTAAGGCTGTGGCAGTCAAACCCTTCCTACGGTGAAAAAGGAATCATGCTAAGGAACGGTACGAGCGAGTATGACGCAAGCTGTCCAAAATCGTTATGTACCTCCGAGGGCAGCACAAAGCCTTATCTGAGCGTGACATACAGCAGCCGAGGCGTGGCTAAGAATGCAATAATGAGCTATGGAGCTTCTTCAAAAACGCTCACGATAAAGCTCGTGGGCTACGATGCGATGGCGGGTTGGCAGTCGATCATACAAAACTCTTGCAGGGCGTGGAACAATTCAAAGGCTAAGACGAATATCACCGTGACGACGACAGGTTCGTCAAGCTATACGATGGAGGTTGTAGATAAACCTACGGAATTATGGTATGGGTTGACAACTTCAAAATGGAACGCTAACGGTATTACCACCTCGGCTACAATTCAGATAAATAAAGCTAAAATAGGGAATGCGTCTGATAATGCCAAGTTCAGCACGGTCACACATGAGATCGGGCATCTGTTTTGGCTTGATGATGATCCGGAAACAGCAGATTACAGCTTAATGCTACACGGAAGAGACAGGGAGTTGATTTATACGCCGCAGATGATTGATATTTACCATATGGAGCAAGCAGGTTATATGAAAGGTTAGGTGGATTATGAAGGTTAAATTTTTATTCATATTTATTTTAGCTTCGATTTTGTTATCGGGTTGTTCTGAAAAGACTGACGTGCAGGAGGATAGCACATCCGGTGCAGTTTGGGATTCTGTTTCTTCCGCAGAAAACAATGTTGAATATATTGATGTATCTGCGGACTGGCCGGCATATACGAATGTTTCTGCGTTAATAAAAGAGGCAAATGTTGTTGTCGTGGGGAAAGTGACGGGAATTTCGTTTCAAATGCTCGATACACAGACCGCATGCCCTCCTACAGAAATTTCTAATTTAAAAGATTGTCTCCTCTATACAATTTATGATGTTGAAGTGCTTACGTCCTATAAGGGCACGTCCTCTGGGACAATTAAAATTCGTTTGATGGGAGGTTTAAAAGATATATATCTAAATGAACAGCTTGCCGCACTTGCCAGTTTTGATGAGAGTACAATTCCGGTGGTTGCAGGAATGCCAAAGATGGAGATTGGCGAAACATATTTACTTGTCCTTTATCAATATGAGGATACTATGCCGACACCTGTTAACCCGGGACAAGGAATGTATAAACTAGATGACCCGCTTCAAAAGGACGCCTACTCCTATGTTTCGCCCAAAGAAATCATATCTTATTTTGGCGAGGATAAGTGGACGGCGTTTGTTTCCGGAGAAGATACGGAGAAATAATATGTGCGGTCGGTTATGCACTGAAAAAAATAATTCTGCAAACAGCGGCTTACGCTGCCGTTTGCAGAATTTTTTGATTTAAGAGACGGAAGCCTCTTAACATGATTTCTGGAACTGTCTGTATGCCTGTATGTTTTCGTCGGTGTAGCCCACCAGTATATTGCTGTTTTTCTCGTGGATCCTGCTCATTATCTCAATAAGCGTATTCTCGTTGCTGACTGCCGTGGAGGCGATGGTGTAAATTCTTCTGTCGCTGTAAGCGGCGGAAAGCGTTATCGTGGTGGGTATTCCGTTCACGCTGTTCTTGACATTGTACAGCCATATTATGTCGTAGTAATTCAAAACTCTGAGTCCGTTGTTTACGGTTATGACATACTGGTTTGTAAGGTACAGTTTTTCTCTCTTATAGCATACGGTGTCGCTTGAAGCAAGCTGGCTGTAAAGAATATCGTAGTCGTAAGACTTGAGGCTCTTTTTGGAGCGCCCGAGCGATACGAAATATATTATGAGCATTATAACCGCAGCGATGTCCGATATAACGCCCGCGCCGATAAAGAATATATTCAGCGTGATCTTTCCGGTGAGAGTCTCGTCGATATAGGTGTCCTGAAAATATTCGTCGTAGTCTTTGCTTGTTATTTTATATTCAGAGCCGAATACGTCGTCGAACTCGGAGATGATAAATTTTTTCAGGTCAGGATATACGTCGCGTACATATCCGTATATTGTGTATGTGAAGTTATCCTGATCGGTGCTTCTTTTATACTCCCTCTCCATATCGTCAAAGGTCTTGTCGGTTATTCTGACTATGTAGACATATCCGTCCTCGTCCTGCGCGTAGTAGTAGGTGAGATTATCCTTGCCTGCAAAAGAAGAAACGGAGGTAACTTCAAGCTTGGTATATTCGCCTGAAATGTTGTCATAGTTGAATAAAAGCTTTCTGTAATCTATCGCGTCATCTTTTGAGGGTTTTACGACTGCCGCTAAAATATACATAATCACGGATAAAACGATCAGTGAAATTGCGACATACAGAAGAGGGGTTTTGGGTTTAAGAATTTTGTTGATTTCGCTTTTGGTCATTGTGGCACGCTCCTTGCATTTTATAAATACCAATATATCATAATTCTCTGTAAAAATAAATAATAAAATAATATTTTAAGGCGTTAAGGCTTGATTTATGTGCAGGCGATGTGATATAATTAAACTGGTGTGGTTTTACAATATGGAGAAAAGCAACATGAAAAAACAAATATTATTAAGATGCGCGGCGGCGATGATATTTTCATTGCTTCTTTGCGGATGCTCCGAGACTATGCAGGTGCCGTACAAATACGAACCGGTTTCCACTTCGGAAGAAAAGGCAGGAATACTGACGGAGCAGGAGAGCAAGGACGAATCGATGTATGTCAGGGCGCTTGAAGAAGAAAACGCCATGCATTATACTTATGCCAAGGAACTGTTTTTACAGATAATGGACTATAAGGATTCAAAGGCGCACTACGATAATCTGCTCAAAATATTAACTCCGTATAATGGGTCTTACATAATGGAAGCGGAAAACGGCGGAAGTTATACGATCACCATAAGGGACGGAATAGGAACGATGTCGTGGGACAATCTTTCAGACAGCATACATACGATGAATCTGTACGGTATGTATTTCCGCGATGTTTCGGATGAGGTCTGTATGGTTTTTGACGTTAATCTCGGAAAAGAAGACTGGAATTACGGCGGAACACAGGACAAATATGTTTTTGAGGTCGATGAAACAGGAGCAGTGAAGGTGCACGGACTTGACGGGAACAAGGAGCATGTATGGGACGGCTCCGGAGCCAGGGAAGAATAGCTTTTGCGCGGGCGCAGGCTGTGGTCCGACAAGAGTTTTGCGCTTGCATTTTTGAGACTTCTGTGATATTCTTACTATAAATTATTCATAATATAATATGTAAAGGCTGGGACTGAGACTCCTGCTTTTAGTAGACCGACAGGGAGATGCGCCCGTGACTGAGAGGGGCATTCGGAGGAAAGAGGCGACGGGGAACGCTCACGAGCCGGACGGCTGAACACAAGTAGGTCGTTCCGTGGTACGCGTTAAGTGCGAGAGAGGAGATTTTTGGTAGATCTCAATGCGGGTGGTACCGCGGATAATGAGAATTATTAGTCCCGGAATACTTTTTAACAGTATTCCGGGATTTTTTATGCGCAGCCCCATGCAGGGGAAATATGCCGCTGAAGCGGCGCATGTGGCGCGCGTCGAGCAGGAGAAGATAAGATATTCTCTATTTGATTGTACGCGGGTAAAGAAGAAATCCGTTTATTTTATATTTTCAAGGAGGCTGGAAAATGAGCAACATTTACAGGGACATGACGCTCGACAAGGTGAGCGAGAACGACATCGGAAAAGAGATCAAGGCTGCGGGCTGGGTCGAGAATATCCGCGACCACGGCGGCGTATCTTTTATTGATTTAAGGGATATGTACGGCGTTTTGCAGGTGGTCATAAGGGAGCCGGAGCTTTTAAAGGGCATCAAAAAAGAAGAATGCATAAGCGTAGAAGGGCTTATGGAGCAGAGGGACGAGGAGACCTATAATCCAAAGATACAGTCCGGAACGATAGAGCTTGAGGCGCATAAGATAACGACGCTCGGACAGGTCTATACGCAGCTTCCGTTTGAGGTGCAGACCTCCAAGGAGGTGAGCGAGTCCGTCAGGCTCAAATACCGTTATCTCGATTTGAGAAACGAGAAGGTAAAGAACAATATACTTTTCCGTTCGCAGGTTATTTCTTTTCTGCGCGAAAAAATGACGGAAATGGGATTTATAGATATTCAGACCCCGATACTCTGCGCGTCGTCGCCGGAGGGGGCGAGGGATTATATAGTCCCTTCAAGAAAATACAAGGGTAAATTCTACGCTCTGCCGCAGGCTCCGCAGCAGTACAAGCAGCTTTTGATGGTATCGGGAATAGATAAATATTTTCAGATAGCGCCCTGCTTCCGCGACGAGGACGCCAGAGCCGACCGTTCTCCGGGAGAGTTTTACCAGCTTGACTTTGAAATGAGCTTCGCAACGCAGGAGGACGTGTTCAGGGTGGGCGAGGAGGTTCTTACCGCCGCTTTTGAGAAATTTGCGCCCGAGGGCTACGAGGTGACAAAGGCTCCTTATCCCGTTATCAGCTATAAGCAGGCGATGCTTGAATTCGGAACGGATAAGCCTGATCTGCGCAATCCTCTGCGGATAATGGACGTGACGGAATTTTTCCAGAGATGTACCTTTAAGCCGTTTATCGGAAAAACGATAAGAGCTATAAAGGTTCACGCCGAGATGTCCAAGGGATTCCACGAAAAGCTGCTCAAATTCGCGACCGAACTCGGAATGGGCGGCTTAGGCTATCTTGAGGTGCTTGAGGATAAGAGCTATAAAGGACCCATCGACAAATTTATTCCGGAGGAAATGAAGGAGGAATTCCGAACTCTTGCGGGACTTGAGGTCGGAGACACTATTTTCTTCATGGCTGACAAGGAAGAAAGGGCGGCTTATTACGCCGGACAGATACGGAATGAGCTTGGAGAGAAGCTCGGACTTATCGAGCAGAAGGCATACCGCTTCTGCTATATAAACGATTTCCCTATGTTTGAAAAGGACCCGGAGACGAAGCAGATAGGCTTTACGCATAATCCTTTTTCTATGCCGCAGGGAGGACTTGAAGCGCTCAACACCATGGACCCGCTTGATATTCTGGCGTACCAGTATGATATTGTCTGCAACGGAATAGAGCTTTCGTCGGGAGCGGTCCGCAACCACGATATGCAGATAATGGTAAAGGCGTTTGAGATAGCGGGCTACGACGAAGAGGTATTAAAGAGCAAATTCGGCGCTCTTTACAATGCTTTCCAGTTCGGCGCGCCGCCCCATGCGGGAATGGCTCCGGGCGTTGACAGAATGATAATGCTTTTGCGAAACGAGGAAAATATCCGCGAGGTGATTCCGTTCCCTATGAGCGGTACGGCGCAGGATTTTATGTGCGGAGCGCCTAACGAGGTCACGGAGCAGCAGCTTCGTGAGGTGCATATCAAAGTGAGGGATTGATCATGGCAAATGTTATAAGCGACGAAACGATAGAGTATGTCGGGATCCTCGCGAAGCTTGAGCTTTCGGATGAGGAAAAGGAGAACGCCAAGAAGGATATGGCGGATATGCTCGATTATATTGACAAGCTTGGAGAGCTTGATACAAAAGGCATAGAACCTATGTCGCATCTTTTTTCAACGGGAAACGTGATGCGCGAGGATGTCGTTACAAACGGAGACGGCAGCGAGGATACGCTCTGCAACGCTCCCGAGAGGCACGATTCGGCTTTTTCGGTGCCTAAGACCGTGGAATAAGGAGGAGGGACTTATGGATTTACTGGATATGACAGCCGCCGAGCTTGCCGCCGGAATAAAATCAGGAAGTACAAGCGCGGTCGAGGCTATGGAGGCGGTTATCGCGCGTATAAAAAAGAGCGAAGCCGAGCTTAACTGTTATGTTACCTTCGACGAGGAAAGCGCGCGCGCGGCTGCCGCAAAGGCGCAGAGCGATATTGAGGCAGGCAGGCTTTCGGGTCCTTTGGCGGGAGTGCCTGTAGCTATAAAGGACAATATGTGCACGAAGGGCGTGCTTACTACCTGTTCTTCGCGCATACTGAATAATTTTGTTCCTGCTTTTTCGGCTGAGGCGGTGCGCAATCTTGAGAAAGCGGGAGCCGTAATGATAGGCAAGACCAATATGGACGAATTCGCGATGGGCTCGACTACGGAAACCTCGGCGTACGGGGTTACGAGAAATCCGTGGAATACGGAACATGTTCCCGGCGGCTCGTCGGGCGGCTCGGCGGCTGCGGTTGCCGCAAAAGAGTGCTTTTTTGCGCTCGGCTCGGATACGGGCGGTTCGATAAGGCAGCCCGCTTCTTACTGCGGAGTTGTGGGTATGAAGCCCACATACGGAACTGTTTCAAGATACGGGCTTATAGCGTACGGCTCGTCTCTCGACCAGATAGGACCTTTGTGCAAGGATGTGACGGACTGCGCCGTTATTATGGAAGCGATAGCTTCGCATGATTCTAAGGACTCTACTTCGATGAACAGGAGCGATACCGATTTTACGTCGGCGCTTAACGATGACGTAAAAGGAATGAAGATAGGAATTCCTGCGACGTATTTCGGAGACGGTTTGGACGGCGAAGTAAAGAACGCCGTTATGAAGGCTGTCGGGGTGCTCAAGGATAAGGGCGCGTTAGTGGAAGAGTTTGAGCTTGGACTTGTAGATTATGCGATTCCTGCCTATTATACTATCGCCGCGGCGGAGGCAAGCTCGAACCTTGAGCGGTTCGACGGAGTTAAGTACGGCTACCGCGCGCCGGATTACGAAGGTCTGCATGATATGTACAAAAAAACCCGCTCCGAGGGCTTCGGCGCGGAGGTAAAGCGCAGGATAATGCTCGGATCGTTCGTGTTAAGCTCCGGTTATTACGACGCGTACTATCTTAAAGCTTTGAGGGTGAAGGCTCTGATAAAAAAGGCTTTTGACGACGCGTTTGCCAAGTATGACGTTATTATCGGTCCGGTCGCCCCCACTACGGCTCCGAGGCTCGGAGAATCGCTCTCCGATCCGATAAAGATGTATCTCGGCGATATTTACACGATCTCCCTTAACCTTGCAGGACTTCCGGGTATAAGCGTGCCTTGCGGCATTGACAGCCGCGGACTTCCCGTCGGAATGCAGATAATAGGGGATTGCTTTAAGGAAAAAAATATAATCCGCGCGGCTTACGCGTATGAGAAGGCTAGAGGCAGATTCCCGGACGCGGGAGAAAGGATGGCGGACTGATATGGCAAAGACATACGAAACGGTGATCGGTTTGGAGGTTCATGTGGAGCTTGCGACCAAAACCAAGATATTCTGCGGCTGCTCGACCGCATTCGGCGGAGCTCCCAATACGCATACCTGTCCTGTGTGCACCGGTATGCCCGGCTCCCTTCCCGTGTTGAATAAGCAGGTCGTTGAGTACGCCGCCGCGGTGGGGCTTGCCACGAACTGCACTATAACGCGCGACTGCAAATTTGACCGCAAAAATTATTTCTATCCCGATAATCCTCAGAATTATCAGATATCGCAGCTCTATCTTCCGATATGCCGCGACGGACATGTCGATATTGAACTGCCGGACGGCACTGTAAAAGCGGTGCGCATCCATGAGATCCATATGGAGGAGGACGCGGGAAAGCTTGTGCATGACGACTGGGACGACGTATCATATGTTGATTTCAACCGTTCGGGAGTTCCGTTGATCGAGATAGTGTCCGAACCGGATATGAGGAGCGCGCAGGAGGTCATAGCGTATCTTGAAAAACTGCGACTTATAATACAGTATCTCGGAGCTTCGGACTGCAAGCTTCAGGAGGGCTCGATGCGCGCCGACGTCAATCTGTCGGTGCGGGAGGCAGGCTCGGAAACCTTCGGCACGAGGACGGAGACCAAGAACCTCAACTCGTTTGCCGCCATAGAACGGGCGATAGAGGCGGAAAAAAACAGGCAGATAGATCTGCTTGAGTCGGGGGACAAGGTCATTCAGGAGACAAGACGCTGGGACGACAATAAGGAGTATTCATACGCCATGCGTTCCAAAGAGGACGCGCAGGATTACCGTTATTTTCCCGACCCCGACCTTGTGCCCGTGCATATAAGCGAAGAATGGCTTGATGAGATACGTTCGCGCCAGCCGGAGTTCAAGACGGAGAAAATGAAGCGCTACCGCGAGGAATTCGGGATTCCCGATTACGACATAAATATCATTACCGATTCCAAAAAAACGGCGGATATCTTTGAGGAGGCGACGGCTTTGTGCGGCAAGCCCAAAAAGGTGTCCAACTGGCTTATGGTCGAGACTATGCGCCTTCTGAAGGAAAACGGAATGGACGCGGAGGATATAAGCTTTTCCGCCGCGAATCTAGCGAAGCTCGTGAACCTTACGGAATCGGGGGCGGTAAACAGCTCCGTTGCGAAGGAGGTTTTCGAGAAGATATTTGCGGAGGATATTGATCCTGACAAATATGTCGAGGAAAACGGACTCAAGCAGGTGAACGACGAGGACGCCCTCCGTCAGACAGTAGAAGAGATCGTAGCAGCAAATCCCCAGTCCGTAGCCGATTACAAGGCTGGAAAAGAGAAGGCGATAGGATTTCTTGTAGGACAGACCATGAAGGCGATGAAGGGTAAGGCAAACCCAGAAATTGTCAATAAAATGCTTAAAGAAATACTCTCAAAATGATTGAAAAAATCCAGCCTGAGTGATATAATGATCCTAAGAGATTTATATCATAATACGGTATTCGGAGGTCTCTGCAGCTTACTCGGTTTGCTGTATATATGATACGATATTTATATGTTTTATGCTGCAGCCATAGCGTGGGTCACGCTATGGCTGTTGTGCGCATATACGGTTTGTACGAAGCAAGTTGAAAGGTGGGATTAGCATGAAAAGAAGATTTAAGCTTTGGACGGCATATATGCTTATTTTCTGTCTTAGCATGGCGGTAATGCTGCCCGGCAGTAAATCAGTGAAAGCGGATGATACGGGAGAACTTATAATTGACGATTTTAATATTTTTCTCAATGGTACTACTCCGCTCAACAAAGATGTCGAGGTGCGCGACGGTGATAAACTGAGCGTCAGCTTCAAGTGGCGTCTGCCGGATTCGGATAAGACTCATTCTGTTTTCAGCACGACTATAGAGAACTATCATCATCTGAAATTTATCGACAAGCAGTCGATAGATCTGAGGCTTTCCGGCAATGTCGTTGGCAGACTGACCATAGACGTTGATGAGAAAACAGGCAACGTGATCGTGGCGGCGGATTTTACCGAGGAATATCTGAGCAAAACGGAGAGAAACGGCGGCGCGATCGTCGAGGCTTACGCGGACATCAATAAGGGAAAAGACGAGGACGGCAAGGAAAAGGAAATGTCCGTCAGAATGTGGTATCACTTTCCGTTCACATACCGGGTGTCGGGAGACGGAAGCTCACTGTGGGTATGGAAGAGCGCGCAGGGCAAAATGAAAAAGGACGCGGACGGCAGTTATAAGCAGGAGTTTTATATTTCCTTACGCACAAACGGAGGAGAGGTAACGGACGTAAAGCTTCACGACGATCCTGGAAACGGACTTACCGGACCGACTCAGATAACGATCGACAAAAGCAATATGCCTGAAATCACCGAAGGCAGCAAAATGACGCTCGAAGAGCTTCAGGCGAAGCTTACGCGTATGCCGAAGGACGCGCAGGTCGGCTTCACATATGTTGCGGAGGTAAAAGAGGACGTATACGCGCAGGATTCCGCAGGGAGCGCTGAGTATAAGAATGTGTTCAGAGCAGAATACAAGAACAGCGAATCCATCGAAAAGACAGCGGAAAGCTCGGCGGACGTAAACGTATACAGACCGTACGTTCACAAGAGCGGCGAAATAATAAAGGACGCGGGAGGCAATCCGACAGGCAGAATAAAATGGACCGTAAGAATCGATCTTAACGACCTTGCGGACGAAACAATAAGCATAGACGACATTGAAGACGATATGCTTGACAAAACTTCCGGTTATACTCTTGTTCCGAGAGTCGAATACGGAAAAATCGTCGGCTACGACCTTACATATGAATCGGAAATACCTGCCGCCGATATGGGCGACCGGCTCAAAGACCATAAGTACCCTAACGATATAAAGGTGTCTGTTGCAGGGCATCCCTATACGGCTCACGGTGAGGCGATTCTTCCCGCAGAAAGCTGGATCCATAAAGAAATTATTGATTACAATGAAGAAAGCGGTATACTTTCATGGAAGATCGTGCTTGATAATGTTCCTGCCGGCATAAAGGGAGTTACGGTTGAAGAATGGCCGGATAACGGAGGGTGGCATGAACTCATATACGACAGCTTTTGCATTCAGGAGGGCGACGGAGCGGTCCTGCCGACACCGCAGATAGACGACTGGAGCAATCCTCAGCCCGTACACTTAATGGGCAAGAAGGTCGGATTTACCGACGAATATATTGCTAATGCCGCGGGAAAAAGGCTGACCATTTATGTTGATACTCTTGTTAGGGACGACACAGTGGACGGCAAAGTATATGTGAATGTCGGTGCGCTTAATTATACTCCTGACGGCGGGGAAAATACCGCAATAGAAGCCCGCGCGCAGTGGCAGAAGAAAACGGCGATATTTAAATCGGGAGAAGCGAACGGCGATTCCACGGCAATAAATTACGGTGTGGATATTTATCCGGGCAAGATCGACGGCTTTAAAAGCGGAACGCCGATAATCATTAAGGACAGTCTGCCGGAGGGACTTGAGTTTGACGAGGCCTCTTGCAAGGTTATCGGAAAAAAGATACAGGATGATTGGTGGAGGCCTGAAGACGGGGAACTGACTGAAGCCTGTGCTGTCAAGGTTACGGTGAGCGGCGGCGAAATACGATTTGAAATACCGGTAACTGACGCCATGATTGAAAGAATAAACCGTATAAAGACAGACGACGGGAAAGACGCGATGCTCACGCTCTGCTTTACGGCAGGAATAAAGGACGTAAAAAAATATATTACAGATGGAAAAGAGGTTTCGTTTACCAATACCGCAAAAGCGGAATACGGAGGAAAGTCCGCGGGAGACAGTACCGACATCACAAAGCTTACTCCTAAACAGATGATAAAGAAGGACTGGTGGTACAATTCATTAAAAGCGCCTTATATGCAATATGAAATAAAAGTTAATCCCGACAGATTCGATCTGTCTGACGGCAGCATTACCGTGACAGACAGAATGGGAGAGGCGCTTATATACTGTCTGGACACTATTAAGGTTTTCCGTTATGAAGGATATGACCTTGTGCCGCTTGTGAACGGTACGGATTACAGCTATGTTTATTCTCAGGAGGATAATACTGTTGTGTTTACTCTTCCCGATTCCGAATCGCTGGTGATATCCTACGACGCTTATGTCAACGCCTATGTTGACGATAAGATCGTAAATAACGGCGATTTGACCGAGGATAATGCCTTTAACGATGTGAGCATATCCGGATACAAGAACGATCAGAGCAAGAGCAAGGTGTATTATTCGGGAAAAGCCATTACTCCCAGAGGGTGGGCGGAGAATACTCACAGCGAAATAAAGCTTCTCAAGATATATAAATCGTCGGACAGAACAGTTATTCTTCCCGGATGCGAGTTCAGACTTGCCGAATATGAAATTATTGGCGGAGACATTGTCGAGCTGCGCACCGTTAAGGCCGGTATCGTTACGGATGAAAACGGCTTGGCACAGCTGACGGGAATACAGAGCGGAAAAATTTACGGGCTGGTGGAGACTGCGGTTCCGGACGGAGGATTTACAGTTAAGAAGCAGCCGCTTTACTTTATTTTCGGAAACAGCACGCAGACCCCTGTCCCGTCGGGATACAAAGTGATTTATGTAAACGACGGAGGTACGGTTATTTTTGAGAATGATCCCCCTAAAGATGAAACCTCCGAATCGCCGGAAGAGCCGAAGCCGAGTAAGCCTGAGGAGGATACTTCAAAGGAGGAGACCTCTGAATCACAAGAGAATACTGAGCCGGGCGAGACTGAAAAAGAAACTCCGACTAAAAAGGGAGATGTTGAGGGAGAAGGCGATACGACCTCGGAAGATACTTCAAAGCCCGAAAAAGAAACTAAGGATTCGCAGGGCGGGAATAAGGAGCCGGAGGGAGAAACCGATCCCGATAATGACAGGGACGGCAATCTTGAGGGCGACGGAAGTCTTGTAGGGACGGCGGACCGCGCGTATATCAAGGTTATACTGCTTGTGCTTATCCTTGGCGTTGTGGCGGCGGCCGTAACCGAAATCACGATACTCTGGAGCGGCAAAGAAGAATGAACGGTGAAACGCCGTATTTAAGAATACCGTTGGCGACGCTGCATAAAGCGTAAATAGCGGCTCCGAATGACATCGGAGCCGTTAATTTACGCTTGTCCGGCACCGATATAATATACAGAGGATGATTGATAACGGATTATTTTATTTTTCACGGAGGAAACAGTATGAGAGTAAATAACAGCTCGGAGCTTCATGCGCTGACAAGGGACGGCGGGGCGAAGATGTCAAGGCGCGAGAAAGCGATAGCTGCGGCGGAGGCTGAGAAAAACAGAAAAGCCTTTTTTGCGGCGAACGGTCAGACAGCCAGAAGAAATGATTATGCGCAGAGAATAGAGAACAGGCGCAGACAGGCTAAAAAGGAGATCAAAAAGCTTGTCGGCGACGTTTGGGATAACGACAGAAAGCTTGACAACGATATGATCGAGCTTAAGAATAAATCGGCAGAATTGAAATCGGAGAACAAGGACCTAAGAGATACGATAAAGAACTCCGAGCAGGAGCGCGAGGCGTTTAAGGCTGAATACGGGATCGCGGATGATTCCGAGGAGCAGAGGGAGCTTGAGCTTTTGCAGAGAGCGTCGGAGCGTATCCCCGACCTCAGTATGGAGGAGTGGGATAAGTACAATGAAATAACCGCCCGCGGGCTGACAGATTATCAGCAGAGAAGCATGGAGAAATACAGATATGAGGTAGACTGCAGGGAAAAGCTGCGCGGCAATGAAAGCGAAATAGAAGGAAATTTCGGAACGGTGAGAGCGACAAAGCAGGCAAGGCTTGAGAGCGACCCGATGCTTGAGGCGCAGGAGGCGGCGGATAAGATCGCGGCTGCGGCAAGCAAGGACATAGCGGGAATGCTCAAGCAGGAGGCGATCGACCATGTAAACGAGGAAAACGAGAAAAAACTCGAAGAAGCAAAGAAGCAGAAGGAGAAGAAGGAAGAGGAAGAAGAGCGGATCTCCGAGAGAAAGGAAAAGAGAGAGGCGATCGAGAAGCAGATCGAGGAACTCACGGAGAAGCTTTCGTCAAGCTCAATAAGCGAGGACGTGAAAAAAGACGTGCAGGAGCTGCTTGACAGGCTTAAACTGCTCGATGAGGACATCAAGGGAAGCCTGATAGACGCGAACATATAATCAGATAAATGAGTTTAAGCTTTAATACGTTAAACCCGTATGAAATATAAAAGGCAGTCATACCGCATTCGCTCAGGCGACGGTGTGGCTGCCTTATTTAATGTTATTTGCGGTACGATCATCCTCTGCTTTCAAGGTCCTCAAATATGTAATCAAGAACGGGAGCCATACCTACGAACTCACAGCCGTATGAGTATTCGTCATCCTCAAGGGCTTCACAGCGGATTATTTTGACAACGCAGTACAGCGTAGAATCGTCCGAACCAAGATTGAGCTCGGCGTTAAAATAATAATTCATTGGAAGAATGCTTTTGGATATGAAGCCAAGCCCGAACTTTGAAATGTCTTTTACCATAATGGGAGAATCAATATTTATTTTGTCGTTATCCTGATCAAAAAGAGAAGAAACTGTCAACTCAAGGGTGACCTTCACTCTTCTGGCGCGTCTTTTATTTTCCATACGGCAACCTCCGAAGCAGATTTTTATAGGAACATTTTACCATAGACTTCCCAAAACAACAATACTTTTTGTCCTATAAATGCATTGACTTTGTAAAAGACGATGTATTATAATCGTAGAGTACAGAAGGCGGCGTTTCCGTTATCCGCGGCAAGCTGCCAAAATATCACAGATATATGATTTGGAGGAAAACAGTATGCAGGAATTCAGACCTTTTAAAGAGGGCAAGGTGCGCGAAGTGTATGATAACGGGGACAGCCTTATTATAGTTGCCACCGACAGAATATCGGCGTTTGACAATATTCTTAAGAACAAAATAACGGACAAGGGCGCTATACTTACGCAGATGTCCGAATTCTGGTTTGACTTTACAAAGGACATTGTGCCGAACCATATGATTTCCACCGAAGTTAAGGATATGCCCGAATTTTTCAGAAACGAACGTTTTGACGGAAACAGCATGATGTGCCGGAAGCTTGAGATGCTCCCGATCGAGTGCATTGTCAGAGGATATATAACCGGCAGCGGATGGGCGAGCTACGAGAAGAACGGGACGGTCTGCCAAATGACGCTTCCAAAGGGGCTTAAGGAGTCGGACAAGCTGCTCGAACCTCTTTACACGCCGAGCACAAAGGCTGAGATGGGACTGCATGACGAGAATATATCGTTTGAGAGAAGCGTGGAGATACTTGAGGAGCTTTATCCCAAAAAGGGCGCGGGATACGCGGAGAAGATAAAGGAATATACTCTTGCTCTTTACAAAAAATGTGCGGAGTACGCGCTCGGAAAGGGAATCATTATTGCGGACACCAAGTTTGAGTTCGGTCTTGACGGCGACGGCAATATCGTTCTCGGCGACGAGATGCTTACGCCCGACAGCTCAAGATTCTGGCCGCTTGAGGGCTACGAGGCAGGAAAGCCCCAGCCTTCGTTTGACAAGCAGTTCGTAAGAGACTGGCTGAAGGCAAATCCCGACAACGACCTGCTTCTGCCCGACGAGGTTGTTGAAAAGACAGTGGATAAATATAAGGAGGCGTTTGAGCTTCTTACGGGACATAAATTCGGCTGACTGTAAGCTTTTATACTGCAAAAAAGCGGGCGGTCTGCTGCCGGAAGGATACAGTGATGATAATGGATTCGGAAAATCTTGGTATTGAATATGAGAGCGAGCTGCATGAAGAATGCGGAGTGTTCGGAGTGTATGATTTTGACGGTGATGATATTGCCGCCACCATATATTACGGTCTTTTCGCTTTACAGCACAGAGGACAGGAGAGCTGCGGCATAGCGGTCAGCGATACCAAGGGCCCGAAGGGAAAGGTCATTTCGCACAAGGATATGGGGCTTGCCAACGAAGTTTTTGACGAGGAAACGATCGACAGGCTCAAAGGCAATATAGGCGTGGGACATGTGAGATATTCTACGGCTGGAAGCAGCACCAGAGAGAATGCGCAGCCGCTGGTGCTGAATTACGCGAAAGGCATACTTGCGCTCGCGCATAACGGAAATCTCATAAACGCGCCAAAGCTTCGCGAGGAGCTTTCCTATACCGGAGCGATATTCCAGACGACTATTGATTCGGAGGTAATAGCATATTATATTGCAAGAGAAAGGCTTAAAACGCACAGTGCCGAAGAAGCGGTCGCCAATGCCATGGGCATAATAGAAGGCGCCTGCTCGCTCATAGTGATGAGCCCGAGAAAGCTTATCGGAGCAAGGGACGCTTTGGGTTTTAAGCCTTTGTGCATAGGAAGGCGCGGCAATACATATATGCTTTCGTCCGAGACCTGCGCGTTTGACGCGGTCGGCGCGGAGTTTGTCAGGGACGTGCTGCCCGGAGAGGTGGTTACGATAACTCCCGACGGAATAGCCTCCAATATGACCGCGCATAAGGACAGATGTTCAAGGTGCATTTTTGAATATATATATTTCGCCAGACCGGACAGCTTTATCGATGGCGTGAGCGTATACGGCTCAAGGATAATGGCGGGCAGGATACTTGCCAAAGAGCATCCGGTGGACGCGGATCTGGTCGTGGGAGTCCCGGAATCGGGCAATGTCGCGGCTCTCGGATATTCTATGGAGTCGGGGATACCTTACGGCATCGCGTTTATCAAGAACAGCTACGTCGGAAGGACGTTTATAAAGCCGAAGCAGTCCCAGCGCGAGACAAGCGTGAGGATAAAACTCAATGTGCTTAAAGAGGCTGTCGCGGGAAAAAGGATAGTAATGATAGACGATTCCATTGTGCGGGGAACTACAAGCGCGAGAATCGTAAAAATGCTCAAGGACGCCGGAGCAGCCGAGGTCCATGTGCGCATAAGCTCGCCGCCGTTTATGCATCCGTGTTATTTCGGTACGGATGTGCCGTCTGACGACCAGCTGATTGCCCATGACCATACGGTTGAGCAGATACGCGGATTTATAGGCGCGGATTCGCTCGGCTATATTCCGGCAAAGAGGCTCGGGGAGCTGATCGAGGGCGGCGCGGATTACTGCGACGCGTGCTTTACCGGAAAATACCCGATCATACCTCCCGACTGCGACATTCGAGGAGAATATGAAAAATAATAATTTGGCGGCTCGATGCCGCGGATAGGAGATCACGATGTCTACTGACAGATACCAGACACCGCTTGCGGAGAGATACGCGAGCAGGGAGATGCAGTATATTTTTTCACCGGACAAAAAATTCAGGACATGGAGAGAGCTTTGGATAGCGCTCGCCGAGTCGGAAAAGGAACTCGGGCTTGCAATAACAGATGAGCAGATAGAAGAGCTCAAGGCGAATAAGGACAATATCAATTACGATGTGGCAAAGGCGAGGGAGAAGGAAGTAAGACATGACGTCATGTCCCATGTGTACGCTTACGGAGTTCAGTGTCCCAAAGCAAAGGGAATCATCCATTGGGGCGCCACCTCCTGTTATGTGGGCGACAATACCGACCTGATAATAATGACGGAGGCGCTTAAACTCGTAAGAGTAAAGCTTATCAACGTGCTTGACGAGCTTGGAAGGTTTGCCGACAGATACAAGGCGCTGCCCACTCTCGCGTTTACGCATTTTCAGCCTGCGCAGCCCACCACCGTCGGAAAGAGGGCCACGCTCTGGATGCAGGAGCTTTTGCTTGATCTTGAGGATCTGAACCATGTGATAGATTCCATGAAGCTTCTCGGCTCAAAGGGTACGACCGGTACGCAGGCAAGCTTTCTGGAATTATTTGAAGGCGACCATGAGAAGGTAAGGCGACTTGATAAAATGATAGCTGCCAAAATGGGATTTGGCGATGTATATCCCGTTTCGGGACAGACATATTCGCGCAAGGTGGATACAAGGGTCGTGAACGTACTCGCGGGAATTGCGGCGAGCGCGCACAAATTTTCCAACGATATAAGGCTTTTGCAGCATCTCAAGGAAATAGAGGAGCCGTTCGAGAAATCTCAGATAGGCTCGTCCGCCATGGCGTACAAACGCAATCCTATGAGAAGCGAGAGGATAGCTTCGCTTGCCAATTATGTGATGGCGGATGCGATGAATCCTGCGATCACAAGCGCGACGCAGTGGTTCGAGAGGACGCTCGACGACTCCGCCAATAAGAGAATGTCGGTTCCCGAAGCTTTTCTCGCGGTGGACGGCATACTTGATCTTTATCTCAATGTCGTTGACGGTCTGGTCGTCTATGAAAAAGTAATAAACAGACATATAATGGCTGAGCTGCCCTTTATGGCTACCGAGAATATAATGATGGACGCTGTAAAGGCGGGAGGCGACCGTCAGGAGCTGCATGAGGAGATACGCAGGCTTTCGATGGAGGCAGGCAGACGCGTTAAGCAGGAGGGACTTGACAATAACCTGCTTGAACTTATAGCGTCAAGCCCGGCGTTTAACGTGAGCCTTGAGGACCTTGAAAAATCCATGGACCCTTCCAAATATACCGGACGCTCAAAGGAGCAGGTGGAGGAATTTTTGTCGGAAACGGTTGCCCCGGTTCTGGCTGAATATAAGGACGTGCTCGGAGTGAAGGCTGAGATAAACGTCTGAATACCATTATGCGCGGAAAAGCGGCGCAATAACATTGAAAGGATCATAAATTTATGCTTGATGCGATTGTTGAATGTCTTGTAAAAAGAAAACTGACGGTTAAGGCGTACGCCGCAAGATGCGCTATAATATGTGCGGACGTGCTTGCTTTTATCGCGATGCTTGCCATACTGCTTTTTGTTCCGGCGTTCATGGCTTTGGATCTAGTTATCGTTGTGCTCGCCGCGGTTTTCACATATCTTGTATTCAGAAATACAGATGTTGAATACGAATATTCCTTTTTTGACGGAGAACTCGCCATAGATAAGGTTATGCACAAAATGACAAGAAAGAAGCTGCGCAGATTCAATCTTACTAAGATGGACTGCATGGCTCCGGTCGGCTCGCGGCATCTCGGCGGCGGAGTTAACAACCATGTAAAATTCGATTTTTCGACGCAGTACGAGGATGACAAACACTTCATAGCGATTGTACACGGCGACGATAATGTTGTGGCGGAAGTTATGTTTACGCCCAACGAGGAGCTGCTTGAAAAAATCAAACAGGCGTATCCGCGCAAGGTATACCTTGATATCAATGACTGATATTTCCAAGTCGGGACAGACTGTTGACTTTTTTATAAATATGTATAAAATAAGAGCTAATACACTTTGCGCGGAAAAACGGCGCAATAATATCAAAATTCCTGCGGGAAATTATGCGTGAAAAACAGCGCAAGAATAAGGAAAGGAAGGATAAAACAAAATGGGTACAATAATCGGCGAAGGAATTACATTTGACGACGTTCTTTTGGTTCCGTCATATTCAGAGGTGACTCCGAATATGATAGAGCTTGAAACATGGCTTACCAAAAAAATCAGGATGAATGTCCCGATAATGAGTGCCGGAATGGATACCGTTACGGAACACAGGATGGCTATAGCAATGGCAAGACAGGGCGGCATAGGAATCATACATAAGAATATGTCGGTCGAGCAGCAGGCAGAGGAAGTCGATAAGGTTAAACGTTCGGAAAACGGCGTAATAACGGATCCGTTTTTCCTTTCACCCGATCATACACTGGAGGACGCCAACAATCTGATGGCGAAATTCAGAATTTCAGGAGTGCCCATTACCGAAAACGGAAAGCTTGTGGGAATAATCACCAACCGTGACCTTAAGTTTGAGACAGATCATACAAAGCCGATAAAGGAGTGTATGACCAGCAAAAATCTCATAACGGCGAAGGTCGGAATTACGCTTACCGAGGCAAAAGAAATACTTGCCAAGGCGAGAGTGGAAAAGCTTCCGATAGTTGACGACGATTTTAACCTCAGAGGACTCATCACTATAAAGGATATTGAAAAGCAGATAAAATATCCCTTGTCGGCAAAGGACTCTCAGGGAAGGCTTCTCTGCGGAGCGGCAGTGGGAATAACAGCAAATATTATGGAAAGAGTCGGCGCGCTTGTTGCGGCAAAGGTTGACTGTATAGTTATTGACTCTGCTCACGGACATTCAAAAAATATAATAGAGGCCGTAAAAAAGGTTAAAGCTGAGTATCCCGACCTTCAGGTAATAGCGGGAAATATCGCGACCGGAGAAGCGGCAAAGGCGCTTATCGAGGCGGGAGTTGACGCGGTAAAGGTCGGTATAGGGCCCGGTTCGATATGTACGACGCGCGTTGTTGCGGGTATAGGCGTTCCGCAGATAACGGCGGTCATGGACGTTTACAATACGGCGAAAGAATATGGCATCCCCGTTATTGCCGACGGAGGAATCAAATATTCGGGCGATCTTACAAAGGCGATAGCCGCCGGAGCGGACGTATGTATGATGGGAAGCATGTTTGCCGGCTGCGACGAAGCGCCGGGAGATTTTGAACTTTTCCAGGGACGTAAATACAAAGTCTACAGAGGAATGGGCTCGATTGCGGCTATGGAAAACGGAAGCAAGGACCGTTATTTTCAGACGGACGCCAAGAAACTCGTGCCGGAGGGCGTAGAGGGACGCGTGGCTTACAAAGGATTGCTTGAGGATACGGTATTTCAGCTTATGGGAGGACTCCGTTCGGGAATGGGATACTGCGGAACCAGAACTATTCCGGAACTTAAGGAGAGGGGCAGATTCGTTAAGATTTCAGCCGCTTCGCTCAAAGAGAGCCATCCCCATGACATACATATCACTAAGGAAGCACCTAATTACAGCGTGGAACAGTAAAGTCGGGGGCTTGTAATGAGATACAAAGGAATTAAGGTTATACTTGTAAGCTCAGTGGTAGTGCTTATCGTGATCGTTCTGATACTGCTTGCCGAAAAGCAGTTTGGCGGCAGACCGATTTCGGCTGGTACTGAGACCTCGCAGAGTGAGGAAACGGTTATGAAGGAGACGAAGCGCGAGCTTAAGCCGGATCCTTTTTTGAGCAGCGGCGAGGTGACGGTCGATTATCTGACAGTGAACGAATACTCAAGACCGGGGAACAAGCTTCGCAATGTCAACGCTATAGTGATACATTATGTAGGCAATCCCGGAACGACCGCCGCGCAGAACAGAAGCTATTTTGAAGGGCTTAAAGACGGGCACGGCACAAGCGCGAGCAGTCATTATATAGTGGGGCTTGAAGGGGAGATAATACAGTGTGTTCCGCTTGATGAAATTTCATACGCCTCCAACGAGCGCAACGGGGATACAATAGCCATCGAATGCTGCCATCCGGACGAAACGGGTAAATTCAACGCGGCGACATACGATTCGCTTGTAAAGCTGACGGCGGCGCTCTGTAATACATACGGGCTTTCACCGGATGAGGACATTATCAGGCATTACGATATTACGGGTAAAAGGTGTCCGCTCTATTTTGTCAGCAATGAAGAAGAGTGGTACGGCTTTAAGCTGTCCGTTCAGACGGCAATGAAATGATCAAAGGAGTATGCGGGTAATGACTTTAAACGATGTTTCAAATGTACTAGGGTTTATAGGCGGTTTGGGAATGTTCCTTTACGGAATGAAGCTTCTTTCCGGCGGACTGCAGAAAGCGGCGGGAGAGAGGATGAAAAGCCTTCTCAATGCCGTTACAAATAAGAGAATCAAGGGAATCGCGGTCGGTGCGGCTGTTACCGCCATAATACAAAGTTCGGGAGCCACTACCGTAATGGTGGTAGGCTTTGTAAACGCGGGGATACTGAGTCTGCTTCAGTCGGTGGGCGTCATTATGGGTGCCAATATCGGAACCACGGTTACAGCGTGGATAGTTGCGCTTGACTCTCTCGGTTCTGCTGCTGCGGCTTTCAAGCCCTCGTTTTACGCGCCTTTAATGATAGGCGTGGGCGCCGCCCTTGTCATGTTCTGTAAGAAGCATAAGAAGCAGACGATGGGTGAGATAATTATATCCGTGGGACTGCTTTTTGCGGGACTTACCGCGATGTCGGCGTCGATGGAGCCGTACATGAAAAGCCAGACTGTGCAGGACATTTTCCTCACGCTGGGGAACAATCCTATGTTAGGAATACTTATAGGCGTTGTCGTGACCGGAGTGATGCAGAGTTCGTCCGCGTCCGTGGGAGTTTTGCAGGCGCTTGCAAGATACGGAGTTGTTTCTGCCGGAACTGCGGTCTTCATATGTCTCGGCGCGGATATAGGCTCGTGCTTTACCGCTATTCTTTCAAGCGCGGGAGCTTCGCGCAACGCGAGACGGGCGGCTGTAATAAATCTGCTTTTCAATCTGATAGGAGTTGCGATATGGGGCACGCTGGTATTTATATTCTTTAAGATATTCCCGGCGGCGCAGGCGTATACGATGTCCGGAGTTACGATAGCCGTATTCCATACGGGATTTAAAGTCGCGAACACTATGCTTTTCTATCCTTTTGCCAACAAGCTTGTGAAGCTCTCAGAGCTTATAATCAGGGACAAGAAGCAGCCGGCGCCGCCGGTTGACGAGCAGAGAGACAATTCGATGCTGCTCGACGACAGGATCCTTAATACGCCTTCTCTTGCCATACAGGCGGTAAGCAATTACATAGTTAAACTGGGAAAAATATGTACGGAGAATATCAAAAGAAGCCTTGACGCCGTCATGTACTGCAGGATGGAAAATGTCAGCGTGGTTCTTGATACGGAGAAGCATATTGACGACCATGTGGCGAATCTTTCGGATTTCCTTGTTAAGCTCAGCAACGACGGACTTACCGACAGGCAGAGCCGTCAGGTGAAGAATCTCATGTACACTGTTATAGATTTGGAAAGAATAGGCGACCACGCGGAGAATATAGCCGAGCTTGCTCAGAAACTTGAGAAGGACGGACTTAAATTTTCCGAGATGGGAGTAAGGGACCTTGAGGACATGAGGGCTGCCGTTGAAGGCTCTCTTGAGAGCGCGATTTTGTCAAGAGAGAGCGGAAACCTTGATATGGTGCGCAGGACTTTCAGGTTTGAGGACGATGTGGACGCTTATGAGGAAGAAATAAGGGACAAGCATATCGACAGGCTGGCAAGTCAGGAGTGCGAATCCGAGACCGGAGTTATTTTCCTTAATCTGCTTACCAATCTCGAAAGAGTTTCCGACCACGCCGTGAATATTGCGGGATATGTAAAGGATGAAGCCTGATGTTTGATAAACAGTTAAAGGAGTTAACCGAAAATATTAATCTGAGGGAGAACCTTGTATATATAAAAGAAGCCCTTCAGGGCGGAGAAAATACGGAAATACTCAAAAGCGAAAAGCGTTACGGCATTTCGCTTTTTCCGGGTCTGCTCAAAAACGAGGACGCCAAGGTGCGCAAAAACGCAGTTCTGATAATGGGAATGCTTGGGGAGAGCGGTTATGAGGACATAATAGCCGAATATTATAAGGCGGAAACGACATTTTTTGTCAGGAGCGCATATCTTACGGCTCTGAAATCATATAATTATGACAAGCATACCGAAATGTTAAGAAGCCGCAGACGCGAACTTGAGGCGGGCGGCTTTGACGAGGCAGATCTTAAACACGCGGCGGCGGAGCTTAAAACTTTGATCGCTTTGCTTGATTCGGGCAAAAGGCAGGCAAGGCATACTTTTGCGGATCCTAAGAAGCCGGTGCAGGTCATTCTCACAACGGGAGCCGACACAGTGGAGGCGGTCAGGGACGCTCTTATTCATAACGGAATCACTGAGCCGAAAAAAGTATTTTGCGGTATCATGGCTCGTACTTCAAGGATCTATAAAGCGTCGGGCATAAGAATATACAGAGAGCTGCTCTTTCCTGTAAACGGAATGAAAAGCTATGAAAGATCCGATGTTCCTTCGGCTGTCGCAAAGGGGAATCTGACTGAGCTGCTTGAAAATATGCATAAGGATCCGCGTGGAGCTTTCGCGTTCAGGCTTGACGTTAAGGACGCGGACGCGGCGAAGCTTTCAGCGGAAATACAGGCAATGTCCGGGGGACGTCTTGTCAATTCGGTTTCCGACTATGAAATCGAGATTAAATTAATTGCCTCGAAGGACGGGAACGGCAGATACGGTATTTTCCTCAAACTGCATACCTTCGGCTACGACAGATTCAAATACAGGGAAAATCATGTCGCTGCGTCAATGAATCCTGTGAGGGCGGCTATGGCGGTATGGCTTGCGCGAGATTATCTTGAGGAAGGAGCGAATGTGCTTGATCCCTTCTGCGGGGTAGGGACAATGCTTATAGAGCGCGATAAGCTTGTAAAAGCCGGACAGATGTACGGAGTGGACACCTTCGGAAAGGCGATAGAAGGCGCGAGACTGAACACCGCGAAGGCGGGCGCACATGCGAATTATATCAACAGGAATTATTTTGACTTTGAGCACAGTGTGCTTTTTGACGAGATAATTACGGATATGCCTGCGCTTGAACACGCGGACGCCGATGAATTTTACAGGCGTTTTCTGTCTTACAGCGAAGGAATGCTGAGGGATAAAGGGGTAATGATAATATATTCCTGCGAGAAAAATCTGCTTAAAAAGCATCTCAGACTGAACGGGAGTTATAAGCTTCTGAGGGAGTTTACAATAGACGCGCGCGGCGGGGCTGGAGTGTATGTTCTTGTCAAGCAGTCTAAAAGCAATACGGCGCTAGAATAGTCAGAAAGAAGAAATGTAATGGATCTGTGGACCTTTGCGGATATTTTATCACTTAAAAACAATAAATACGTCAATGGCGGGGGCAGCATAGTAGGGGCGCTCTACCATATAGACAATATGTATAAAAGCGGTGTGAGGATAATAATCCTTATGCCGCAGTTTGATTATGGGGACGGCGCGTTAAACAGAGCAAGACTTGAGCGCGCAGACGAGCTTTGCAGGACGGCGCAGGAGGATTATCCCGGACTTACCGTGTGCGTCGGCAGCAGAATAAAATATTACAGCGGCTTTGCAAAGACTGTCGGCGCGGACGGCGCGCGCAGTATCGCCGGCAGCCGCTATATTGTTGTGGAATTTGAAAAGGACGCGTCTTTTACTTTTATGCTCAAGGGAGTAAAAGAATGCTTTGACGCGGGATTCAGACCTTTAATAGAGAATCCCCTTTTCTATGACGAGGTCGATCTTGATATTCTTGAGGGACTGGTTGAAAACGGCGCGTATACGGTATGGGATAAAGCCGTTTTTGAGGGAAGACTTCACCGCAGCGCAAGAAAACAGATGGATGTGCTTTTTGAGAAAAAACTCGTGCATTTTGTGAGTGACGGCGCTGGGGGAGCGGAGGTCACCGATTACGACGCAGCGGCGGCGAACGCGGCTGCAATGTACGGAGACGACGCGGCGCGCGGAATTTTTTATCAGAATTATGTGGAAATTATCAACGACGGGATAAATATAATTCCTTCTTGACTTTTGCTTTTTTTGTGATAATATAGTTCCATATAGAACAGTTAGGGTGTGAACGAAATACGCGCATAACTGTTTTATCATGGGAGAAAAGGACAGGTGTAAGGAATGACGGAGGACGGAGCACAACAATGTTTGGAAAACAGACGTATGCCTTTGAGCTTTGAATTGAAAAGGATGAACAATCTCATAAGCAGATACGTTCATTCAGGTCTTGTAAACGGGGGCTTTGACGAGATCACTATAATGCACGGCTGGATTCTGGGATTTCTGTACGATTGCAGGGACAGAAATATATACCAGCGCGATCTGGAGACAAGATTCGGAATAGCCAAATCCACGGTCACAAATATAATCAAGCTTATGGAGAGAAAGGGTTATGTTACCCGCGCCGAGGACGCTTCGGACGCGAGGCTTAAACAGCTCAGGCTTACTAAGCTCGGAGAGGAGACGCATCTTGAGACCATACGCGTTATCGAAGAGCTGAACAAAAGCATGGAGGAAGGGATAGCCGATGATGAAAAGGAAATCTTTTTTTCCATACTGGATAAGATAAGAAAGAATATGGAAGGCAGCAAGGAGGAAGCAAAGAATGATTAAAACTCTTGCAAGGCATATCAGAGGTTTTTTAAAGGAGTCGATAGCGACGCCTCTGTTTATGATCCTTGAGGTAATTATGGAAATGCTTGTGCCGTTTCTTATGTCGGCGCTGGTCGATAACGGCATCAACGCGAAGGGTGGGGGCGACATCAAGTACATCTGCATAGTGGGCGCTTTTATGATCGCCGCCGCGGGCATAGGTCTTTTTGCCGGTCTTATGGGTGGCAAATACGGAGCGAAGGCGTCCACGGGCTTTGCTAGGAATCTGAGAAAGGCTATGTATACGAATATACAGACTTTTTCTTTTTCCAACATTGATAAATTCAGTACGGCGGGACTGGTGACAAGGCTTACGACGGACGTTACCAATGTGCAGAACGCCTATCAGATGATACTCAGAATGTGTATGAGGGCACCGGCGAGCCTTATAATGGCTATGGTAATGTCGTTTTATTTCAGTCCGAGGATAGCGACGATATATCTTATCGCTATGCTGCTGTTAGCGGGAGTGCTTGCGTTTATCATTTCGAGGGCAAACAAATATTTCAAAGAAGCGTTTCCCAAATATGACGATCTGAACGCGAGCGTGCAGGAAAACGTGTCCGCGATAAGAGTGGTGAAGGCGTATGTCAGAGAGCCGCACGAGCAGGAAAAGTTCAAAAAGGCGAGCAACAACATATATAAGATAATGATGAAGGCGGAAAACGTTATCGTATGGAATTCGCCGGCAATGCAGTTTACGGTTTACGGGTGCATACTTCTGATAAGCTGGATAGGCGCGAAGCTGATAGTCGGCTCAGGAGAAACCGTACTTACGAGGGGAGACCTAACAAGCCTTCTGGCATACTGCATGAACATACTTATGAGCCTCATGATGTTAGCGATGATTTTCGTAATGCTTTCAATGAGCGCGGCGAGCGTGGAGCGTATTGCCGAGGTGCTTAACGAGAATGCCGATATCGTGAATCCGCCCGAACCGGATTATGAGGTTACGGACGGCAGCATCGACTTTGAGAACGTTAATTTCAGCTACAAAAAAGAAGGCGGCGAATATGTGCTTTCAGATATAGATCTTCATATACGTTCAGGCGAAACGATAGGAATAATAGGAGGCACCGGAAGCGCGAAGTCAAGCCTTGTGAACCTTATAAGCCGACTTTACGAGGTGTCGGAGGGCAGCGTAAAGGTAGGAGGAAAGGACGTGCGCCTTTATGACCTTGAAACTTTAAGAAACGAGGTCAGTATGGTTTTGCAGAAGAACGTGCTTTTTTCGGGAAGCATATACGAAAACCTCAGATGGGGCGATAAAGACGCCACGGACGAGGAGTGCAAAAGAGCGTGCAGACTTGCGTGCGCGGACGAATTTATCGAGAAATTTCCTGACGGCTACGATACTCATATAGAGCAGGGCGGAAGCAATGTTTCCGGAGGTCAGAAGCAGAGGCTCTGTATCGCGAGAGCGCTTCTTAAAAAGCCCAAGATCATTATTTTTGACGACAGCACAAGCGCTGTCGATACGGCTACAGACGCAAGGATAAGAAAGGCTATGTCCACGGAAATTCCCGATACGACCAAGATCATCATAGCGCAGAGAATATC
>CAJTON010000013.1:51942-65385 GCA_910577605.1 uncultured Butyrivibrio sp.
AGCGTAATGGAGGCTGACAGAATAATAGTCATGGATAACGGCAGGATAGACGGAATAGGAACTCACGAGGAGCTGCTTGAATCCAACGAGATATACAGGGACGTATATGAGTCGCAGACCGGAGGCGGCGGAGACTTTGACGAGAACAGAGCGGAAGGAGGGGATCGCTGATGCCCGCACCGAGAGGAATGAAACCCACAGTCCAGAATCCGGGAAAGGTTCTGGCGAGAATACTTAAATATGTCTTCGGAAAATATCTGATACAGTGCATCATAGTGCTTATCTGCATTATTGCTAGCGTGGCTGCCGGAATACAGGGAACCATGTTTATGAAAACTCTCATAGACGGTTTTATAACGCCGCTTATCGGGAGCGCGTCGCCGGATTACAGTCTGCTTCTGCACGCGATATTCCGTGTAGCGATCTTTTACGGCGTCGGTATAGTCGCTAATTTCGTACAGCAGAGATTGATGGCGTATATCACGCAGAATGTTATGAAATGCATTCGCGACGATATGTTCATTCATATGGAAACGCTGCCTATAAAATATTTTGACACGCATTCGCACGGCGACATCATGTCGATGTACACAAACGACGTCGATACGCTCCGCCAGATGGTGAGTCAGAGTATCCCGCAGCTGATAAACAGCGCGATAACCATAGTTGGCGTGCTGGCGAGCATGATAGTACTCAGTCTGCCGCTGACGGCTATCTCTCTTGTTATGATCGCCGTAATGCTTTTCGTCACAAAGAAGGTGTCCTCGCTGAGCGGTAAAAACTTCATCGCGCAGCAAAGGGACATAGGCGCGGTGAACGGTTTTATAGAAGAAATGGTGGAGGGGCAGAAGGTCGTCAAGGTATTCTGCCACGAGGAGGAATGCAAGGAGCAGTTTGACGGGCTGAACGACAGATTATACGACAGCGCGTATAAGGCTAACAAATACGCCAACATAATCGGACCGATAAACGCGCAGCTCGGAAATCTGAGTTATGTCGTCATAGCGATCGCGGGCGGTATTTTCGCGATAAACGGCATTGCCGGGCTTACGCTCGGAGGACTTGTAAGCTTTCTGACTTTTAACAAAAACCTCAATATGCCTATAAATCAGATAAGTATGCAGATAAACAGCATTATTATGGCGCTTGCCGGAGGCGACAGGATCTTCAGACTTCTTGACGAGAAGCCCGAAACGGACGAGGGCTATGTCACGCTTGTGAACGCGGTAAGAGAGAACGGTGAGCTTAAGGAGAGTGATGAAAGGACCGGACTTTGGGCGTGGAAGCATTACCATAAGGACACCGGGCTTACGGATTATGTAGAGCTTACGGGCGACGTTGTTTTTGACGACGTTGATTTCGGATATAATGAGGATAAAATAGTTCTTCACAACGTAGACCTTTTCGCGACGCCGGGGCAGAAGATCGCTTTCGTAGGCTCTACCGGAGCGGGCAAAACGACGATAACGAATCTTATAAACCGTTTTTACGATATACAGGACGGCAAGATACGTTATGACGGTATCAATATAAACAAAATAAAAAAAGCCGACCTGAGAAAGTCTTTAGGAATCGTTTTGCAGGATACGCATCTTTTTACGGGAACAGTCATGGAAAACATTCGATACGGAAAGCTTGACGCTACGGACGACGAGGTATACGCCGCGGCAAAGCTAGCTAACGCGGACGGCTTTATCAGAAGACTTCCGGCGGGCTACAACACGATGCTCACGGGCGACGGCGCCAATCTGAGTCAGGGACAGCGTCAGCTTCTCGCGATAGCGAGAGCCGCGATCGCAGACCCGCCCGTACTTATTCTTGACGAGGCGACAAGCTCGATTGACACGCGTACCGAGAAAATCGTTCAGGACGGCATGGATAAGCTGATGAAAGGCAGGACGACATTTGTTATCGCGCACAGACTTTCCACCGTACGCAACAGCGACTGCATCATGGTGCTTGAGCAGGGGCGCATAATCGAGCGCGGAACGCACGACGAGCTTATTGAGCAGAAAGGCAAGTATTACCAGCTTTACACCGGAAATAATATAGGAGCATAAAAGATCTAAAGTGTTTGGAGGTAACTGAATAATGGAAACCGGAATTTCATCAACTGACGGCGGCAATAAAGATTTGTTGCGCAATACGCTCAAGGCTGATACCGGCTTATACGAAGCGGAGGACTTTGAAAAGAAATACACCTATGACGGAGACGACCTCGGCGCGTACCGCACTCCGGAAGCAACTGTTTTCAAGGTATGGGCGCCGACCGCAAAGAGCGTAACACTGAATCTGTACGAAAGCGGCGATCCGTCGGCGGACGACGGAACCGGAACGTATGACATGAGCAGGGACGGCAGCGGCGTATGGAGCGTCAGAGCAGATAAAGACCTTGCCGGAGTATATTATACCTATACGGCGGATTTCGGGGATTTCGCCAACGAAGCCTGCGACCCGTATGCAAGGGCTGTCGGCGTAAACGGCAAAAGGGCGATGGTCATCGACCTTGACGCGACAGATCCCGAAGGCTGGGAAGACGATTTTAACCCGAACGCCGGAAAAAATCCCACTGACGCCGTTATATACGAGCTGCATATAAGGGATTTGTCCGCCGATTTATCTTCCGGCATTAAAAACACGGGAAAATTCATCGGGCTTACGGAGACGGGAACGGTCAATTCCGGCGGTATCCCCACTGGACTTGACCATATAGCGGATATGGGAATAACGCATCTTCAGCTTACTCCCGTCTACGATTACGCTACCGTGGACGAGTCAAAACCCGATGCGCCTCAGTATAACTGGGGATATGATCCATTGAATTACAATGTGCCTGAAGGCTCGTACTCAACCGACGCTTCGGATGGCGCGGTGCGGGTGCGGGAGTTCAAACAGATGGTGCGGGCAGTTCACAGCAGAGGAATAAGCGTCGTTATGGACGTTGTGTACAACCATACCTATGGAACGGACTACTGCTTCAATATGCTTGTTCCCGGATATTTTCACAGACCCGGCTCAAACGGCTCGGAATGCGGCAATGACGTTGCCTCCGAGCGCCCCATGGTCAGGAAATTTATAGTGGATTCGCTTGTTTACTGGGCGAAGGAATACCATATCGACGGCTTCAGATTTGATCTTGTAGGTCTTATCGACGTCGAGACGATACGACAGGCGCGCGCGGAGCTTGACAGAATAGATCCGTCGATAATCCTTTACGGAGAAGGCTGGGACATGAAGACTATTACGGTAAGGAAGGATGTTCCTTTGGCCGTACAGAAAAATGTCGGAAGAATCGGAAATTTTGCGATGTTTAACGATACGCTTCGGGACGCAGTAAAGGGCAGTATGTTCGACGAGGACCAGACGGGCTACATCAACGGCAATTATGAAATGAAAAAGATTCTTTCGGACTGCGTCGCGGGCAAAACGGAGTGGAGCAGTCTGCCGTATCAGCAGATAAATTATGTATCCTGCCATGACAACCGTACGCTTTGGGACGAAATCACAGTGATGAATCCTGATATGTCTTTTGAGGACAGGGTGAGAAAGAATCTTCTTGCTGCCGCTATCGTTTTCACTTCTCAGGGAATCCCGTTTATTTTCGCGGGCGAGGAATTTCTCAGAAGCAAGGAAAACGCGGACGGAACTCTCAATGAAAACAGCTACAACGCGCCCGATTCCGTAAACAGCATTAAGTGGGACGATCTGAGCAAGAAAGAGTACGCGGACGTGTGCGAGTATTATAAGGGGCTGATAGCGTTCAGGAAGGCGCATCCCGCGTTAAGACGCATGGAAAGCGCCGAGGATTTATACGATTTTTCAGTCAGGACCAAAAGAAGCGTGACAGCCTGCCGGATCGCGCCGTGCGCCGGAGAGCCTTCGGACGGTATTTTCGTGATATACAACGCCTCCGATACGGAGGAAAAAATTAAGCTTCCAAAAGGTAAATGGCGGATATGCGTTAAGGGAAACCGGGCGGGCTGCGAAAGCCTTGACGAGGTATCGGACAGCGTGACGGCGGAACGAATGTCGGCAACGGTGCTTGTGAAGAGCGGAGTGTGATTAACACTCCGTTTTTTTATGCTAAGAAATCCTGATTTTAGTATTTAGTATATTTAATCAACGCAAAGAATCATGCGTTCGGATAAAAAGTACTTTTTATTGGACATAGACTAATGTATAATGAATACGATCAAATAATTTTATAGAGGTCATATGAATGAAAACAGCGCATATTAACGATTTAGGTAAAAAGCAAAGCATAGAAAAGCATCTTAAAGGAACGGCAGAGCTTGCGCAAAACTTTGCAAACGACTTTGACTGCGGCGAAATGGGTTATTTCTGCGGAATTTTACATGACATAGGCAAGTATTCCGAGGAATTTCAAAGAAGGATAAACGATCCTTTGTATACTCAGAAGGTAGACCATTCAACGGCAGGAGCAATGGAGGCAATGAAGAGAAAAAATCCTCCGGCGGCAATGGTCATAGCCGGACACCATTCGGGTCTGCTTGACGGAGGTTCACGCAAAGCGGACAGCGAAAGCGACGGAACTTTTTTTGGCAGGCTCAAAAAAACTTTACCGGATTATTCCGAATGGGAAAAGGAAATCAGTACGAACGACGCGGGGATTCCCGGATTCTGCGCCGAGAGCGGATTTGCGATGTCGTTTTTTGTAAGGATGCTGTATTCGTGCCTCGTTGACGCCGACTATCTTGACACGGAAAAATTTATGAACGACGGTAAGATTATCAGAGGAGGCAGCGCGTCGGTTGAAGAACTGTGCGCTTCTTTTGAAAATTATATACAAAAGTGGCTGTGCAGAACGGATTTTCAAAGCGGAGAGCAGAAGGCTCTCTGTGCGAGAAGAAACGATATTTTGAAGGAATGTATGGAAAATGGCGAAAGTTTCGACAGAGGCTTATATACCCTGACCGTTCCGACCGGAGGCGGTAAAACGACGGCGTCGCTTGGCTTTGCGCTCAAGCATATGCGGGCGAGGGGCATGAAGCATGTGATTTATGTTATTCCGTATACCTCTGTTATTGACCAGAATGCGGAGGTATTCAGCGGCATTCTCGGAAAAGATAACGTACTGGAGCATCATTCCGGCGTGCTTTATGAGATAGCGGACGAGGAAGGTGCGGATTCGGACGCGTATAAAAAGGCTTTGGCTACCGAGAACTGGGACATGCCTGTGATAGTGACGACCGCGGTACAGTTCTTTGAATCTCTTTTTGCAAACAAAAGCTCGAAGTGCAGGAAGCTACATAATTTGGCGAATAGTGTAATAGTGTTCGACGAATGCCAGACACTTCCGATACCTTACCTTGAGCCATGTGTCGCCGCGATATCCGAGCTGGTGAAAAACTATAAATCAACGGTAATTCTTTGTACCGCGACGCAGCCCGCGCTTGAGAATGTTTTTGCAAGATATGTGCCGGATCGTCAGATCCGTGAGATATGCGGAGGTATGAAGGAAATGTTTGTGCGGTTTAAGCGTTCTGTGATAAGCAATGCAGGAGTTCTCACGCTTGATGAGCTTCAAAACAGGATCGCGGCTAAGGAGCAGGTGCTCTGCATTGTAAACAGGCGGAAAACCGCGCAGGAAATTTACTCGCGGATTCCCACGGAGGGGGCATACTGTCTTACGACTCTTTTATGTCCTTTCGACCGGAAAAGAAAATTCAGAGAGATAAAGGAGCGTCTTAGAAAGGGACTCCCGTGCAGAGTGATAGCGACTTCCCTGATCGAGGCGGGGGTCGATCTGGATTTTCCTGAGGTATACAGGCAGGAAACAGGTCTTGATTCGTTAATACAGGCTGCCGGACGGTGCAACAGGGAGGGAAAGCGGGATCCGCAGGAGTGTAACGTCTACTTGTTCCGTCTTGAGGGGGACGACGCTTCTTTTGTACGGCAAAACGCGGATGCCCTCAGGGAAATTATGAGGAAACATCAGGATTTATCTGACTTGGAGGCGGTTTCGGATTATTTTATTTTTTACAGGGAGCTTATCGGGCGCGAAAATCTCGACCAAAAAGGAATAATTAAGGCTTTCCAAAACGGAATCGACGGAAAGGTTTTTCCGTTTGCTACGGTAAGTAAGATATTCAAACTTATAGAGAATCAGACAAAAACGATTTATATACCGACAGAAGAAAGCAATAGATACATAGAAAGCATATACGGCGGTTATTCGGACAGGAATACCTTCCGCAGGCTTGGACAGTATGCCGTAAACGTCTATACGGAGCATTATAACAAGCTGTGGGAGGCAGGCTGTCTTGAAATGGTCAGGGATTATGTATGTGTGCTGAGAGATATGAATCAGTATAACGACGACACCGGACTTCAGATGGACGTGGAAACGGGATTCGGGCTGTATGTCTGAGACGGAAAGGGCGGCAGACCGAAACTGCCGCCGCAATACGAAAAGGATACACTTAATGTTTCAATCCACATCTTATGAAAAAGATGACACTCTTAGTTTAATTTATAAAAAAAAGATTTACAATAAAAATTTATACTAAATAATCCTAATTTATTCTAAATTCTGCAAAATACTACTTGACAAATTATATTCTTAGAGCTAGACTGGAAGCATAATACAAAAAGATATAATTAATGAAAGGAGATGATACTTATGTCGGTCAAAGTAGAGATATGGGGAGATTACGCGCTTTTTTCGCGTCCCGAACTAAAGACGGAACGCGTAACTTATGACGTTATTACGCCGTCGGCGGCGCGCGGGATACTCGAAGCTATCTATTGGCATCCTGGGCTCAGGTGGATAATAGACAGAATATATGTGCTTTCCCCTATCAGGACCACAAGCATAAGAAGAAACGAGGTACAGTCCAAAATTTCCGCAAGCAATGTGAGAACCGTCATGGCAGGAGGACAGGGTGCTTTGTATATCAGCACCTCCAAAGACATAGTCCAGCGCTCGTCGGTTGTTCTGCAAGACGTCCGCTATGTGATCGATGCTCATTTTGAAATGACGGACAAGGCGGCGGAGAGCGACAATCCCGGAAAATTTCAGGATATTATTAAACGCAGGCTTCGTAAGGGACAGTGCTTTTCACAGCCATACGCTGGTTGTCGGGAATTTACGCTGAACTTTAGGGAATGGGAGGGCGAAGAAATACCCGCCATCGACGAAACAAGAGACTTGGGCTATATGCTCTGGGACCTCGATTACAGCGACGCGTCGGATATTCAGCCGTTGTTTTTCAGGGCAAGGATGGAAAAAGGCGTGATCGACCTGACAGATTGTGAGGTGATACGGTGATATTACAGGCATTGGTGGATCACTATGAAGATCTGCTGAAAAAAGGAGCAATATCAAAACCCGGATGGGGAAAGACAAACGTTTCATTCGGATTGAACCTTAATGCCGACGGCGAAGTTATAGGACTTTTAAGTCTTAAAACCCCGCGTCAGTCGGGGAAAAAGACGGTCAATGCGCCGCGGTCGTTAGAGGTGCCGCAGCCCGTAAAACGTTCGGTCGATGTTAAGTCTAACTTTTTATGCGATAATTCCACATACATTTTCGGCGCGGACGAGAAGGGCAAGGAGGACAGAACCCTGCAATGCTTTAACGCATGTAAGGAGCTTCATACGAAATTGCTGAAAGACGCGGGCACGGAGGCGGCGCTTGCAATAGTCCGGTATTTTGAGAAGTGGAAGCCCGAAAACGCGTGTGAGAACCCCAAGCTTACGGAGGATTGGAAAGAGTTGATGGCCGGCGCGAATATTCTCTTTTATTACGAGGGCAAATCGGTTATGGAGGATTTGCGGATAAGAGAATGCTGGCAGAATCATTACAGCTCGTCCGGCGAAGGAAACGTTGGAGTGTGTATGGTGACAGGCAAAAAAGCGCCGATAGCGGTCCTTCATCCCACGATAAAGGGAGTGCGCGGAGCGCAGGCAATGGGTACCTCGCTCGTGTCGTTTAACGCCCCGTCGTTCTGCTCATACGGTAAGGAGCAGGGAAGCAACGCGCCGGTAAGCAAGTACGCGGCTTTTGCATACGGCACGGCATTGAACGAGCTTTTGAACGACAGAGAGCATACAAAGGCTATTGGCGATATGACGGTAGTGTGCTGGGCGGAAGGCGGAGATACCGCATATCAGGACGCGGGAATCGCGGCGATGTTCGGTACGGACGAGAACGAGGGACTGACCGATCAGGATCTGAGCAGAATTCTGGCGAAAATGCAGGAAGGCGAGTCTGTTCAGATAAAAGACGAATGGCTGGATCCGGACAAGCGTTTTTATGTATTGGGGGTTGCGCCAAACGCGGCAAGATTGTCGGTACGTTTTTTTATGGAGAATTCCTTCGGCGATATGATGCGGCATATCAACGAGCATCATAAGAGATTGGAAATCGTGCGTCCAAAAAACGATAAATTTCCGATATTGCCGTTATGGAAGCTTCTTTCGGAAACCGTAAACAATAAGTCAAACGACAAATCGCCATCTCCGCAGATGGCGGCGGATACGCTGAAGGCTGTTTTGACCGGAGGAACATATCCGGCGTCGCTTCTAAACGGAGTGATGCTAAGGATCAGGGCGGAGCGCGAGGTCACAAGAGGACGGGCGGCGATCATAAAAGCCTATTATTTGCGAAACGAACACAAAGACTGTCCAAAGGAGGTATTGGAGAAAATGGAACTTAACGAAGAGTGCAGGGATGTTCAGTATACGCTCGGAAGATTATTCTCGGTATTGGAGCATATTCAGCAGGAGGCAAATCCCGGAATCAACGCGACGATAAAGGACAAGTATTTCAGCGCGGCGTCGGCGACACCGGCGAGGATTTTTCCTAAGCTTATCGATCTTGCGCAGAAGCATTTACGCAAATTGAAAGAGCCGCTTAAGGTTTATTTTAACAAACAGATAGGAGAACTGACGGAAATTGTCGGAACAGAATTTCCGACGCGCTTGAATCTTCCGCAGCAGGGATCTTTTCAGTTAGGATATTACTATCAGACGCAGAAGCGTTATCAGAAAAAGGAGGAAAAATAATATGAGCGAAGTAATTAAGAACAGATATGATTTTGTGGTTTTATTTGACGTCGAGAACGGAAATCCAAACGGCGATCCCGACGCTGGAAACTCGCCGAGAGTGGACGTGGAGAGCGGATACGGCATAGTTACGGACGTATGCCTCAAAAGAAAGATACGCAATTATGTGGAGACGGTAAAAGAAGACGAAAAGGGTTACCGTATTTATATTAAGGACAATATTCCGCTAAACCGGAGCGACGCGGAGGCTTTGGAATATCTGAACGTGGGAGACAAGGACATAAAGTCTTTAAAGAAAAACAATCCTGAACTGGACATAAAGATAAGAGATTTTATGTGCGAAAATTTCTTTGATATAAGGACCTTCGGCGCGGTTATGACGACCTTTGTAAAGGCGAGTCTTAACTGCGGACAGGTCAGGGGTCCCGTTCAGCTTGGCTTTGCCAAATCGGTAGATCCGATAATGCCTCAGGAAATAACGATCACGAGGGTCGCCATTACTACCGAGGACGATGCGGCGAAAAAAGGAACAGAAATGGGCAGAAAATACATCGTTCCTTACGGGCTTTACCGCGTGGAGGGCTTTGTTTCGGCGAATCTTGCGAGAAAAGTGACCGGATTTTCGGAGGACGACCTTGAGCTTTTGTGGCAGGCGATTCTTAATATGTTCGAGCATGACCGTTCCGCAGCGCGCGGGAAAATGGCGGTCAGAAAGCTTATAATTTTCAAGCACGACAGCGAATTGGGATGTGCTCCGGCGCATAAGCTTTTTGATGGCGTAAAGGTTTCAAAAAAGGACGGAGTCGATCTTCCCAGAGCGTTTTCGGATTATGAAGTAAAGCTGCCCGACGATCTGCCGGAGGGCGTTTCGTGCATTTGCAGAGAGTAGGAAAAAGCGTATGGAATATCAGGAAGAGGATTATCTGATGCTCTCCGGAATCCAGCATTTTGCGTTTTGCCGGAGGCAGTGGGCGTTGATACATATTGAACAGCAATGGCAGGAAAATATCCGGACATTTGAAGGGAAAATTATGCATGACAATGCCCACGATCCTGATTTCCGCGAGAAGCGTAAGGACGTATTGACTGTCAGGGCCATGAAGGTATTTTCACGGAGCATGGGAATAAGCGGCGAATGCGACGTTGTGGAATTCCACAGGTCGGAGGACGGAATCACGCTGCAAGGCTGTGAAGGACTGTTTTATGTGATCCCTGTCGAGTATAAACGCGGAGCGCCGAAACAGCACGACGCCGACGAGCTGCAATTAACGGCTCAGGCAATGTGTCTGGAGGAAATGCTTGTCACGCAGATCAAAAAGGGCTTTCTTTATTACGGGGAGACGCGTCATAGGACGGAGGTAATATTTACGCCGGAGCTTCGTGAAAAAGTAAGGAAGTCTTTTGAAGAGATGCATTCTTATTACAAGCGTTCTTATACGCCCAAGGTAAAAATGAATCCGTCCTGCAAACAGTGTTCTTTGTATGATCTGTGTATGCCGCAGCTTTGCAAGGAAATATCCGCTGCCAAGTACATAGATGATATGATAAAATAACTATGTTCAGCGCATAACGCTTCTTAGGAAAAAAGGAGGATACGCCTTGAAAAAACTAATGAATACCTTATATGTAACGTCGGAGGACGTTTATTTGGGAATCGAGGGCGAAAGCGTCACCATAAAAAGAAACGACGAAATACTGATGAGAGTGCCGATCCATAATATCGAGGCAATAGTGGCGTTTAATTATGTGGGTGCGAGTCCGGCTCTTATGAGAAAATGCTGCGAGAACGGAGTGTCGATCAGTCTTTTTCAGGGTGATAGATTTTGCGCCCGCATTGTAGGGAGGGAGAACGGAAACGTGATACTTCGCAAGATGCAGTACCGCATTTCCGAAAACGAAAAGGAGTGTCTTGACATCGCCCGCAATATGATTTTGGGCAAGGTACATAATCAAAGGTATGTTGTTGAAAGAGCGATAAGAGACTACTCGCTGCGTCTGGACTGCGACAAATTAAACAATGCCTCGGCGCTTCTGAAACAGTCTTTGTCCTATATCAAAAACAGTACCGACCTTGATGAATTAAGAGGGTATGAGGGCGAAGCCGCAACGGTGTATTTTCATGTTTTTGACGAGCTTATCCTTCAAAATAAAAAAGACTTTGTTTTTAACGGAAGAAATAAGCGACCGCCTTTGGATAATGTCAACGCGCTGCTTTCTTTTGCATATGCTCTTTTAACGGCGGAGTGCGCGGGGGCGGCATACTCGGCGGGATTGGACCCGTATGTCGGTTTTTTACATCGGGACAGACCTGGCAGGCAGTCTCTGGCGCTTGATATTATGGAGGAGCTTCGCGCGCCGGTCGCGGACAGATTTGTTTTATCGCTGATAAACAAAAAGGAAATCGACGCGAAGGGCTTTGAGAAGCTTGAAAGCGGCGCTGTGGTCATGTCAGATTCTCTCAGGAAATCCGTAGTCCAGAAATGGCAGGACGCAAAAAACGAGCAGATCACGCATCCGTTTTTAAAGGAAAAAATCGCTGTCGGTCTTTTGCCTTATGCACAGGCAATGCTGTTAGCCAGATACCTCAGAGGCGACATCGACGCATATCCTCCGTTTTTTAAGAGATAAGGAGGTTAGAATATGCTGGTACTGATTACATATGATGTAAATACAACCTCTCCTAACGGCTCAAAACGTCTTTCACATGTTGCTAAAATCTGTACAAATTACGGGCAGCGGGTCCAGAACTCCGTATTCGAGTGTATTTTGGACGGCACGCAGTTTGTAATGCTCAAGAATCAGTTAAAAGGAGCTATAGACATTGAAAAAGACAGCATACGCTATTATATTTTGGGAGAAAAATATAAAAACAGAGTGGAACACATTGGCGTGCAAAAATCATTTGATTTATCGGCGCCGCTTATAATTTGATTTTTCGCGAATATGAAGTGAACATGGATTCACTGAAGGATTCGCAAGTTTTTTATGTTGACAATTTGCACAAAAATCAGCTTTTTGTTATTTTTGCCTCTCCGTTAGTGTGTCGTATATGAGGAGAATGTATAAAAATAAATGGAATTGAGGCATGATCTATGTGCATAATTGCTGTCGCTCCCCGTGTGGGAGCGAGGATTGAAATTGCTATCTCTTCATTCCAACTTGTGTAGTATCCATGTCGCTCCCCGTGTGGGAGCGAGGATTGAAATTACATATGCGTCTCCTATTTCTTTTGTTTTTTTCGTCGCTCCCCGTGTGGGAGCGAGGATTGAAATAGAACAGATAAAACATCTGCATATTGCAGGACGAACGTCGCTCCCCGTGTGGGAGCGAGGATTGAAATTAATTCCCCAATCCTATCCGAAATCATAGGTTTTGTCGCTCCCCGTGTGGGAGCGAGGATTGAAATAGATTGATGTCACAACGAATACAAATCAAACTGATGGTCGCTCCCCGTGTGGGAGCGAGGATTGAAATATGCAACAAGTCTATGACAAGCTGTGTGAGTTGAACGTCGCTCCCCGTGTGGGAGCGAGGATTGAAATGTACAAGGCGACAGGTTTCTGGCACGGATGCAGACGTCGCTCCCCGTGTGGGAGCGAGGATTGAAATATTTATTGCCGCCTGCGACAGCGGTATTGTTGTAAGTCGCTCCCCGTGTGGGAGCGAGGATTGAAATAAGAATGTGCAGATAATCCTGCGTCAGCTTATCAGTCGCTCCCCGTGTGGGAGCGAGGATTGAAATTGTTTGCGCTACCGTTGTCTCTGTTTCTTTAATGGTCGCTCCCCGTGTGGGAGCGAGGATTGAAATCCATCTCCAAATGGGTATGGGATAGCAGAAAAGAGTCGCTCCCCGTGTGGGAGCGAGGATTGAAATATCAGCGGAAGTTGCGTGAGATTGTATAAATTCAGTCGCTCCCCGTGTGGGAGCGAGGATTGAAATATTTAAGGCGTTAAAATCCATTTGTGGAATATTTGTGTCGCTCCCCGTGTGGGAGCGAGGATTGAAATTTTATGAGGATAGCACGGGCAGGAAATTACACAAGTCGCTCCCCGTGTGGGAGCGAGGATTGAAATAAATTGGTGATGCTATTGGAACTTGGATTGATGAGCGTCGCTCCCCGTGTGGGAGCGAGGATTGAAATCTTGCAGGCTCAAACGGCGTGGCAGGGCTGTATGACGTCGCTCCCCGTGTGGGAGCGAGGATTGAAATTGGTAATACATCTTTGATTTCTCAAGGTCTAAGAGAGTCGCTCCCCGTGTGGGAGCGAGGATTGAAATGGAACGAGTATCAAGGAATGGAACAGTCTTTATGACGTCGCTCCCCGTGTGGGAGCGAGGATTGAAATCATGCGACCTCCTCAAATCTACATACCGGAAGCTCCGTCGCTCCCCGTGTGGGAGCGAGGATTGAAA
>CAJTON010000014.1:0-20001 GCA_910577605.1 uncultured Butyrivibrio sp.
GAAACGCGTGATGGGTCTGCGGCTCAACCGCGAGCTTTTTCTCGCGTATTTTATAATATACAGCGTTATCACCGCGTTCTACAAGGACTCGGCGGGAAGCACATACCTTGAGTATCTCCGGCTGGAGGACGTTATCCGCGCGGTGAACGCTTCTTTGGGAGGAATGATCGACCGCAGCGCCGGAATAGTTATGGAGGAAGCGGAGAGCGATTCCTTCAAGGCGGTCGCGCTTTTGTGGGACGAGCTTCCCGACGTGAGCGCCGACGACAAAAGCGGCGTGCGCGCCGCCAGAAATTCCCGTTTAGGTTTTGTCAAGCTGACATTTAACTTTCTTTCGGATCAGAAGCTTTTTACCGAAGCGGAGGAGAGATATTATCCTACCGGACGTTTCAGGGCGATAGCCGAGAATTATTTTGAAAACAACAGGGGCAGGCTTTATGAGATAATGAACGCGCCGAAGGAGGAAAAAGCGGATGCCGCAGATTAACAGGATAAGGGTAAACAATATAAAATATAATTTCGGCACGCAGTTTTACGATGATTTCGTTATGCGTTTTTCCTGCCGCAATTCGATCTATGACCTTGCCAACGGAGGCGGAAAAAGCGTGCTTATGCTTCTTCTGATGCAGAATCTTATTCCTAACTGCACGCTCGACGACAAACAGCCGATAGAGAAGCTTTTCAGGAGCGGCAACGGCAATACCGCTATACATTCTCTGGTCGAGTGGAGGCTTGACTCGTGCGACGTACACGACGGTTTCCGTTACATGACTACGGGCTTCTGCGCGAGGAAAGGAAGGGACGGCGGCGACGAGGAACGGCGCGACGCGGAAACCGCGAGCATAGAGTATTTTAATTACTGTATTTTTTATAAGGAATTCGGAGAGAACGACATTAAAAACCTGCCGCTTGTGACGGACGGCGAGCGCGTAAGCTACGGAGGCTTAAAGGCGTATCTGCGCGGGCTTGAGAAGGATTCGGGACTTGAGATACATATTTTTGACAGAAAGGGAGATTATCAGAATTTTATCGGGGGTTACGGTCTTTACGAAAGCCAGTGGGAGATCGTGCGCGGGATCAACCGCACAGAGGGTCATGTGCGGGCTTATTTTGAAAACAGCTACAAGACGACGCGCAGGGTGATAGAGGACCTGCTCATCGAAGAAATAATAGAGAAATCCTACAATAACAGGATACGAAGGGGCGAGAGTGACGGCGAGGAGATGGCGCGGACGCTTCTTGATATAAAGGATAAGCTTATTGAACTGTCAAGACGCAGGGAGGAAATGCATAATTACGACAGACAGACAGAGCTTTTATCTGGCTTCGGCGCGGGTCTTGGGGAGCTTCGCGCGCTTTACGACGAAAAACACAGGGCGGAGGATAAGCTGATACGCTGTCTTGCCGTGTGCAGAGCAATGCTTGCAGACAAAAAGGCGCAGGCTGAGGAGCTTGCGAAACAGGGCGAGGAGCTTGACGAGATTTACAGAAAGGCGGCAAAAGCCGCCGCGCTTGCGGAGCTTGAAACGGAATATGCAAAGCTTGACGGAGTTGTGAAGCTCATAGAGGAAATGTCTGCGGAGCGTACCGAGATTTTGTCGGAAAGGGCGGGACTTTACGGTCGGCTTAAAAGACGCGAAGTGGCGGCGGACTATGGGGATTATGTAGAATACAAGCATAAATACGAGGAAATAAGAGAGCTTTTGAACAGCGGCGACGCGGGGCAGAAAGAACTTCTTGACGAGCTGGGCGGGCTTGCGGCAGCTAGGCTTGAGTATGTGGAAAAGGAAAGCTTTGCGCTTGAGGAAACTTTACGTGCTTCAAAGAGAGCCGCGGAAGCGGCGTATGCTGAGTGCGAGCAGGCGAAGGAGGAGGAACGCCGTCTTTTTGCGGAGATAAATTCCAGGAAGGGCGTTGAAACCGGGCTTGCAGACAGAAGAGAAAAAACCGAAAAAGAGCTTGACGGGCTTATGGCGGGACTGAGAATCCTGACTATTGACGGCGCGGGAGCGCTTTTAGAGGAAAACAGGCGTCAGGCGGACGATGCTCTGACGAGAATCGGGGATATCGAGAAGGCAATGGAACGAAGCCGCGCGCGGCAGCTTGAGCTTGGCAGGCGTCAGGCGGGGATATCCGCGCTTATATCCGGTTTATCCAACGGGATAACCGGGTTGGAGGAAGAGCTTTCACAAGCGCTTGAATCGGAGCAAAAACAAGGCAGACTTATGGAGATATATGGGGTTCTCGACAGCTCGCTGCTTGCGGAAACCGTTGAATACATATACAACGGGCTTACCGGAGAAAAAATATCCGCTGACCGTGAGCGTGACAGACTTGCCGCGTACTGCGGCAGCATCAGGAAACGCAGGCTTCCTGAATATGACGCGGGTTACGGTGCTGTGCTTTCGTATCTTAAAGGACGCTATGGCGGGGACGTGCGGTCGGGCAGAGAATTTATTGAGTCAATGACAAAAGAAGAGGCGGCGCTTGCGGCGGAAAGGTTTCCGTTTCTTCCGTATGTGATAGTTGCCGGCGAATTGTATGAGACTATCGCGCAGGACAAGGTGCTGACAGCCATGAACACCGGTTCATATGTGATTCCGGTGCTGTCCGCGGATTCGTGGAAGGACGGTATAAAATATGCCGCCGCGTATAAGGACATGGGCTTTCTGTGGGACGACGCGGCGCTTGCGGCGGAAATAGAAAAAACGAACGAGGATATAGCCAGGCTTGAAGAGGACATAAAAAAACTTGAGGGAAAGCGCGAGGTCGCCAGAAACGATCTCGCGCAGGCGCAGCTTTTATGCCGCGCGCAAAGCTCAGCGTCCGTGAGGGAGCGGATATTTAAGACAAAAAATCAGATTTCCGTATATAACGGTCAGCTTGAAGAGCTTGAGAATGAGGAGAAGGAGCGCGCGGACATTCTTATTGAACAGAAAAATGATCTGGATGCGGAACGCGGCAGACTTGATGAGCTTAACAGAGCTTTTCATGTTTACAGCCGTATAAAAGAGCTGAACGGGGAGGCGGAGGCGATATCCTCCGAACTTGCCGTCAGCATAAGCAGCCGCAGGGATGCCGAAAAGGAATACGGGCGCGTCAAGGCTAGGCTTAGCGAAAGCCTGAGGCAGGCGGAGGAAAATTCCGCCAAAGCAAAGGAGAGCGCGCAGCTGCTTGAAATGCTGCGTCAGGATTTTGCGGATAATTTTAAACCGTACCTGATAAATGGCGCTGCTCCCGCGCGGAATATGACGCAGGAGCAGATAGAGGCGCGGGCGGGAGCGCTAAGAAGGCTGTTAGGCGAAGGCAGGGGCGACGCCGCCGACAAGGAAAGGCTTCTTGAGGCGTATGAGGATTCCATGCAAAAATGCGTACAGAAGCTTCTTTACGCGGGATTTGAGCTTGAGGAGGCTGAAAGGCTTTACAAGGAAGGAAAGCTTATCGGCGGCTCCGTTGACGAAATGCTTGAGCTCAAGTCGGAGATAGACGCTCTGGACGGCAGGATCGCGGGCTTTGAGGCTAAGATCGACGAACAGAACGCGCAAAAGAACCGTATAGAGGGCGGTTTATTGCACGGAAAGCGCCGATATGAGGAGCAATTCGGAGCTTTCGCGAGGGAAAATACAGAAAATCCTCAGGGCGACACGCTTAAATACCGCCGCGAGATGTCTGTGATAAAGGGACGGCGCGCCGATTTGGACAGACGGCTCAAAGAGCTTGAAAATTCAGTCCGCGACGGGCTTCTTATGGAAAGGGATCTGGAGAGACTTGTAAGAAACGCGGGACTTGCCATGCCGGATATTGCGGATACTGCCAAAGACGGCGCGGGACTAACGCCGGAGGCATACGAGGAGGTATGGCGCGGCTACGAGCGCATACTTGCGGACGAAAACAGGCTGAAAACAAAATTTTACGGAGATAAACAGACTCTTGCGGAGGAGCTTGACAAATGTCATGCTTACGAGCTTGCGCGGGAAATACGCGCGGCGGTAGCGCTTCCCGCGGATACGGGGGCGGTTGATGAACTGCTCAAAGGGCTTTCGGATACCGCCGAGTGCATCGCGCTTGAAAAAGACCGCATAGAGAAGACATTGTCCGATATGGAGAGGATAAAGGACAGCTTTGAAAACAGGTGCGTGCAGATATGCGCGAATATCCGTACCGAGCTTGAACGTTTTCCCAAGCTTTCGCGGATAACGCTTGAGGACGAGGTTATTCCCATTGTGACGCTGTCCGTTCCTTACATAAAAGAGGAAATGTACAAGGAGCGTATGTCCGTGTATATCAACGAAACCGTTTCCGGCGCGGAGACTTTTGAGGACAGGGAGAGCAAGCTCAGATATATAAGAGGACGGCTTTCATGGAAGAAGCTATTTTCCGTAATAGTCACTGATATGAACAGCATAAAGCTCTGTCTCTATAAACGCGAGCACATAAAGGACCAGAGCCGCTATCTTCGCTACGAGGAGGCTGTCGGCAGCACGGGGCAGTCGCAGGGAATCTATATTCAGTTCCTTATAGCCGTGATAAACTATATCGCGAGCATAAATTCCGCAGGTAAGGACACCTCCGTGACGGGCAAAACTATTTTTATCGACAATCCGTTCGGAGCCGCCAAGGACGTATACATATGGGAGCCGATCTTCAAGATGCTTTCGACCAACCATGTTCAGCTTATCGTTCCTGCGCGAGGCGTTACCCCGGCTATAACCCGCATGTTCGACGTGAATTATATTCTTGGGCAGAAATTTACGGCGGGAAGACAGCAGACTGTTGTAGAGGATTACAGAAGTCAGGTTAACGCGGCTGAAATGGATTATACAAAACTTGAATTTGAGCAGGCGACCTTCGATTTCTTATGATGTTTTTGACATTGATATGTGGCTGTGTTAAAATTAACTATTAGGAACTTCATGTTTCGGAAGAGGTGAAAGTGTGGACAGAGTTGAGCTTGGAATAAAACTTGACCAGATAAATAAACTCCGTGAAAAGGGCGAGTACAACGACGCCGTCAGAGTCTGCGACACGATAGACTGGCGCAGAGTCAGAAAGTGGTCGGAGCTTTCGGTGGCTCAGGAGGTTTATGAGAAGGCGGGAAGACTTAAGGATTCCCGTAATATCTGCGTGTATGCGTACAACAGGAGCCTCGGCGGCAAGCGTCTTTTGTTCAAGCTTACGGAGCTGTCCATTGCTATAAACGATCTTGACGAGGCGGACGATCTGTACAAGGAATTTGTGGAGAGCGCTCCGCGCGATATGGAGAGATATATTCTTTTATATAAGCTTAACAAGGCGCGCGGCGCCGGAAACAACAAGCTTATAGATATACTTGAGGAGTATAAGCAGAACGAGCTGGACGAGCAGTATGAGTATGAGCTTGCCGAGCTTTACGCCAAAGCCGGAAGGGTGGACGACTGCGTGCGGGAATGCGACGATCTTATCCTTTGGTTCAATGAGGGCGAATACGTCGAAAAGGCGCTGCGCCTTAAAGCAACGTATGCCGAGCTTACAAAGTCACAGAGGGCAAAGCTCAGGACTATGGAGGAGCTTCACGAGCTGGGCGCCGGGAGCGAGCCTGTCAGAGAGCTTTACGAGCCTGCGCCCGAAAAAAATCCCGCCGATTTGAATTCGGCGGCTGACGATACCGCGTATTCCGGTTCCGGCAGGGTATACGACGAGGAATACAAGGTTCCAGAAAAGGATTACAGTATATACGACACTCAGAATATTCAGGCTGAGCTTGCCAAAAATATGGCGGCTATCCTTGAAGGAATAAAGCGCGCGGACTATTCCGGCAAAAATTCGCTTCCGCCGGAGGAACCGCTTGCCCGGACCGCGGAGATCATACCGGTGGAAAAACCCTGCGATACGGAGGATTTTTACGGCAGGACCGCTGAGATCTACGGGAGGACCGAAGCGCCGTTTTTTACGGGAGATGAAGAAGCGCAGACCACGCCTTTTGAGGATTCGGATGATGTAAGGGTCGATGAGCCCACCAAAGAAATCCGCATAAACACGCATAACTGGAAAGTATACAAAAGCTATATGGTCGAGGATGAAGAGGCGGAAACTCCTGTTTCCGAATCCGAAGTAATCGAAAGCGAAGCTGCCGTAGCCGAAAAAACTGAGGAAGAGGAAGAATCCGCGGCAGAACCGGAATTTATTGCGGAAGATACGGAAACGATAGCAGAAGAAAACGTTGAGGAAATTTCCGGGTCGGAGGCAGCTGCCGAGCCGGAGCCGCAAACCGAGGAACCTGCGGCGGAGGAGTCCGAGCCGGAAGATTCTGTATCCGAAGAGTCCGAACCGGAAACCGCAAATTCAGAAGAGCATGAGATAATTTCCGAGCCTGAGATCATAACGGAAACCGCGCGGACAGAGATTCCGGAAGCCACGGAGGAGATAGCGGACAGCGAGATAATAGAAGGACAGATAGATCTGCTGTCGTGGCTTGATGCGGACGCGCAAAGCACCGATGACGAAGAAGTTCCGGTATCCGAAAAAGAAGCGGAGCCGGAAGCTGAGGCAGAACCGGAAATTGTATCAAAGTCCGAAGCTGAAGAAGAGCCGGAAATTTTATCAAGTACAGAAGATGAGGCGGAGCCTGAAAGTGAAACGGAGCCTCAGACAGAACTAAAATCCGAGCCTGAAAATGCGAGTGAGCAGCGCGCTGAAGAAAATGCGGCAGCAGAATCCGCAGTTATGGAGACTGTGGACGCGGAGGAGCTTCCGGAGATAGAAGAGCCGGAAAGCGAAACGGAGGAGGATAAATCCGTAGAAGAGGTCATGGACGAAATGACGCGTATGCTCATGGAGGAAGTGACGCAGGATATAGAGGCGAGGGAGAGACAAAAGAAGCCGACAGGCATAAGCGAAGAAGAGTACATCGCAACGTCGGAAACCTCGCAAGCGAAAAAAGAGGCTGATGCCGGGGATTATGAAGAGGGATACCGGCTTGCCGCGGCAGCTGACAGAGAAAGCGCTGTCACAAGGGTCTCGGAAGCGCCGAAAAAGGAAAAAAGCAGCTTAGCCGGTCAGACCGATTTTGATTATGTCAGAAACGATTTTGTGCTGAAAGACGAGGAGCGCAAATATCTGCGCCAGTACCTTTTTATTGACGGGCTTGAGGAGCAGGTAGCGCAGATAATAAACAGCAAGAAGAGCGAAACGCCCGACGGGACTTCGGCGAAAGGCAATATCGTTATTCTGGGCAAATCCAAAACAGATAAAAAGAATTTTGCGATAGACCTTTTTAAAGCCATGCATGCCAATGACGGGGCAGGCTCGCTCAAAATAGCGAGAACGACGGCGGCGATCATCAACAAAAACGGGATAAAAGCTTCCGCCGACAAGGTAAAGGGAATGACGCTTATAGTCGAGCACGCGGGACAGCTTAAGAAAGAATCCGTTGCCGAACTTTGCGAATTTATGAAGGGCGATACAGATTCGATGCTCGTTATGCTTTTGGGCGAGGATTATTCGGTCAAACGCGTTTTCAACGAGAATCCTGACTTTGGCAAAATGTTCGGCTATACCGTTCATATCCGGCAGTACACTGTAAACGAGTTTGTGGCGATGGCTAAGGAATACTCAAGGATAAAGGGCTATCTTATAACCGACAGGGCTCTTTTAAAGCTTTATCTTATGATAGACAGCCTTGTCGCCAAAGACGAGGGCGCGCAGGTTGACGGCGTGAGGCGCATTGTGGACCGCGCTATCGCGCGCAGCAGAAAAAAACCCAAGAAGTCGGGCGTGCTTATCCGTCTTAAGGAAAAAGATTTTGTGGATTGAGGAATTTTATGTTAGAAGAATTAAAAGAAAAAGTATTTGACGCTAATCTTGAGCTTGTGCGTCAGGGGCTTGTTATTTATACATGGGGAAACGTCAGCGGTATAGACCGCGAAAAGGGACTTGTGGTGATAAAGCCGAGCGGCGTCGATTACGATTCTATGAAGGCGTCGGATATGGTAGTCGTGGATATGAAAGGAAATGTTGTGGACGGACATTACAACCCTTCGTCCGACACGCCGACGCACCTTGTTATTTATAACAGTTTTGAGGGTCCGGGCGGTATCGTGCATACGCATTCGCCGTGGGCGGTCGCTTTTGCGCAGGCGGGAATGCCCGTAACTGCGTACGGGACTACCCATGCGGATTATTTTTATAAGGATGTTCCGTGTACGCGCGCGCTCACAGAGGAGGAAGTAAACGACGCATACGAACATAATACGGGAAAAGTAATAGCCGAGACGCTTGAGGGCGAGGAGATAATGGCTACTCCGGGTATCCTTGTGCGCAATCACGGTCCGTTTGCGTGGGGAAAGGACCCCGCGAACGCTGTATATAACGCGACGGTGCTTGAGCATGTCGCAGAGATGGCTTACCGCACCAAAGCTTTGAATCCGGAGGCGGAGCGCGTACCGCAGTATCTTCTTGACAAGCATTACAACCGCAAACACGGAGCGGGGGCTTACTACGGTCAGAAGTAAGTATGCCCGTCGGGTTCCAAATTCAGCTAATGTATGATTTAATATACATAAATTATCAAAAATATTACAGGAGGTAATTTTACAATGAAGTTTTTTATCGACACCGCCAAGGTGGAGGACATCAAAAAAGCAAATGATATGGGCGTTATATGCGGCGTTACCACAAACCCTTCGCTTATTGCCAAGGAGGGCAGGGATTTTAAGGAGGTCATCGCCGAGATCGCGTCAATCGTTGACGGACCTATAAGCGGAGAAGTAAAGGCTACAACTCAGGACGCGGAGGGCATGATCGCTGAGGGGCGCGAGATCGCGGCTATTCATCCGAATATGGTCGTTAAGATTCCTATGACGGTTGAAGGTCTTAAAGCTACAAAGGCGCTTGCCGCAGAAGGCATAAAGGTCAACGTGACCCTTATTTTCTCGGCTAACCAGGCGCTTCTTGCCGCGAGAGCGGGAGCGGCTTACGTTTCTCCTTTCCTCGGAAGGCTTGACGATATATCTCAGCCCGGCATTGACCTTATAAGAACGATTTCCGATATTTTCCTCAATTATCCCGAAATCGAAACGGAGATAATAGCGGCAAGCATCCGCAACCCTATTCATGTTACGGACTGTGCTCTTGCCGGAGCAGACATCGCGACTATACCTTACGCGGTTATCGAGCAGATGACAAAGCACCCTCTGACCGATCAGGGAGTAGAGAAATTTGTGGCTGATTACCGCAAAGTATTCGGCGACTGAAAATAAAGTTCAATGAAACCCTCTGCGAGGATACCATTATGCGCTGAAATACAGCGCAATATCAATGAAACCCTCAGTGAGGATACCATTATGTGTTGAGAAACAACACAATATCAATGAAAGGAACAACACAATGAGCACAAATATTGATAATATGTCGGTAAACGCCATAAGAGTTCTTGCGGCTGACGCCGTTCAGAAGGCAAATTCGGGACATCCGGGGCTTCCGCTTGGCTGCGCGGCGATCGGATACGAGCTTTGGGGCAGGCATCTTGCACACAATCCCGCCAATCCCAAATGGGCTAACAGGGACCGTTTCATTCTTTCGGGAGGACACGGCTCGACGCTTTTGTATTCGCTGCTTCATCTTTTCGGATACGGGCTTACCAAAGAGGACCTTATGAATTTCAGACAGGACGGCTCCCTCACTCCGGGACATCCTGAGTACGGTCATACCGTCGGAATAGAAGCTACAACGGGACCGCTCGGCGCGGGAATGGGAATGGCTGTGGGAATGGCGGCGGCTGAGGCGCATCTCGCTTCCGTGTTCAACAAACCCGGATTCCCAGTGGTTGACCATTACACATATGTGCTTGGCGGCGACGGCTGCATGATGGAGGGAATCTCCTCCGAGGCAATGTCTCTTGCGGGAACGCTCGGACTGAACAAGCTTATCGTTATATACGATTCCAACAGCATCTCGATCGAGGGTGGCACCGATATAGCCTTTACAGAGAATGTAAATAAAAGATTTGAGTCGTTCGGTTTCCGCACGATTACAGTTGACGACGGCAACGACATCGATTCTATCGGAAGAGCTATAAAAATAGCAAAAGCCGAGACACAGAAGCCGGTGCTTATCACGGTGAAAACCAAGATCGGATACGGCTGTCCCGCAAAGGAAGGTAAGGCGAGCGCGCACGGAGAGCCGCTCGGAGCCGAAAATATCGAGGCGCTCAAGGATAATCTCGGATGGCCTTCAAAGGAGCCGTTCTTTGTTCCCGACGAGGTATATGACAACTATAAAGAACTCGCGAAGGCAGGCGCGGAAAAGGAAGAGAAGTGGAACAGGCTTTTTTCGGATTACTGCGTTAAATATCCTGAAATGAAGGAGCTTTGGGACGAGTACCATGATGAGGACAGAGCCGCAAAGGTTCTTGATAACGAGGATTTCTGGGCGCACGGTGACGCTGCCGAGGCTACCAGAAGCGTTTCCGGCAAGGTGCTGAACAAGGCTAAGAAGCTTATGCCCAATCTTGTCGGCGGCGCCGCGGACCTTGCGCCTTCTACCAAGACATATATGAACGACGCGGGAGATTTCTCGAAGAATGATTATTCGGGCTGCAATTTCCATTTTGGCGTAAGAGAGCTTGCGATGTCGGCGATAGGAAACGGACTTATGCTTCACGGAGGACTGAGGGCGTTTGTATCGACCTTCTTCGTGTTCAGCGATTATACCAAGCCTATGGCAAGGCTTTCGGCTCTTATGAAGCTGCCGCTCACCTTTGTCTTCACGCACGACAGCATAGGCGTAGGCGAGGACGGACCTACGCACGAGCCTATCGAGCAGCTCGCGATGTTCCGCGCGATGCCCGGTTTTGCGGTATACCGTCCGTGCGACGCGACGGAGACCGCGGCGGCGTGGTATTTTGCGCTTACCAATAAAGACACTCCTACGGCTTTGGTGCTTTCGCGCCAGAATCTTCCGCAGATGGCAGGCTCAAGCCGTGACGCGTTAAAGGGCGGTTATATAATCGACGATTCCTCAAAAGAGCTTCCCGACGTCATACTTATGGCTTCAGGCTCCGAGGTGCCGCTTGCGGTCGAGGCAAAGAAGGCTCTGCTTGATGACGGAATCGACGCGAGAGTTGTGAGTATGCCTTCGATGGATATTTTTGAGCGTCAGAGCGACGAGTACAAGGAAAGCGTTCTTCCGAAGGCGTGCCGCAAGAGAGTTGCAGTCGAGGCGCTCTCGGATTTCGGCTGGGGCAAATATGTCGGACTTGACGGCGCGTATGTGACCATGCATGGCTTCGGCGCGAGCGCGCCAGCCGAGAAGCTTTTTGAGAAATTCGGATTTACGGTTGAAAATGTCGTAAAGGCGGTAAAGGGTCTATAATATTTTAAAAAAATCGGCACGGGCGGTCATCGGGACTGCCCGTGTTTTTTTGCGCCGTAATTTAAAGAAAATCCGGTTGACACGAATCCCCGCTTATGCGAAAATTAAATTGCGGGGAAGACACCCATAATAAAAAACGCAGCGAAATCCGAAGGGGGAGACACCCATGACACAAAACAGAGAGGCGCAAAGGGCGCTTCGGCAGACCGTAACGGTACTTGATCCGGACGGAAAGCCTGTCGGAAGAACCTATCCCAGACGAGCGAAGGGATTAGTTAAGAAATGTCGGGCAGAATATGCTTCCGACGATACTATCCGTCTGTATGCAGACTGTCCGATGTATGATGATACGGAGGAACATACGATGGAAATAAATGAAAATATCATTCAAAAAGAGAACATGGAGTCGGCAGCCGCCGCACCCGCAGAACAGACAAATTACATTTATCTGGAGCCGAGGGAGTGGCGCGTCAATCCGGATACGGCGAATCAGACAAAATTTGAACGGTTTTTTATGGAAACGCCGTTCGGCGGCGAGATGCAGGAGGTGCTTTCGCTTGGTACATGGTCGTATGACTGGTGTGAGATAACCAGCAGGAATCTGCCGCTTGCCAAAGGAGTCAGGTACAATTTTGTATTTTGGCTCAACGGCGGCGAAAACGACCGTTTCAATGAACACTGTGAGCTTCATGTTATTTTTACCGACCGTCCGGAGGACGTCAGCTACAAGGATTGGGAGCGGCGAAGCGTCTACAAGCTTAACCGCTGCTACATGAAGCCGCTTAAGAAGTATAAGGGCTGGGAGCTTTACTCGATTCCGTTTAAGGCTGACGGTGAATTTACACAGCTTCGTTTTGTTGCGCAGTACGCTCCGATGGCTCTTCTGCGCGCGGACCGGCTGGAAGCCTATTCAGAACTGAAAGACATTACGGACGAGTACGAGGGTTTAAGACCTCAGCGTCACAATATTGTGTTTGAGGACGGCTGGCCGACGGACAAGTTTTACGCTACCAGAGTTCTTGCGGCTAAGGCGCAAAACGGCGGCGAACAGGGCGGACCGGACGAAGCCCGGTGTGGAACGTCTCCTTTTGCGGGTCTTATCGACATGGACGACATAGCCGAACGGATAGCTGACAATATCGATATCGACGATATAGCCGAGCAGATAGCGGACAGCATCGATACGGATGAGATCGTGAAAAGGATATTGAAGTCCGTAAAAGAGTGAATTGATTGAATCCATCATAAAAAATAAGAGAAAAGCATCTGAATATTACTCGCTTTTTGCGAGGATATGAGGATGCTTTTTGCATGAAAAAACATTTTAAAAGAATACTGTTAATATTATTACTTTTTATATTTATATTACAAACAACAAGTGTTGGTGCTACAATGGGAAACAAAGGAGTATTTTTATATAGCGGTGACTATTTTTCGGATGACAGGATATTTGTGGATAAGTTATCTATGTATTTTCGGCTCAGCGGACATTCAACACTAACAGAAAACAGACCTAAAGTTATTTACGGTATGCAGCAGCACATGAAAAATTCTGAGCCATTATACATATCGTGCCACGGAAGACATGAGGGGATTGTAATGGTATTGGATACAGGAAGTTCGTCGGTCGGTGCGGTTTTTGGTGCGGCGGATGTTCCAATCGGTATGGATTGTAAGTTGGTTTATCTCAGCGTATGTTATGGGTCTAAAAGCAATATATCTACTGGCAAAAATTTATGTGGCACTTTTATAAGTAACGGATATAAGGCTGCCGTTGGATATGATAAGAGCGTTTCTGTTGAAAATTCTAGAATTTATGAAGAGGCATTTTATAGATATTTATCACGAGGAGAGAGTATATATGGTGCAAAGATTGCAACAGAAAAAGAACTGGGTGATAGCTGTAAAGAAATTATAGATTCGGCAGATTATTTTGGCAACTTGGGATTAGTCCCATAAAATAAATAAAAAGGGGGGTAGTATTATGAACAAAAAGGTGTTGGGTGTGTTTGTTTCGGTGTTGGCAGTTATGGCAGTTGCGGGCATCTCGTACGGAGTAACAATGAAACTGAAAGCTTCTGATAATGACGTGTACAAAGACCGTGTGACGGCAAAGAAATCATTTAAATTTAAGGGGGAAGAATTATCCTATGTTGATCCTGACGATGCGGACCCGCTATATTATGAAAAAATAGCCTATAAGGACGGAGAAGGGCTGCTCTATTATTTTGACGCGGACACACATAAGTTGAACATTATTGACGGTATGACCGATAAAACGGATTATTCCGATGTTTCGACGGATAGCGTAAAACCCTACGCAGACAGCGAGGCGTTGCTTGAAAATGCAAAGGAACGTGTTACAAAATGGATTGCCGGAAGCGAAAATGATAAGGTAGAGTGGAGAACGGAAACTGATGAAACCGGCACAACAAGAATAAGGCTTTATCAGTCGTTGAATGATGAATTTTCCGTAATACTTGCAAGCGCCGTTTATGATATGGAAGGAAGATTTCTGTTTGCACATATTAATTACGATTCCGTCTTGGACGGAGATGATTATAAAGAATGTATTTCAAAAGAAGAAGCAATCACTAAAGCGAAAGATTTTGTTCTTCAAAAATACGGCGAAAGCGATTGGGGAGAGATCACGGCATACGAGAAAACGGGAGATGGCGGCATTTGTTGGATGATTCAGTGTATGAGAAAAAACTACGGCGGATATGAGATACGAGTTGACGCCGTTACAGGAGAGGCGACGTTTTTCAGTATGATGAAATAGCGGCTGAAATAAAATATCGGGAGACGCCTTGTTTTGAGAGCGTCTCCCTTTTTTTAGTTATAATACTGTGCCTGCGCCGCGAACATTCCGGCGTATATGCCGTTATCCATTGCGGCAAGCTCGTCGTGAGTGCCGTATTCCATTATTTTTCCCTCCGAAAATACCGCTATCCTGTCGCAGAAGCGGCAGCTCGAAAGACGGTGGGAGATATATACCGCCGTTTTGCCGCCGACAAGCGATTCAAACTGGCGGTATATTTCGTACTCGGCGACGGGGTCAAGCGCGGCGGTAGGCTCGTCTAAGATAACTACGGGCGACATTTTGTACAGGGCGCGCGCGATAGCGATCTTCTGCTGCTCGCCGCCGGAAGGCTCAACGCCGTTTTCGTCAAAGGATTTGAAAATGACCGTGTCCTTGCCGTTGGCGAGAGAGCTTATCTTATCGGCGATACCGACCTGCCTGGTAAGAAGGTCAAGCTCGTCGGGCGGGCATTCTCCATCAAGCGTGATATTTTCGGCTACGGAGAAGGCGAACAGCTTGAAATCCTGAAATACGGGCGAGAAGAGCGACATATATTCCTTGTAGTCGTATTCCTTTATATTCACGCCGTCAAGAAGTATCTCGCCGTCAGTGGGGTCGTAAAGTCGGCACATAAGCTTGATGAAGGTGGTCTTGCCCGCGCCGTTAAGCCCTACCACGGAGAGATGTTCGCCGGGGGTAAGCGTTATGCTTACGCCGTCGAGCACCTTTACGTCCGTATGCGGATAGGTGAAGGACACATTTCGGAATTCAAGCGTGTGCGGAATGTCCGGGATATGACGGTCGCCCTTTTCGATTGCCGCGGGGTATTCCATGAATTTAATGTATTCGTAAGCATAATTACATCTTTTGACTATGTCCTGAAAGCATTCGGTCACACTCTGCATCTGCTGATGAAAGGTCACGCCGGCTGTCAGCATCTGTGAAAACGCTCCTATTGAGATCCTGCCCATGATAGCGAGAACGCCGAGATAGAAATAATATCCGAAGTCCTTGGCGACCTCCGCTATTTGGTGAATGATATTTAACGGGAGCTGACGGTCGGCCTGACGTTTCCATTGCGTCATGCTTTCAAAATTGTAGGCGTCCCATTTGTTATCTATCATATCGGCGGCGTCGTACAGACGTATATCCTTTCCGTAACGGAAATCCGTTGTCTGGAATCCGAGATAGCCGAAAACGCGGTTCAGTTTTGATAAGTTTTCGTAAGATTCGATCTCAATTTTATTTTGTTTTATCCTGATAAAAAACTGAATGACCAGTACGACTGCCGTAAGCGCGAAAAGCAGGGGCGCGTTTATAAAAATGACGACGGTCACTCCGGCAATGGTAATAAATGCCGAGATCAGAGTCATGAACGGACGTATTATCCCGGTCACGCCGCCGGAATACCACGACATACCTTCTTCCGCCTTTTGCTTCTGGTCGAGCGCGTTTTTGTCCTCCGTAAGCTGAAAATCAAGCTCCATGACGCGGCGGCTGAGTTCTTCGGAAATCAGGTTTTCAAATTTCTCGGAGTATTTTTCCGCTATCACTCCGATAATGGAGTTCGCGAGGCTTAAAAGAGCGCCCGCGCCCACGGTCACGGCGGCGTAAATTATAAGCAGCCTTATGTCGCGCCCCCCTAAAAGCTCGTTAATGATAAGAGGGGTTGTGATTATAACGACGAACGGTTCAAGGGCACGGAAGATTATTTCCAGAAGTTCGCAAAGGAAAAAGCCCTTGTGCTTTTTCCAGGCGAAAGGGATAAAATATCTCAGCACTCGGGAAACTTTATCAAACGGCTTTGTTTTTGCGCCGCCGTCAGTCGGTGATTTCTGCATAATCCTTACCCTCCTTGTAATACTGCGCCTGAATCTCAAATATTTCGGCATAAGCGCCGCCTTTTTGCATAAGCTCGTCGTGCGAGCCGTACTCGACCATCTCGCCTGCTTTGAACATGGCTATCTTGTCGCAGAAGCGGGTGGAGGAAAGTCTGTGCGAGATATAGACCGCGGATTTATGCTTGATTATTTTGTCAAAATTCCTGTAAAGCTCATATTCCGCGAGTGCGTCAAGCGCGGCGGTAGGCTCGTCGAGTACGATTACGGGCGAGTCTTTATACAGCGCTCTCGCGAGAGCGAGTTTTTGCTTTTCACCTCCGGAGAAATCCATGCCGTCGTCGCTGATGACCTTGAGCATTTCGGTGCGGACGCCGTTTGTGAGGCTGTCCAGCTTATCTCCAAGCCCCGCCTTGCGCGCGCATTCCTCGGAGCGGGATATGCTTGTTTCTTCAGGACGCTTCATGGAAATATTCTCGCTTACGGGAAAAGCAAAAATCTCGACATTCTGGAATACGGGGGCAAAAAGCGAATAATATTCGTCCCTCTTAAAGCGTCGTATATCGGTGCCGTTCAAAAGGATCTCTCCCTCGGTAACGTCGTACAGCCGCAGCAAAAGCTTGATAAAGGTGGTTTTGCCCGCGCCGTTCAGTCCGACTACGGCGAGCCGCTCTCCTGCGCCAAGCGTTAGATTGAGGTTCTTAAGCGCGTAATCCTCGGCTCCGTGATATTTGTAGGATACGTTGCGGAATTCAAATATGCAGCTGTCAGTTTTGGGCACCGGGAGAAGGTCGCTGTCTTCCTCGGTCCGCAGATCCATGAAGGAGCGGAAATCGTCCGTCTGCATGGAGCGTTTTTTGAATTCAACGATTGAGTTCAAAAACTGCGTAAGCGTCTCGGAAAAAGTAGCCGTCAGTCCGAGAAACAGCGTAAAATCGCCTATCGACATATCCCTGCCGACAACGGCGGCTATAAGTATCGCGTACACCGTGCCCTTTGCGATAACCGACATAAAATGGGCGAACACCGAGTTGACTATCCACAGATCGCGGCTGTGAAGCATACGCTCCTGTTTTTCCATGAGTATGCCGTGGTGCTTGCCGGAAAGCCAGCCTTTCATATTAAAGAGACGGATGTCCTTTGCGTAATCGAAATCCTGAGTTACGCGGTCCATATAATATGTTTTCCGCCAGACGGGGGCAAGCCTGTCCCACGTTTCTTTTTTGTCTTTTTTCACTATGTACCGGAAAAAAAGATACTGTACTATTGAAATAACGGACAGAATCAGGATGAGCCGCCAGTCGAGTATCATCACCGCCGAAACAGTGACGACTATAAACACAAGCTGTCTGCCGAAATCATATATTGAGTGCATCATTCCTTCGACGCCGTTATTATTGCCGCCCGTCGCGTTCAGCGCCTTCTGGCTCATATCTAGGATATCGGGCTGTTCAAGCTGCTGATAGTTCATGGTCAGGACCTTCTTTATTCTTTCACGGATAAGCCTGCCTCTTATGTAAATGAAATTAAACCAACGTTTGTTGTCGGCGACGGTGCTTAGTATATGTGCGGCAAGCTCGATGCATGTTGTCACCGCGAGCAGCCTGAGCAAAGGGGCTATGTCTTTGTCGGGGGTCTGCGACTGCGCCTGTATTATGTCGATCACGAATTTACCGATAAAACTCCACAGTAAGCTTACCGCCGAGCCCGCCAGAATGCCGAGGATCATCAGCCATATGACGTGAGGACGGTATGTGTGTATTTTGCCCAAAATGTAAAAGGCGTTGCTCAGAATCCCGTATTCGGTGTGGAGCGGATTGTCGTTTTTCTTATTCTTTTTGCTTTTCATCGGAGGCTCCTTTGCTCTGGTTATTTTTATAGGTGTCGTTTGTAAAAAACGGGGTAAATTTGTTTTTGGTCTGATAATTATACGATGAGGGAAGATAAAGCAGCGTTCTTGTAAAGTTGATGAACGATACAAAATTGCAGTCGACAAGCCATTGGCATATTTTCTGGTTTTCGTCGCTTCCGGTGTTAAGATCCGCCTCCCATATAAAATTCAGTTCCAGCATACCGTCGATAATGCTCTGCGCCCTTTCTTTAGGAATACAAAGTTCTGAAGCGAGCGCATCCACGGTAAAGAGCATCGTTGTGGGGCGCCCCGCCAGAAAGTACATTGCTCTGAGCGCGTCGGGCTTTGCCAGAAATTCAAAAAGCTCCCTCATTTTTTCGTCGTACGCAAGAACGGAGTCGTAGCCGTCTTCGGGCTGGGGCATCAGCAGAAAGTACTGGAGATTCCCGTTCAGTCTGGACTGGATCCAGCCGCTTTCCGCTGTAACCTGACTATGTGTCTCCCAGTCTTTTGCCTCAATTATGGATTTGAAAATCGGTACATATTCGTCAGCTCCGACATGACCCATTATGCAGGAGCGGCACAGTTCAAATATCGCGGATATTTTTTCTTCATACGGAATTTTGCTTATATAGTTCAATACCTTCTGGTTCATACTTATTTCCTTCTCGCGTTCCCTGCCGTAAAGCTCGTCGATCGTCACGTTCAGGAAATCCGCGATCGCGGGGAGAAGCCCCGCGTCGGGATAGCTTGATATTTCCCATTTGGATACCGCCTGCGCAGATACTCCCACCGCGTCCGCGAGCTGCTCCTGAGTTACGCCGCGCTCCTTGCGTATTTTTCTGAGATTAATGCTGAATAAATTATCCATGACGTTCGCTCCCTGTGAATTTCCGGCGCATAATAGCATACCCGGAGGTGCTTCTCAAATGTCTGTAATTTTATAATAACGCAATCCATGGTTGAATACAAGGGAAACAAAGTTTATAAAAACAACTGCAAGTTGAAATAAATAATAAAAACAACAACAATTTTATAAGGGCGCGGTTTTGTTTTGAGTATTATAAAGTATACAAAATCCCGGATAATAAAGTAAGTATGTAAAATAGTTATAATTATTTTACGCGAAAAAGCGGGATCGCTTTTTGTAAATTTCAAAGCCGACTTATGTGTATAATTCGTCATTTCTTACAGATACTAGCAGCACAGAAAAAAACAAAACGATTAACTACGCGACTGCGTGTAATGTCATTACGCGCGGGATTGGTAGCTAGCGTGGAAAACGGAGGAATTTTTTATTATGAAGGCAACCGGTATAGTTCGCAGAATAGACGATCTCGGCAGGGTCGTCGTTCCCAAGGAGATACGCAGGACGCTGAGAATAAGGGAGGGCGACCCGTTAGAGATATTTACCGACAGGGAAGGCGAAATTATTCTTAAAAAATATTCTCCAATAGGAGAACTTGGCGATTTCGCAAGACAGTACGCGGAGGCGCTTGCGCAGACCACCGGAAATGTTATATGTATAACGGACAGGGACCAGATAATCGCGGTGTCGGGCGGTTCCAAAAAGGATATGCTTATGCAGCCGATAAGTCAGCAGCTTGAAAACGTGATCGACGGAAGAGAAAACATCATGGCGACAAGGGAGGAACGAAAATTCATTCCCATAACGCAGGGTGAGGAGGAATTTCAGGCTCAGGCGATAAGTCCTATCATATGCGAGGGCGACGCGATCGGCTCTGTTATAATAACTACCAAGGAACCTAAAACAAAGTTCGGCGAAACGGAGCAGAAGCTTACGTCGTCGGCTGCGGGATTTCTTGGAAAACAGATGGAAACGTGATATTTTTCGGGACAGACGTCGGACTGCCGCTTAACGGTCATTCATTCGTTAAAGCGGCGGTCTTTTTTGCGCAAAAATACTGCCCGTATAAGTTTGACTTGCGGGAAATTTTATCGTAATATATAAAATATAAGACACAGGTAGAATCCGTTGAGCGCAAATTGTTTTGCGGAAGTGCTAAGGAGGAATTTGAGGTGGCGTTCAAATTTGATTTTTTGAATTCTAAGGAAAATAAAACACATCACGAGAAGGATGCGAAGGAATATAAGGAGCCTCGACAGACGAAGGAGAGCAAGCCTTTGACGGCTGAGGA
>CAJTON010000014.1:20011-41872 GCA_910577605.1 uncultured Butyrivibrio sp.
TCAGGGGCATTGTGAGCCGCGAGGTGAATAACGCGGCAGCCAAGAATCAGGTCATAGGGTATTTTGACAGCATTGCCGCGAGCAGTATGCGCACGGAGGCTATGCTTACGGAGCTTAAAGATGAGATCGAGAGCAGTCTTGCCGGAATAAGGGACGCGGCTTTGAATTCCGATAATTCGGAAAAGCTGAGACAGATAGACGAATCGGTGCGCCGCGTTGTGGAGCTTACCGGAAATCTGGAGCAGATAGACGAGTCGGTGCGTCGTGTGGCGGAGATGACCGGAAGTATAGAGCAGATAGACGAGTCAGTGCGCCGCGTTGCTGAAATGACCGGAAGCATAGAAGAGATGGACAGGTCGGTTAAGCAGGTAGCAGAGGCCGCGGTGCATTTTGAAGATATGGGACAGTCGATCAAGCGTGTCGAGGCTATGGGCGAAAGCCTTGAGCACATAGACGAATCGGCGAGGAATGCGGCGTTGGCGAGCGAAAGTCTTGAAGCCGCAATACATAAGGATAATCTCATAATGTACAGAACCATTAAGGAAGAAATGGAAGAGCTTAAAAAGAACAGCCGCAAGAACAGCTCTGCGCTGCGCGGCGGGCTTATAGTCAGCGTGATTTTTAACGCGATCACCGTGGTGATACTTGCTGTCATGTGGATCTTGTATTTTCTGTAAAATTGTGAGGTGTATCATATGAGTCGGATATATGTGGTCGGCCACCGCAATCCCGATACGGATTCGGTGTGTTCGGCGTTGGCGTATGCCAATTTTAAAAATAAAGTTACGGGGACTGAGGATTATTATCCGTACAGGGCGGGAAATCTCAATGAAGAAACACAGTTTGTGCTTGAGAAATGCGGAGTGAGCGCGCCGCCTCTCCTTAAGGATCTCAGGGCGCAGGTGAGCGATCTTCAGATCCGGGCGACGGAGAGCGTCAAGTCTTCGATCTCCATAAAAAAAGCATGGAATATGATGAATGAGGCGGGAGTCGTGACCCTCCCGGTCGTGAAGAACAAAAAGCTTGAGGGCCTGATTACGATTACCGATATAGCGACCTCATATATGGATGTGTACGACAATCACATCCTTGCTTTTTCCGAGACGACATACAAACAGATAGCCGAGACCCTTGACGGGCGCATAGTGTGCGCGGACGAACACAAGACCTCGGCGTCGGGTAAGGTGATAACCGCCGTAGCTACGCCGGAAATTATGGAGGAAAATATTGAAGCCGGGGACGTGGTGATTCTCGGCAACCGTTACGAGGCGCAGCTCTGCGCGATTGAGATGGGAGCGGGCTGCATAATCGTCTGCGAAAAAGCTCCCGTGTCAATGACGATATCGAAGCTCGCGCAGGACAACGGCTGTACCATAATAAGTTCGCCGCACGACGCTTTTACCGTATCGAGGCTTATATATCAAAGCATTCCCATAGGTTATGTTATGAAAAAGGATTCTTTGGTTTCGTTCAGGCTTGACGATTATGTTGACGATATCCGCAAAGTCATGACCGAGAAAAGACACAGGGATTTTCCGGTGCTTGACCGCCACGGCAGTTATGTGGGAATGATCTCACGAAGGAGCCTTCTCGGAGCGCCCAAGAAAAAGGTGATTCTTGTCGATCACAATGAGGCGAAGCAGGCGGTGGCGGGCGTTCATGCGGCGGAGATAACGGAGATAATAGATCATCACCGTTTGGGCGTTATCGAAACTATGGCTCCGGTAATGTTCACCAATCAGCCGGTAGGATGTACCGCGACGATAATTTACGGAATGTATGTATCCGAGGGCATAGAGATAGACGAAACGACGGCAAAGCTCATGTGCTCCGCCATTATTTCGGATACTCTGCTTTTTAATTCTCCGACTTGTACGGAGGAGGACAGGGAAGCGGCCAAAAGTCTTGCCAAAATCGCGGGGATAGACATAAAAAAATACGCGCAGGAGATGTTTTTTGCGGGCAGCAATATCAGCGAGAAATCGGCAAGGGAGCTTTTTACCGGAGATTACAAAAAATTTTCTATCGGGGACGTTACCTTCGGGATCGGTCAGGTTTCCTGCATGGACAGCGACGAACTTTCGCAGGTCAAGAAAAAGGTCTTTGCGTATATGAAGGAGCAGCACAAAGCTTTGGGAGTCGGTATGCTGTTTTTCATGCTGACGGATATGATGCAGCCTTGCACAGAGCTTTTGTGCGTGGGAGAAGGCGCGGAACAGCTTGTCGAGGACGCGCTCGGCGTTGCGCCTAAAGACGGAGCGGTCATGCTGCCGGGCGTAGTGTCGCGCAAGAAGCAGATAGTGCCCAGGCTTATGATGGAGATCACACAGTAAAGTTTATTAGGAGTGTATTATGAAACGTCCGGTTATTTTTGCTGCAGCCGTGCATACAGCGGCGTGGATAGTCCTTACGATTGCGGATTATCTTGACGAGACCACCAGCTCGGATCTGGCGTATGTCCTGTTTTTTGCGGGACCGGCTCTCGTATCGGTCATATATCTTATTTTGAGGAAAAAAATATGGGCTAAAAGCTCTCTTTCATGGTGGAAGAATATGCTTATCGGCGCGGGGCTGTGGATAGGCTTTTCTGCCTTATTCGGGATTCCGATATGTTTTCTCGTAGATTACAACCATTGGATAGTTTATCAGCGTCCTGAGTTTGCTCTTGATTTAAACGGAATAGAATATATGGTTTTTGCGGTTTTCTACGCGGTGATCCCGTTTGCCGTGATTCTGCTGTCGGAAACGGCGGTTTTCCTGTTAGGTCTGGTGAAGAAGATAACGGCGCGAAATCAGGAAAAGCGGATGAAGGAGCTGGAGGAAATGTACGGGGATAAAAAGGATAGGTGAAATTCAAATAAATAAAGAAAAGAACCCGGACTGTATGCTCCGGGTTCTTCTTTTTGGGATAAATTTTTACTGCCGTGTCGGAGGAAATCAAGCTTTGCTTTGCAATCGCCTGATTTTCCTCTGATATGGCATTTTATTTTGGGAGAGGGATAAAATTTATTTTTTCTTTTTCTTTTGTACAATAACTATCACGACTATCGCAATGATAAGCGCAACGCCTGCCGCAATTCCGATTACAACACCGACGATGGGAAATTCGGAGCCGGAGCCTTCATTGGAGGAGCCGCTGTTTCCCGCGGTCGGAGCATTATCCGATGCGGCAGTGGTGGAATCCTTATTGTCTTCGCCGCCTGCGGCTGTGGTTTCTTCGCTCTCAGAGCCGCCTTCCTTGTTGAATTCAACGGAATCAAGCACGACATGACAGGTTACGCCCGACGCTTTAAGGGATTCGCCGTCGGGATCCTCATCGGGCGGAATCGTGCATCTTACGTCTTTTATGTAGATAGTTGCAAGTGATTCGGCAGCAAAAGAATTTTCGCCCATTTCAAGCTCAAACGTGTAGGTTCCGTCGCCCGATATGGTCTGCGCCTCCGTCGCCCATGTTTTCCATGTGACCTGCTCGCGGCTGTAAAGCTTTGCTTCGATCGGATCGCCGCTGAAATCTGATACGGTGATGGTCATCGTTATTTTCTCGATAGTCGGAACTATCGGGTCTACGCCCGTTTCAACGCTTCCCCAGATGTTAAATACGCAGAAATCGAATGCTTCCGTTTCGGCATAGGTATAATCCGTTGTGATCTCAGCGCTTACGGGAACGCAAAATGATAAAACCAGCAGAGTGGCTGCTATAACGCTTAGTATTTTTTTCTTCATAAATTACCTCCGTCAGTAGTAGGGACTCCCAAATTAAGTTTTTTCGTACGCCCTCTTCCCTTCCGGTAAATTATAACAGGTTTATGCTTTTAATTTAACTGTATTTTCTTAATATAAAATACATATTATTTTACACATTCAAATTTTAACGCTTCAAAGCAGCTCTTTGCGGCATCTTCCGATTCAAGGCAGCCTAAAAGCACTCCCGTTTGGGAATCGTCTATCATAATTATAAAATCGTATTCCGTTTTGTCGTCGGAAGTGACTTTATACATAATGTACGAATTGTTGTCTTTTGTGCCTTCTTTGATTATTTCTGTGTCAGAATCGTCCTCTTTGTCAAGCTCTCTGACAAGATTGTAATACTGGTCGTAGCCATCCTTAGTGACAAAGCTCCCTGTCATAATATCCTTGTCGTCCTTTGACACAGTAAACGGAGACTTGGAGTCCATTTTATAGCCGTCGATGCGGTTGAGAGTAACCTTTATCTGGTCGCCTGTCGTTACGTTGAAGGTCAGAGAGGATTCTTTGGTTTTGGTGACGGTGCAGCCGCAAAGCAAAATTACTGCAAATACGGCAAGCGCCGCCGATTTTAATATTTTTTTCATATGCGTATTGCCTCCTTGGGTTTTAATAATGTAAATTATAGCATTTATCTTTTGTTAATACAATATTTGCAGAGAAATTCCGTACGCTATGTCAGCCCAGAGCCACATCGAGAACCATCATTATGACAAATCCAGCCGCTACGCCTATAGTGCCGATATTGGAATGTTTTCCTGACTGCGCTTCGGGAATAAGCTCTTCCGCCACGACATATATCATAGCTCCAGCCGCGAAGGAAAGAAGGTAAGGGAGGGCGGGGACTACTATCCCCGTTAAAAGTATGGTGATAAATGCGCTTATGGGTTCCACGATTCCCGACAGCGTTCCCATAAGAAAGGCTTTGGGGCGGGACATTCCTTCACTGCGTAACGGCATAGAGATTATCGTGCCTTCGGGAAAATTCTGTATAGCAATTCCTATTGAGAGAGCGAAGGCTCCCGCCATCGTTATGCCTGAATTGCCCGCCAGAACTCCGGCGAAGGTGACGCCGACAGCCATTCCTTCGGGAATATTGTGGAGAGTGACCGCGAGGACAAGCATAGTCGTTTTTTTTAGATTGGTTTTGGGACCCTCCGGTTTTGCGCTGTCAAGATGCAGATGCGGCGTGACGGTATCTAACAGCAGCAGAAAGCCGATTCCGAGAATAAAGCCTACTGCCGGCGGAAGCCAGGGCAGACCTCCGCGCTCCTCGGACATTTCGATTGCCGGAATTATGAGCGACCAGACTGACGCGGCGATCATTACTCCCGAGGCAAAGCCTAAAAGAGCTTTTTCTATTTTTTCGTTCAGGTGGCCGCGCATAAAAAATACCATTGCGGCGCCAAGCGTGGTGCCGGCAAAAGGAATAAGCAGGCCTAAGGTGGTGTTCATACAGATGACCTCCGAAATCTTCTTTTAAAATTTTTGCGGGGCATATTGAAAACGCCCGCATATTAGCATATGCAGAACGGCTGCCGGTGTTATAGTAAAATACACTCAAAAATCCAGCCGCTTCGTGTCTGCCGCGCTGTGCGCGCAAAGATTTTTCTGTTATCATGTCAGGTGAAATCAGCTTGATTTCCTGCTGACATGGCAAAATAGAAAAAATGCCTGAAAACAAGGCTGAAACGGATAAAACAGGGTTCGATTATTATTGACAATTATCGCCGGAAATATTATATTTAAAGCTGTGTGAAAAACATTTTTATCATTATTTTTTTATAGGATAGGATGGATCTGTTATGGAAATGATCGTGGCTCTGATACTTTTTCCGTTTGCGGTGGCGGCTGTACTTGCGTGTGTCAGCGACAATAAGATTAGAAAGGCAGTGGTGTATTTTTCGGCTTTTGCCATAATGATTTCGGCTGTCGTGTTTACCGTGGGTTTCCTGATACGCGGCGAGAGACTTTCGCATCTGCCCCATACCGAAATTATCGACAGAGGAATGCTTGTGGTCGAGGCTCTTCTGACTTGTCTTATCATATGGCTTTCCATTAAGTACAAAAAATATTACGCCGCGCTTTTATCCGTTGCGCAGACCGGACTTATGGCATGGCTTGAGCTTTCCGGACGTACTGAGGGGTTTGAGCTGAACCATATTTTCTGCGACAGGCTTACTCTGATCATGGTGCTTATGATAGGTATCGTGGGTTCTTTTATCTGCATATACGCGGTCGGATATATGAACGATTATCATCATCACCATACGGAGTACAAAGACAGAAGGAAGTTTTTCTTCGCCATGCTGTTTGTATTCCTCGGAGCGATGTTCGGTCTTGTATTTTCGAGCAATCTCATATGGATATATTTTTTCTGGGAGATCACGAGCGTATCCTCTTTCCTGCTTATAGGATATACGCGGACGGACGAGGCGGTACACAATTCTTTCAGGGCTTTGTGGATGAACCTTCTCGGCGGTCTTGCTTTCGCTATAGCGATAGCGTACGCGGTTATAGAGCTTAACATTATAAATCTCAGCCAGATAACGGAGAGCGGCAGCAAGCTTGTCGCGGTCCCGCTCACGCTGCTCGCGTTTGCCGGACTTACCAAATCCGCGCAGATGCCGTTTTCAAGGTGGCTTATGGGCGCGATGGTAGCGCCCACTCCTACGTCGGCGCTGCTGCACAGCGCGACTATGGTAAAGGCGGGCGTGTATCTGCTTATAAGGCTTGCTCCGGCGCTTAAAGGAAGCGTAGCGGGCTACACGGTCGCGCTTCTTGGCGGTTTTACTTTCTTTATTGCCAGCATAAGGGCGATAATACACAGCGACGGCAAAAAGATCCTCGCTTATTCGACGGTATCCAATCTCGGCCTTATCACCGCGTGCGCCGGAGTAGGTTACGACGAAACGGTATGGGCGGCGATCTTCCTTATGATGTTCCACGCAGTTTCAAAATCGCTTTTGTTCCAGTCTGTTGGCGCTGTTGAGAACGCGACCGGAAGCAGGGACGTTGAAAATATGCACGGGCTTATCAAAAGATACCCGTTCTACGCCGTAGTTATCACGATCGGAATTGCGGGAATGTTCCTTGCTCCTTTCGGAATGCTTATCTCAAAATGGGCGGCGCTCAAGGCGTTTGTGGACGCGAAAAATATACTGCTCGTGCTTTTGCTCGCGTTCGGAAGCGCGACGACAATGTTCTACTGGACGAAATGGCTGTTAAAAATACTGGCGTGGTCCGAGAAAACGGAAACGCAGAAAAATACGACCTCTAAGGGACAGTGGCTTTCCCTTGCGGCTCACGCGGTTATAATGGTATGTCTTGTCTTGTTTTACCCGATGATTTCAAGAGTGTTTATGCAGCCTCTTCTTGACGCCATGTACGACTATGAGGTATTGCAGGTACTCAGTATCACCGACATGGTGATAATGGCTATGATGGTCGGAGCGATATTCATTGTTCCGGTAATAGCGTGGCTCATCTCCAGAAAATCAAAGGTTACTATGACCACCGCTTATATGTCGGGCGTAAACCACGATGACGGAAGGAAGTTCGTGGATTCCTTCGGGGAGGAAAAGGACACATATCTTGCCAACTGGTATCTTCTTGATATGTTCGGACCGACCAAATTCATGAAGCCTGCCACGATCATCGCGGCTGCGGGGCTTATTGTCGGGATGGTATTGGCGATAGGAGGTGTACTGTAATGGAAAGAACAATATGGGCGGCAGCCGGAATAGCGTCATATCTGATTTTCGCGCCGTTTATAGGCGGTCTTGCGGCGGGAATCGACAGAAAGATAACTGCCAGGATGCAGGGCAGGAAGGGTCCTTCCGTTTTGCAGCCTTTTTACGATATAATAAAGCTTTTTAACAAAGAAACTATGATAGTCAACAAGACGCAGTATGTGTATGTATGGTGTTTTCTTGTGACGATGGTGCTTACCGGGGCCTTGTTTTTCGGAGGCTTCGATATTATGCTCGTGTTCCTTACGCTTACTACCGCGGCTATGTTTTTTGTGTTCGCGGGAGACAGCACTAACTCTCCGGTGAGTACGATGGGCGCGCAGAGAGAGCTTTTGCAGATGCTGGCTTATGAGCCTATGGTGCTTATCGTTGCTGTGGGATTCTATATGGCTACGGGAACTTTTGAAGTTCATAAATTCATTTTTTCGGATATGCCCGCAATAGTAAAGCTCCCCGGAGTATTTATAGGTTTCGTGTCGATACTTACCATAAAATTCAGGAAGTCGCCTTTCGACCTCAGTACGTCGCACCACGCTCATCAGGAGCTTGTAATGGGCGTAAGCACAGATATGTCGGGTCGGCTTTACGGAATGATAGAGGCGGCGCACTGGTACGAAAATATACTTCTTTACGGAGTCGTCGCACTGTTCTTTTTATATGATTCCGTATGGTGCATACCGATAGCGGCGGCGGGGCTCGCGGTCGTGTTTTTCCTTGAGATACTGATCGACAACGTGTGCGCGAGAGTAAAATGGGATGTAATGATCAAGACGGCGTGGTCCATAACGCTTGTCGCCGGCGGAGTCAATCTGCTTGTATTACAGTTTTTTATGTAGGAGGATAAGGCTATGGCAAAGATTTCAAAATCACCGTGGCTGCTGCATTACGATGCGTCTAGCTGCAACGGATGCGATATAGAGGTGTTGGCTTGCCTTACACCCATATATGATATAGAACGTTTCGGAATAATCAATACGGGCGATCCCAAGCAGGCGGATATACTGCTCATAACGGGAGGCGTGAATACTCAGAACAAGGCTGTTGTGGAGCAGATCTATTCGCAGATGCCCAATCCCAAAGTGGTTGTCGCGGTAGGGATCTGCGCCTGCACTGGCGGAGTTTTTAAGGATTGCTACAATATAATTGGTGGTGTGGATAACGTTATCCCAGTCGATATTTATGTTCCGGGCTGCGCGGCGCGTCCGGAATCCATTATCGACGGCGTTGTAAAGGCGCTTGACCTGCTTCAGAAGAAGCATGAGGAAATGAAAAAGGGGCGTGATGCCGGAAGCAAGGGAGGCACGACATGAGAGAACAGTACGATATGCGTGAGATCGGACACGGGGATATTGCCCTCAGAACGCTTGAGCACAAGAGGGGCGGTTACAGGCTCGGTCAGATATGCGCGCTGAGAACCGAAGGCGGATACGAGCTTTTGTATTCTTTTATAAAAGATTACCATATGACCAATTATAAGGTTAAGATCGATGAGGACACGGAAATAGCGAGCATAAGCGATATTTTTCCGTCGGCGATGCTGTATGAAAATGAAATGACGGAGCTTTTCGGCGTAAAAATAAAATACATCAATCTTGATTACCATGATAAGTTCTTCCGTATAGAGCAGGAAACACCGTTCAAATGAAACCCTCTGCGAGGATACCAATATGCGCTGGAAAACGGCGCAATATCAATGAAAGGAGCAGATTAGAGTTATGGCAAAAAGAAGTGTGATTCCTTTTGGGCCGCAGCATCCGGTACTGCCCGAACCTATACATCTTGACCTCGTGCTTGAGGACGAAAAGGTCGTCGAGGCGATCCCGTCCGTCGGCTTTGTTCACAGGGGCCTTGAAAAATTAATAGAGAAAAAAGATTTCAACGAATACCAGTATGTTATAGAGAGAACCTGCGGAATATGCAGTTTTATGCATGGAATGAGTTATTGCGAAGCGCTTGAGAGGATTTTTGACGCGGAGGTTCCGGCGAGAGGAAAATATTTAAGGACGATATGGGCGGAGATGTCGAGGCTGCACAGCCACCTGCTCTGGCTCGGACTTCTTGCGGACGCTTTCGGTTTTGAAAGCCTTTTTATGCAGAGCTGGCGTATGCGTGAGAAGATACTTGATATGTTTGAGGCATCCACCGGAGGACGCGTTATTTTTTCTGTCAATAAGGTGGGCGGAGTGCTGCGCGACATGGATAAGGATATGCTTAGATCCTTTGTCGATGCCTTTGACGGTATGGAAAAGGACATAAAAGCGCTTACAAGCACGTTTTTAAATGATTTCACGGTCGGTTCAAGACTTCGCGACGTGGGAATACTTACGCAGAAGGACGTTATCAGTCTCGGCGCGGTAGGTCCCATGATGAGGGCGAGCGGAATCGCGATCGACACCAGAAAGCTCGGTTACGAGGCTTACGGCGATCTGGATTTTGAGATAATCACAAGCGAGGACTGCGACTGCTACGCGAGATGCGAGGTGCGCATAAAAGAAATTTTCCAGTCTTTTGACATAATAAGACAGGCTGTTCAAAAAATACCCGATGGCGAGATTTCGGTGCAGGTAAAGGGCACTCCGAACGGAGAGGCGTTCAACAGAGTCGAACAGCCAAGAGGAGAGGCGATTTACTATGTGAGGGGCAACGGCTCGATGTATCTGGAAAGAGTCAGGGTAAGAACTCCTACGTTTACCAATCTTCAGGCGCTTATCAAGACGTTGCAGGGCTGCCAGTATGCGGACGTTCCGATCCTCATACTGACTATCGATCCTTGCATCAGCTGTACGGAAAGGTAGGATAAATATGAGTTTGATGAATTTTACCAGAACGGCGTTAAAGAATTTTTTTTCCAGACCCGTGACGCGTAATTATCCGTTTGTGGAACGTGAATATCCCGAAAGATACAGAGGAAGGGTAGCGATAGATATCGACGACTGCATTATGTGCAGTCTTTGCATGAAAAGATGTCCCGCGGACGCCATTACTGTTGAACGCGACAAAAAAACATGGTCGATTCAGAGGATGTCCTGCGTACAGTGCGCCCTTTGTGTGAACAGCTGCCCTAAGAAATGTCTTTCCATGGAGCGGCATTATGCCGAGCCGTCTTCGGAGAAAACGGTTTATACTGTCACGCAGCCCGTAAAGGAAAGCGAAAAAACTGAGCGGCAGGAGGCAGGAGGCATTCCCGAGGCGGATACTTCTGTCTGCGTTTTCTGTACGCTGTGTGCGAAAAACTGTCCGGCGGGAGCGATCTTAGTCGATCGCACGGAAAAAAAGTGGGAGCTTAACAAGGACGCCTGCGTAGGCTGCGGTCTGTGCGCGTCAAAATGTCCCAAGAAATGCATTGAAATGAAGCAGGATCAGAAATGACATATTCTATCACCGTGTACGGACTTGTTCAGGGCGTAGGCTTCAGACCTTATGTGAAACGGCTTGCGGATTCCATGTCGCTTAAAGGGACCGTCCGCAATGAGGGAGGGCTTGTCCGCATACAACTTATATGCGATAACGATACATTAGAGGCGTTTAAAAAACGCCTCTATTTGTCTTTGCCGAAGGGGGCTGTGATTGAGGGTCTTGAAACGGAAATTCTGCCGGAGGAGGATCTCGACGGCTTCAAAATAATAGACAGCGGAAACGAACGGGCTTGCGAACTGCCTTTTATTCCGGCGGATATAGCGACTTGCGCGGAGTGTGAAAAAGAACTTTTTGAGCCGTCCGACAGGCGGTATCTTCACCCTTTTATAAGCTGCGCCGTATGCGGACCGAGATACAGTATAAGCGGTTCGATTCCTTATGACAGAAACAATACCGTAATGAGAGCGTTTAAGATGTGCCCGGAATGCGCCCGTGAATACGAAAGCGTGAGCGACAGGCGTTTCTACGCCCAGACTTTGGGCTGTCATGACTGCGGACCGCAGATTTTTTTAAACGGGGAGGAACGAGACGCGCTGCCCCGCCTTGCGGCTTCGCTTGCAGAGGGCAGAATCGCGGCGGTCAAGGATATCGGCGGCTATCATTTTGCGTGCGACGCCTTAAATGACGCGGCGGTTTTGCGGCTGAGGCAGATAAAGCTGCGTGATGCAAAGCCTTTTGCCGTTATGTTCGGAAGTCTGAAGCAGATAAGAGAATACGCCGCGGTCAGCAAAGAGGAGGAGGCTCTTCTGAAATCTTCTGCACGACCGATAGTCTTTCTTGAGAAAATAAAAGACCTCGCGCCGTCCGTGTGCGGCGGACTTCCGACGATCGGTGCGATGCTTCCCTGCAATCCGGTTCAGCTTATGTTTATGAATAATTTCGGTAATCCTTTGGTAATGACTAGCGGAAACATATCAGGCGAACCGATAATAACGGACGACTGCGCAGCGGCGCAGATATGCAAAGAAAACGGAATGGATATCCTTTCACATGACCGCAGTATACTGACTCCTCTTGACGATTCCGTCGCAAGGGTGCTATGCGGCAGACCGCAGCTTATAAGACGGGCGAGAGGCTATGTGCCGGAGCCGATCGACGTGCCGGAAATGAACGCCGACGATCTTATGGCGGCGGGCGGCGATCTAAAGTCGGCGTTTGCCTTTGCGAGGGGCGGACGCGTGATCGTGAGCCAGCATTTCGGGGATATGGCGGACGAAGGCGTCAGGAGTGCGTACCTTGAGGGTATACGGCATATGTGCAGTATTTATTCTTTTGCGCCTAAAAAAATAATATGTGACCTTCACCCGTCTTATTTTTCCGTAAAAGAAGCCGGTAAGCTTGCAAATGACATGGCTCTTGAGGCTCCCGAAACCGTACAGCATCATCTTGCGCATATTATGTCTGTGGCTGCTGAGCACGGGATAACGGGCGATTTTACGGGAATAGCCATGGACGGGACGGGCTTCGGAACGGACGGGACCATATGGGGCGGCGAGGTTTTCACGGTGAGCGGGAAGCGGGCAAAACGGCGTTTTCACCTGCAATACACGGACATTGCCGGAGGTGAGAATGCCGCGCGCGACGCGGCGCTTCTGCTCAAATCTTATCTCCTGAAGGCGGGGCTTTTACGAAATGACGCGGATCATGCGCTGATAAAAAGCGCGGTTGCGAACGGGATAAATACGTTCAGAACATCAAGTATGGGACGTCTCTTTGACGCGGTCAGCGCAATGTTAGGAATATGCGTCTGCAACCGCTATGAGGGCGAGTGCGCGACGCGGCTTGAGTCGGCGGCGCTCTCGGCAAAGGCTTCATATCCGCTGCGCTTCGAGACGGATTTTGAAACGGGCGAAATTAAATTCGACGGACTTCTTGAGAACATTGCCGACGCTCTTTGCCGCGGCGTTTCCGTGAACGAGATCGCGCTCGGTTTTCATATGGCGGTTGTCAAAATGCTCATGGATATTGCCGTATTCTGCGGCAACAGTCGTCTGCTTGTATCCGGCGGCATATTTATGAACAGGATTATTTGCGAGGAGCTTATGGCAAGATGTAAGGATTCGGGACTCGAATTATTTTGGAATGAAAAGGTGCCGCCCGGAGACGGGGGTGTTGCTCTGGGGCAGATTGCGGCAAAGGCATGGGGAGTGGAACTGATTTAGAGAAGAGAATTAGGTACGCTGACGTTTTATTTATAATAAAATGATAAAAAGTAGAAGCTCTAAACTCACGGAGCTTCTACTTTTTATCTAAAACATAATGCAAAACTTATTTTCCTTACAGCGGCTTGACATTTATCCCGTTAACTTCAACGTTGTCCGTAAGCTCTATCAAAAGGAACGTGCGCCCGTCGATTTCGCGAGTCTCCACGAGGTCGGTGCGGCCGGACGAAACTTTGATGACTACGTCTGGGGACTTGATTTCAAAGGCGCGCGGGTTGATAATGTTGGAGGCGGCAAAGCTTGCGCGGCTTCCGGCGGCTTCGTCATAATTTGCTTCAAACTGCTCGATTTGCTCGGATTTGGCGCCGCTTGCCTCAAGCGCGCGCTTTACGTCGGCTTTGTCCAAAATAACGGGGTCGGGAAGTTCTTTTCTCTCCTCAACAAAATTATTAAGGTTTTCGTGTATTGTTTTTACCGTTTCAAAGCGGCAGTCGTCGCCCAAAGTCTCGGAAATAATTTCGGTGAAGGTTTCCTTCTGGCTTTTGCTGGTCATGGGAACCGCGCATCCGAGCAGCCCCTCCGCAAAATCCGGCTGAAGATTTTCCGCGTTGCGCGTATAGAAAAGCAGTCCGTGAATATCGCTGTTTCGCTCGTTGAATGCGGGAAAAAGAAAGGCGTGTTCGGGAGCTTCCACAAGCCAGTCGCGGACGCGGTTCTGTATGGAGTTGGTGGCAGAGTTGTAGCAAAGTCCTTCTTTTGACAGCTTTACGGGACAAATGCTGCAAAGTATATGCTCGTAAACATAGTCGGAGGAGTCGTCCATATCAAAGCCGTCGGAGGCTTTTCCGGGAACATCATACGCAGCGTCTATGAGAAGGATCAAGTAATTTTCTCCGTAAGAGTAATTGTCGATTACCTTGTTGTAAAAAATCTCCAGAAGCGCATCGTCTTCAAGGTGGCTGTCTCTAATCCTCAGAAGAAAATCCTGAGCGCCGCCCTCGCTTTCCGCTTCAAGAGGAAATTCCATATTTATGAGATTTTTGCCGATCGTTCCGGAGAGTGAAGCGCGGAAAATAGTAAAATATTTGAAAATTTCCTCGTCGGGCATCGACAGAAAAGCTTCCTTAAAAGAGGTCACTTTATTTTTATTTCCGTCCACATAGCACCCGCAAATTCTTGAAATGCAGCATTTTTCGTTCTTAAATAATTTCTTTATCTCAGCAATTTCCGTTTTGTTCATCTATGTAAATTCTCCTATGATTATTTCGCACCGTATTTTGGCGCATAAGGGGATCCCGCAGGGGACTGTAAAAATATCTGAAACTCAGTATAAACCGAAAAACTGATTAAGGCAAGACATGAAATTGATACTTTGTAAATTTGTATAGCAAAGGAACATAAATTGTTATATAATACATGTAAAAATATGAAAATAACGTGATATGTGATAAGTACAATATTACATGAAGTAATAGGAAAAAGAGGAAAACATGAAAAAACGGATTTTTAAAGTTATTGCGCTTGTCATCGGCGCATCGGTAAGCATTTGCGTCAAACGAGCTGCCATCTTACAGTTTATCGCCCTAAATAATCAAGGAGAGTGATTTAAATGAAATTTAGCAAAATTATCCCGCCCTTAATTATTGTTATGCCGCTTCTTTTTGTCGGCTGCGGAACCAAATCGAGCAGCACAAGCATACAGAAGGAGCCGATAGAAACGGAGAACGAGACGGATTTTACGCGTGCGAAGCCGCAGTCTGTTTTGTTTAAAGAATATAAAGGACTTAAGGATGTATACGGATACGAGCCGTTTTATTCTGCGAAGGAGTGGATGGACGAGGAAGGGAAGCTTTTGTTTCCGTATGACGAGTACAGGTACAGAATGGATAAATATGTAAATGTATTAGCTAGTCTGGATATGCCTGAGGAAGTTCTTAAAAAGGCGCAGACTAAGGATATTCTCGAGGTGGTGTGCGGTGGATGGCTCACTTCGGGGGCGACAGAGGCTGAGACTTTTAATTTTCCGTCTGATTATGTAAACATAGCCAGCGCAAACATCGGCGCGGTAAACGAACTTCTTTGGCGAAGCGATATGGCAAGCGCGGTCCGGCAGGATTATTATAAAAGAAATTATCTTGTGGGTGAGGGCGATTCCGGAAGCGTAGAAAGATATACGGTGTATCAGATTATATTTGATGAAATACTTCTCGCGAGCAACCTTGCTTTTTCTCAGATGGACGATCGGATGAAGGAGCTAGTGCTCGACGATGTGATGAAAAAGCTCCGAGATGTCGAGAGCGGGGAATATTTTACGTCCTCAAGCATAAAGTCCGGCTTTTTCGCATTTATTGCGGAGGAATATGCGGCGGGAGGCAGTTTATGGTACGACTATATCTCCGATAACTGTCCGAAAGAGATAAAACAGTATCTTACAAAGGACTTTATGGATTACTGGCATAGCTGATCGCTCAGGCATTCTTTAAATACACGACTACATACTCCGAGTGCTTTTCGGTGCGTAGAGGGTAGCCCCATCCGGCGATGCCGGAGGATACGATGGCGTTTAGGTTTCCCTGCTTTTTGCAGCCGTAATTCATCTCGTCAAGACGGAGAAGCTCGGCGAAAATGCCCGTGGGCCAAAGCTGCCCGGCGTGGGTGTGACCGGAAAGGATAAGATCGCCGCCGTTTTTTTCGACTTCGTCGTATTCGGCGGGCTGATGGTCGAGCACTACCCATTCGCTTGCGGGGTTCAGACCGTCAACAAGCGCGGCGACAGATTTTCTTCCGATTTCGCCGTAGCCCCTGTCAGCGCGTCCTATAAGCGTAAGCTCACCGTTGATTTCGAGGACGGAATCGTCAAGTATCTGTATTCCCGACTGTGTAACCGCGTCGGTAAGCTGTTCTTCGGTATATTTGGCGGTGCGGAACCTTTTGTCGTGGTTGCCGTACACATAAAATACGCCGTATCGGTTGGGGGTTTTTCCTAGTACGTCAAATGCCTCGTGCATCTCCGCGAGGGTGGTGCGTTCATCTATGATGTCGCCGCATAGCACGACAATATCGGGGGCTTCTTCGCCTATGGATGCGCATACTTTCTCAAGCTGTCCTCGGTCAAGCGAGATTCCGTAGTGCAGGTCCGATATGAAAACGATGGTGTAGCCCTCCTCCCGTATATTTTTTTCGGTGAAAACAGTATATTCGGTGCGGACGATATGGAACATATTGAAATATCCGTAGCCAAGCATAAGCGCGGCAAAAAACACGCCGACAAGACCGCTTCGGTGCGCGCTCTCCCAGAAACGCGGCAATTTCCTGTCTTTGCGGATATTTTTTACTATTAAAAAAAAGATGTCGGACAAGAGAAGAAATGAAGCCAGGTGCATCAATATAATAAAATATACGCCGAATCCGACAGTAATGACGGATGCAGTATAGAGTACGCAGACTGCTGCCGTTATCGGAATACGGAGTTTAACGGGCAGATTTCTGCCGAAATACCGGATCGCGCCGTATATTTTCAAGCATATAAAGATGATTACGAATAAAAACAATGAAAGCCATATGAAATACATCGCACTGATTTCCTTATCTTTTATGATTCAGAAATAATTATTCCCATTCATGCCGCAGGATAAGCCTATGCTTTTTGCCTTCTTTTGTCAATAATCTTTTTAAAGCAAAAACTTGAAAAAAAACGGTATTATGTATAAGATATTCATATCAGGTTTTAAGTGTGCATCGGAGTTTACTATGGTTTGGCAGGTTTTGTTTACGGCGCTTCTGCTGGGAGGCTCGCATTATTTTGCAGTCATGTATGCGGGCGCGGGTAAAGTAAGTATCCTTAATCATATTATCGCATGGTCGGCTGGTATGGCGGTATATGCGGCTGCGGCGGTCTGCGGGCTAAGCCGGGCGGCATACGCGGCTGCTGCGGCGGGGAACATTGCGCTTTTGGCGGCGGAGACAGTAAGGGGAAGACTGCGCACGGCGTTCCCCGCTGCGGTCATATGCTTTTGCGTGGACGCGGTGCTTGTGCCTATGGAGCTTTGTACCCGTGATATGTGGATGTACGGTTTCCTGGGACTTGTGCTTGCGGCGAGCCTGCTGTATGCTCTTGTATATGAGGAAAAGATTGGGAGGTCGGAATGGTTTTCCGATATTTACTATGAGAACAGAGCAGCGTATCTAGGACTTGCGCTTATGCCTCTTGCCGGGCTTATGTTGGAAATGGCTGTAACGTTTATCGCGTATCCGTTTTCACATTCGGGATCAATAGCGGCGCTCGCTATTTTTTTTATAACGGATACGGTGATAATCGCGCTTCAAAGGCAGCTGGGGCGCATACGCCGCGTTATGTATGAGAATGAGAGCATGGCGCGGTGGCAGAAGGAGGCGAGGGACTACATGAATACCATCCGCTCGCAGCGCCACGATTTTAACATACATCTTCATACGATCGTGGGAATGATAGAGAATGAGGATTACGGCAACTGCAAAAGCTATGTGGAGGATATGGTTCAGGAGGCGTCGGCGGTCAACGACATTATGCCGGTATACGACGCGGTGATCGGTTCGATGCTTTACAATATGCGCAAAGCCGCAAGGTTGAAAGGGACTGACATAGAGTACGATATTAAGTACGATATGAAAAATATCACCTGTAATTCCTTTGAATGCAATAAAATAATCGGGAATCTCATACAGAACGCGATCGACGCCGTGAACACGAAGGAAGAGCTTGAATACGGAATAAGGGTTTTTGTATTCAAAAGACACGGAAATACGGTGATCTCGGTGTCAAATCTTTTTGACGGTGACTCAGAGCGGATAACGCGCGCTTTCGATATGGATTACACTACGAAAAAGAACCACGACGGAATCGGTCTGAGCATGATAAAGCGGGCGCTTGCGAAATATTACGGACGTATCTATGTGGAAATGGATGACAGAGTCGTCAGCTTTATAGTTAATATACCCAATAAAATAAGTTTTGACGGAGAGGGAGAAACTGCGGATGATAAAAACGGTTCTGGTAGACGATGACGCTAATTCGAGAAGGGCTGCGGCTGCGGCGCTCAAGGATTATGAGGAAATAGATGTCACCGCGGAATTTGACTGCGGGGAGGCGCTTTTTGAGTACCTCCAAAATAATTCCGCGGAGCTGGTATTTCTCGACATTGAGCTTGAGAAGGAAACGGGATTTGAGATTGCCGCGAAGCTCAGGGATAAATATCCGAAGATAATGTTCGTATTTCTGACCGGACATTCGACCTACGCGATAGACGGCTATGATTTTCAGCCCGTTAATTTTCTGACCAAACCGATCAATCCGGACAAGCTTCGCCGTACCATAGACCTTGTGCTTGACAGAAGCAGCGGAAAGAAATCTTTTAAAAGCGGCAAAATAATGTTCAAATGCATCAAGGGCTATAACCTCATAGACACTAAGGACATATGCTACATTGAACGGCGCGGGCGCAAGAACTGGCTTGTCACCGGTAAAGGCGAGGTGCAGATAGCCTACTATACAATGGGCGAGCTTATGGATATGCTTGAGGGCTACGGCTTTTTTCTCTGTCATCAGTCATATATCATTTCGCTTGACAAAATAGAGGCTATCTATGAGGAGGGACGGCTTTTGTACTACGCGAGGCTGAGGGGCTGCGCGGCGGGCATACCCATAAGCAGAGGGCATTACGACGAGCTGCGGCGCGCGGTGAAGGAGATAGGCGGGGCGGTCAGGATATAGGAAGTTGAACACTTATTTAATAAATGAGATACAGCCGCAGCAAAAGCCGTATGCTGTCTGTTGCGGCTGTAATTTTATAGTTATTTTTCCTGTCGGAAGTTATCCTCTACAGCTTCCTCCATGTCAAAATACATTATACGGTTGTCAGCGTCAAAGTGACCTGTGACCTTATAGCGTTGTTCGCGACTACAACCCTCAGGCATCAATGCTTTTACAGAATCGACCAAATTTTTGTTTGATGTATATATGCCACCTGTCTGTTCGACCTTTGATTTGGAAAAAGGTACAATCTTGCTCTCATTGCTTTTGCAGGCACGCACAGCAAAAACTTTGTCAATGGTAGATATGGAATATTGTACATTTGCGGGATAGTTTAAGTCCTCTAGTACTCGTTTAGAAAAAGTGATTCCATTTTTGTTTATAAAAATATCCGGTGCTGAGTTTACGTTTATATCTATTATTTCAAAAGTTATATTTTTAAAATCTTTCATAATTTTTGTTCTCCTTTTGTGAAAATTCTTTTATTTCAGCTTTTATTACTTCAAGAAATGTTTCCCTCTCGTCTTTATTCCATGAAGGGTCAAGAAGATAAAATCCTGCAAGTTTACCGGACTTTATTCTGGAAATAACAAAGAGTTTGTGTTCTACCGGACGGATTTTTCGGCTGTTTTTTCGCCAAGCGCTGTTTTTAAGCATAAGTTGCGCTTTTTCCCAATCCGGTTTGTCTATAATGGGTTTGTGACGATTTGTCCAATGCCATTGCCGCAAAACGCCGTTGTTGCGTTTTGATTTGTGCGTAATGTAGCTTGTAGTGAAAGTTTTCTGATACAAGACATCTCCGCAATATTTTTCGTTAGACAAAATGCTCTTAACCGTTGACGAACGCCAGACGGGCAGACCCATGGGAGACGATATGCCGCTTTCTGTTAGGGCGTTCGCAATTTCGTGTGGTGATGCACCGTCAATAAATTCATTATAGATATATTTTACAATTTCAGCCTCCTCTTCTACAATTTTTATGTACCCATGCTTACTGCGTTCAAAGCCAAGAGTGTTATTTACAGCAAATTTGTATGTTCCTTCCCGCATTCTGTAAGCAATACCTGCTTTAATAGCTTCACTTTTTAATTGTGATTCCAATTCTGCAAGTGCTGCTAGTATCGAAATTATTATTTTACTTTTCCCATCTGAGGTATCAAGATTAGTTGCTTCAAAAAAGACTGGAATCGGCGGCGTAAGCGTGTCAAGGAACTGAAGGGTAGCGGTTATGTCCGCAGCGTTGCGCCCGAAACGCGCTATGTCTTTGGTTATGATAAGGTCAAGCTTTCCGTCTTTTGCATCGGCGACCATCTCTTGAAATCCCTTTCTGTTTATAACCTGAGTGCCGGAAATTCCTTCATCTTCATATATTTTTACCAGTTCATAGCGGGGATTTTCCTCAACAACTCTTTGAAAGTGTATTTTTTGCGATGTAAAGCTATCCTGCTGAGCTTCGTCTTGAGTGCTTACTCTAACATAAGCACCTACGCGCAATTTACGATTTGCGGAATCCGGGTTGTTACGGATGCTTGGTTCAATAATGGTTAGTTCGCTGTTTTTACTATCCGAGTTCTTGGTTATAGGTTCGTTATCATCAAAGGATGACTTTTTCCGTTCCCTGCGCTTAAGAGTGCGAATACTTTCGATGTGTTTCGCATCTAGTTTTCTTACCATATGGTATTTTTAATTATGTCCTCCTTTTTGTAAATTTTTGTAAAAAAGATCAAGTTTTCACCTCAAATCTGCAAATGTTTTTTGTATTTCAAAAATATTCTCAAGGATATAAATAAATAATATCAAAAAATTTTAATTAGTGGTAAAAAATGCTCTTAATCAATAAAAAATGGAAGAAGCTTATAAAGGGCGCGGCAAAATTCACACGATTTGATACACAATAGACAAGCTCTATTGTGTTTTTTGTTTTTTTGTTATAAAAAAAATATAAGAGTAAAAATGGATACCTTAGAGAAAAGCGGTGGATAAATGGAAGAACAGGTAAAGGACGTACGGGTAAAGCAGGAAAAGGGAGTCTGGAAAAGGTATATAATACTTCTTTTTAAGGCGAGAGTGCCGATCGTGTGGCTGCTGATATACATAGCTGCTGAGATTTTTCTTGTAAATGTGGGCGTAAGCGAGACGGATTATACGGCGAAGCTTTTTGACGGCGACGTCAGTGTAAGGAACGTCACCAGTCTTGTCGTCGTGCTTATAATCAATATGGTACTGGGAAGCGTTTCCGTGCTCTTAAGGGAGATATTGACGGCGCGGACGGACCGAAACGCGAGGCTTTCGATCTGGAACAAGCTTCTGCATATTCCCATGAAATTTTTCAATAACGAGAATCCCGAGGAGGCGATAAGCCGAATCGTGAGCAACGCGACCTGTGTGAGCAGCACGCTTACATTTGTGCTTATCCCGATAGGGACGGCGGCGTACAGTATTTTTGCCTGCGTGAGAAAAGTATATCAGTATGACTGGAGACTGTCCGCGACACTGCTCTGCTCGATCCCGATTGCGATTCTGGTCGCGTTTATTACCGGAAGATTAAAGTATTCTGTAAACAAATCGGGCGCGAAAGCGCTGGCGGTGCTTACGGGACGCATTTCAGAGCTTATAAAAAGGATACCGATGATGAAGGCGTTCGCGAGAGAAAGCGCGGAGGAGGCGCGCGGTGACGACGTTACGGGACGGCTTTACCGCGTCAATATAAAATCAGGATGGATAAGTAACCTGTCGAGCATGGGAATAAGCCTTCTTGGAATTATAAGCAATCTTCTGATCGTGTTTGTGGGAGTGCTTCTTTTTAAAAACGACGCGATAAGCAAAAGAGCATGGATAGCGTTTTTTCTTTTTTCGGGAACGGTTATGGGACATGTGGACGCGCTTATCATGTATTGGCACAACACCAAAACTATACAGGGAATCATATCCCGCGTCGGAGAAATAATGTCCTATGAAAATGAGAAGGACGGAACAGTTCCGGCTGACGGTCTTACCG
>CAJTON010000014.1:41882-60795 GCA_910577605.1 uncultured Butyrivibrio sp.
GGCGATATATGCTTTGAGAAGGTGAGCTTCGGATACAGTGAGGACAAGACAGTGCTGTCGGAGTTTGACTGTACATTTAAGGAAGGCAGGGTAACGGCGCTTCTCGGCTTGAGCGGGTGCGGAAAATCCACGGTGGTGAACCTTATCGACAGGATATATGAGGTGGACGGCGGCGCAATCACGATAGGCGGAAAAAATATAAGCGATTATGTCATGGATTCCTACAGACGGCGTTTCGGAATGATACCGCAGAATGTCATGCTGTTTTCGGGCAGCATAAGAGAAAACGTGACCTTCGGAATAAACAGGGAGCTTTCGGACGGGGAGATAACGGAGGCGCTTGACAAGGTGGGACTTACCGGATTTATAGAGCAGTCGGGAAAGGGGCTTGAGCTTGACATAGGAGAGCGCGGCAATAAGCTTTCCGGCGGACAGAAGCAGAGGATAGCGCTGGCGAGGATGCTGCTTGCGGACGCTCACTATCTGATACTTGACGAGGCGACCGCGTCAATGGACGCGATCTCGATCGCGGAATTCAGAAGCGTGCTTGAGAAGATCGTTAAGGACAGAACGGTCATAATCATTGCATACCAATCACCTTATGCCGCTTGCGCAGGATGCAGTAGTGCTTGAGAACGGCGCGGCTGCCGCTTGCGGTGAATTTGATAAAGTGCTGGAAGAAAGCGTCTTTCTTCAGGATTTTATGAAGGGAGATGATGCATATGAAGAATAATGAAACCAAAGAAAATACGAAGGGAATGTGGAAAAGGACTCTTAAAATATACGGAAGCATGAGATTGCCCTTCCATCTCTACATAATTGAGTTTGTACTCGGAATCGTGTCAACAAAGGTCGCGCTGCTGTATATGCCGTATCTGAGCAAGATGCAGACGGGAAACATAATCGGCAATGATACGGTCGGGAAATATGTTCTCTTTGTTATGCTGAACGTGGCGATAACTTTTGTAAGCGCCATACCGACGCTGTATGCGGATAATATCGTCATAAAGCGCCTCCAGAATAAGCTTCTGCACAAGATCATCCGTATGCCTGTCAAGAAGTACGAGCAGGAGGGCGCCTCGGAGCTTATCTCGCATGTCACCTCCGATACGGAGTATGTAAATCAGCTTATAACCTCGGTTATCGGTTTCATAACGGGAATAGTAACCGCTTTTATGACGATGTCGGAGATGAGCAAGCTTAATTCGACACTCAGCTGGATTATTTTTCCGGTCACGGGATATGTGATACTAAGCACATGGCTTGAGGGAAAGCTGTCTTTTCTGAGCCAGAGAAGGCTGCGAAAGTCATATTCGGGCACAATGTCGTTTTTTGCGGAGCATACGGGTTCGCTGCTCAATATCAAGCAGCTTAACGCTCAGGATATAGAGCTTAAGCTCGGCAAAAAGGCAGTTGACATCATGTACAAGGGAGATCTGTACGCTGCGGCGCTAGGCATTTTCTCGACCTTTGTGTCAGGCTCAATAACGTCGATAATCGCGATAATAATATTCACTCTCGGCGCGGCAAACGTGCGCAGCGGAGCAATTACGATAGAGGAGCTGAATACCTTCTACAATCTTATGCTTGTGGCGTACGGGGCGGTGAGCATACTTCCGTCGATATACACGGATTTTATGCGCGCGAACGGAACGATGTTCTATGTCGGACAAATGGTTGACGGCAAGGATGAGGTCTATAAGAGAGAAAGGGGAATGGACTGTCCGGACAGCGATATTACCTTTGAAAACATAAGCTTTGCTTACGATGAAAGAAACATACTCGACAAGGTCTCCTTTACGATACCTATGGGAAAAATAACGGCGGTGGTCGGGGAGAACGGAAGCGGAAAAACCACTCTTTTCAAGCTGATAGAACGTTTTTATGAGCCAAACGAGGGCATGATAAGCTTCGGCGATACCGACGTAAGCAGAATAAATATTGACGAATGGCGCAAGAGCATCGGATATGTGCTCCAGAACGCACAGCTTTTCGACGGTACGATACGCGAGAACATAGCTTACGGAGTCGAGCGAGAGGTAAGCGATGAGGAGATAATGGCGGCTGCGGCTCAGGCGGGAGCGTACGAATTTATAAACTCTATGCCGGAGGGTCTTGATTTTATAGTTGGAGACGACGGAAGCAGGCTTTCTGCCGGACAGAGACAGAGAATAGCGATCGCACGCTCCATAATGGTCGATCCTTCGTACCTGCTGCTTGACGAGGCTACCAGCAATATGGATATATACGCGAAGGAGGAGGTCACGAGGGCGCTGCTTAGACTTATGGAGGGCAGGACAACGGTAATGATCACCCATGATATGAATATGGTCAGAAAAGCCGACCATATAATTGTTTTGAAGGACGGCTCGGTTGAAGCGCAGGGCAGTCCGGAGGAGGTTAAGAAAAACAGCGTTACATACAACAGACTTATGAATGGAGGTGCGGCATGAGATCAAAGATAAAAAAGCTTTATGATTACAGACAGGTAGAACTGCCCGAAACAGTTTATATTGAAGGCGTAAAAAGGCGTATGGACAGGGAGATAAGTACCCTGTGCAAAAAATTCAAGAGGATCGAAGAAGTCGGTTCGATTGAAAAAGGCGACGTAGTGACCTTGAGCTTAAAAAGCGAAAAGCCTAGGTTCAACAGGGAGAAACTTAAACTTAACGTCGGAAGCGGGCTTTTCGACGCTGATTTTGAAGCGCAGCTTATCGGTCTTAAAGTCGGTGAGACGGAGGTATTGAAGTCGGGAGAGGAAGTTGTTGAGGTAAAGGTGCTTGAATCAAGACGCAGCATATATCCCAAGCTAACAGATGAGATCGTAGCAGAGGGAATGATGCGCGAGGAATACAATGAGCCGGATATAAAGACGGTTGAACAGTATATGCCCGCTCTCCATGACGATGTTTTTGAAGTTCTCTGCGATGAGCGGCTGCGCGACGAGAGCGAGAGGCTTATGCGTGAGGTCACCGCGAGGAGCGAGGTCGAATACGATGAGGAAGAAATCGCCGTCTTGGTCGGCGAGGCGCTTGAATCTCTTGAGGAGGAGCTTAAGGAGGAGGGCAGAAGCCTTGACACTATGTCGGAGGAGGCGTACAGAGTTTCGTATTCCGGCTTCGGATATGAAGTGAGCAATAAGGAGGAGCTTAAAAAGGCGCTCGCGGAGATGTTCAGACAGTCGGTTGTGTCAAAGGCGATAAGCTGTCAGCTTGACGGAAAGGATTTCGACAGCCTTCCGTTTGAGGAAATTGAGGAGACCGCATGGGAAGTATTTTATAACTATATAAAAGAAAAAATCATATTCATTGAAAAGGAGGACTAAGAGATGATAAGATACGCGACAGATGATAATTACAGGGATCTGATTATGGAGGACGAGGTTACGCTGGTGGATTTTACCGCGACATGGTGTATGCCGTGCAAGGCGCTCGGAAGGATTCTGGAGGATATTGACGACGAAATGCCGTTTTTGAATATAATCAAGGTGGATGTTGACGACTGCCCCAAGACCTCGGAGGAATATAAGGTAAACGGTATTCCCGACCTTTATTATCTTAAGAACGGGGAAACGGTCTGCCACGGACCGGGAGCGGCTGACGCCGACGAAATTCGTCAGAAAATATCAGAGCTTTTATACAATTAATCATGCAAAGGAGAGAAGTTATGAAAAAGAAATTAATCGTAGTTATGATGGCAGCGATCATGGTGCTTGGAACGGTCCTCACGGGATGCGGAACAGATTCGTCTTCAAGCAGCAAGAAAGAGGACGCTACAACAGCGGCAGGGGGCGAATCAACGAAAGCTGAGGAGGACAAAACTACCGCTGCCGGTACTGACGAAACCAAAGACGGAGAAACCGAAGACGGAGAAACCAAAGACGGAGAGACCAAAGACGACGGAGTTACTGCCGGAGATTGGAAGAACAAGGATTTTGCCGACTGGAACGGCGATGATATCGGACAGTATTTCGTTGACAACGGAACATTTTCAAAGGTGGACTGGTACTATGTTCAGAAGGACGAGTATGTTGAGGGAACCGGACTGGACGCGAATGTAAGCTATTTTGATGAGGACACCGGTTCGGCGTGCGTTATGATAATGTGGTTCAATCCGGATTCAAAGCAGAGCAACAGGGACGAGGTCTATAATTACATCAAGGACAATAAGACGACTCCTGAGGATTTCGGCTCATTTCCTGTTGATCACCTTGTAGGCAATTTCGCGTTCAGTTATACTCTCTGCGCGGACAATGCGGAGTATGATAAGATGGATGCCGCGTATGAGGCTTTCATCAAAGAGTTTGATCTTACTCCCGAATTCTAAAGGAACGCATTGATCGGCATTTTACAAATTAAAGCTTAAAGCTGCTCCTTGCATGATGCCGAGGTATTGTGCAGGGAGTATTTATTTAATAAAAGTACCGGGCAAAATTTTTCTTTTGAGCCGGAAGGAGGAGAAAATAATTATGAAAAGCAAATTACTTAAAATGTATGATTATAAACAGACAAAGCTTCCCGAAGAGGCATATATCGAAGCGGAAAGCATACGCGAAGAGGAAAAGAAGGAAATGTCGCATATGCTCGCCAAGTATAAAAAAACTATCCGTCCCGATGTCATTGAAAAAGGCGATATAGCGATTATAGACATCGAGGGCGGACTGCCGAAGTACAACCGTAAGAAACTCGGAATAAATGTCGGAAAGAACCTTTACAGCGGGGAAATAGAGGAGGCGCTTGTCGGAAAGGCGGCGGGTGCGGAATTTGACGCTGAGGCGGACGGCGTTAAGGTCCGTATATTCGTTAAAGATGTGACAAGGCGCGTGCTTCCCGAGCTCACGGAGGAGATCGTAGCCGGAATAATGGAGGAGACAGAAGACGAGCATCCCGAAATAAGCACCGTATCCCAGTTTCTTGACTGGATCCACAAAAAAACCGTAAAGAGGCTGGGCGACGATATATGGGTCAGGTATACCGACGACCTTATGACAGAAATCATTGATAAAAGCGAGTGGAGCTATGACGATGAGGAGATTGAGCGGGAGTTCGAGGCGTATCTTGCCGATATGAGAAAAGATCTTGCCCATGAAAGACCGGGAATGACGCTTGAGACGATGCCCGCCGACGATTACCGTATGTTCGATGAAAGCGTATCTAACTTCAGCGAATTTGAAGTCTGGCTCCGTAAGATGATAAAGCAGGAGATACAGCTCCATCTTATTTACTGCGGTCTTAAAGGAATTGAAGATACAAGCACGGGCTTTGAGGACATGGAGGGCGACGCGTGGGGCACGCTCGTCGATTATGTTTCCGACGCTATAGAGATAAAAGAGCGCGTATAAACACCGCAGACTGTCGGGATTACGGCGTCTGATGTCCTTGCGGCGGTTTGTTTATTATGCTAGAATAAATTTACATTTACGGAGGTGTGCAGAAAATGGAAAGAGTTGACATAGCTATTATAGGTACGGGACCGGCGGGAATTTCGGCGGCGATAAACGCCAAGATCCGCAATAAGAGCTTTACGCTGTTCGGAACTGACAAGCTCAGCGCAAAGGTGGGGTGCTCGGAGCGCATCGAGAATTATCCCGGAATAGGCGGCGTTACCGGACCGGAGCTTAACGGGCATTTCCGTAAGCAGCTAGAGGACCTTGAGATTGCGATAACGCAGGAGCAGATAACCGGCATATACAATATGGGAAAATATTTTCTCATAATGGCGGACCAGACAGAATACGAAGCGACGTCGGTGATAATAGCCACGGGCGTTGAGGCGGTGAAAGCGATTCCCGGAGAGCGCGAGCTTCTGGGCAGGGGCGTGAGCTACTGCGCCACCTGCGACGGCAGGCTTTATAAAGGCAAAAAAATAGCGGTGGTCTGCGACAACGCCAATATGGAGGAGGAAGTCGATTACCTGTGCGGACTTGCCGGGAAAGTGTATTATTTCCCCCTGTTTAAAAGTGAGTTTACGAAAGAAAATATAGAAAGACCCGAAACAGTCATCGCCGGAATTGACGGGACGGACCGCGTTGAGGGCGTTACTCTTAAAAACGGGGAAAAACTTGAGCTGGACGGAGTGTTTTTCCTTAAACAGTCCGTGTCCGCGGATATACTTCTGAGGGGACTTAAAATGGAGGACGGACATATAGTCGTTGACAGGAATATGGCGTCGAGCGTAAAGGGCTGCTTTGCGGCGGGAGACTGCACGGGCAGACCCTATCAGATAACAAAGGCGGTCGGCGAGGGCAATATTGCCGCTCACGCCGCGATTGCGTATCTTGCGGAGCAGAGCAAAGCTAAAGAGGGAGAGCAGAAATGATAAATGGATATACGCTGACCGACAGCGCCGAGGTGGCTGACATTAAAGGAAAATGTCTGATATACGAGCATGACCGCACCAAGGCGAAGGTCGTTTTCATGGCGAATGAAGATACTCACAGGTCGATGAACATAGTGTTCAGGACGCTGCCCGAAAACAGCAAGGGAATTCCTCATATCATAGAGCATTCCGTTTTCTGCGGCTCAAAGAATTATCCGCTTAAGGACCCTTTTGTCGAGCTCATGAAAGGCTCGATGTATACTTTTCTGAACGCCATGACATATGACGAGATGACGGCTTTTCCTGTGTCCGGCACTAATGCTAAGGATTTTGACAATCTCACGGACGTATATCTCGACGCGGTCTTTAATCCGCTTATGCGCGAAAAGGAGGAGATCTTTTTACAGGAGGGCTGGCATTACGAGTCTGACGAAAACGGCGGCGTTTTTGCGAGCGGCGTGGTCCTCAACGAGATGAAGGGAATGACCGCATCGACCGATTTCATAATGGGAAACGCGGTAAAGAGAGCGCTTTTCGGCGATACGCCTTACCGCTATGTGTCGGGCGGGCTTCCAGAAGATATAATCGACTTATCATATGAGGAGCTTAAAGAGTATTATCGAGAGCATTATCATCCTTCAAACTGTATAATTATTTTTTACGGAAAGATAGACGTTGAGGAAAGACTTGCGTATCTCGCGGACAAGTATTTCGATAAATATGAGTATCGGGATATTGAACTTGTGATGCCGAAGCAGGAGAAGCCTGCCGAAAGAGTTTATGCCGAATGCACATATCCGGTCTCCGATATGAGCGCGTCGGATAAAGGGGCGTTTCTTTCGTATTCCGCTGTTGTCGCTGACGGTCACAGCGCTGAGGATACCGTGGTTATGCAGATGCTTGACTACGCGCTTTGCTCCGCGCCGGGGGCGTACCTGAGAGAAGCGTTTATGGAGAGCGGGATAGGCGAGGATTTTGACTCGCTTATGGACGGACATGTAAGACAGCCATACTATATGCTTCAATGCTCATATTGCGGCGAGCAGGATACGGAGGCTTTTGTCGGGACGATAGAGGATACTCTCAGACAGGTCGCCGATAACGGTATCGACAAGGACATGTTAAGGGCGTCAATGCAGAGCATTGAATTCAATTACAGGGAGGACGATTTCACCGGCTCGCCCAAGGGACTGGTTTACTCCGATATGCTGCTCGAAAAGTTGATTTACAAAGAGGAGGACCCTATCGGCCGCATAACTCTCGGACAGGCGATCCAAAAAGTCAAAAGCTATATAGATACGGATTATTTTGAGAATTTTATAAGGGAAAAAATTCTTGACAACCCTCACAAGGCGGTCGTGCTTATGAAGCCGGACCCGGACGGACTTGCGCGGACCGATGAACTTATCGTAAAAAAGACGGCGCGTAATTATGAGGCGGCGGACAAGGAGGCGGTGGAAACAGGACTTGAAAGGCTTGACGGGTACAGGAACAAAGATGACGGCGATGAACTGCGCAACGTGATCCCGGTGCTTGAAAAATCCGATCTGTGCGCGGACAAGGAGGACGTGCCTACTATAAATACGGAGGCGGCGGGAATACCGCTTATGCTTCAGCCGAGGGATACCAATGGAATAGGCTATCTCAATATATGTATGGATATAAGAGCGCTTCCCGAAAGGCTTATGCCGTATGCGCGCATTATAGTCGAGCTGCTCGCAGTGCTTGACACTGAGAATTATTCATACGGTGAGCTTACAAAGCTTATAGACCTTCACACGGGAGGAATATTTGATTTTATAGACGTTACTGACGGCAGCGCTCACGGAAAGCCGGTGGTTCCGATGATGGTCCAGCACAGCAGTTTTTTCTATGACGAGATGGAAATGGTGTGCGCTCTTAATCTGGAGATACTGAAGAAAACGGATTTCTCGGACGGCGATTACATATACGACCTGCTTTTGCAGCTTAAATCCGTATATGTCGGGCAATATAGCGAGGGTTCGTCGTCGGTTGCGGCAGGTATAGGGAGAAGCGGATTTTCAAAGGCCGCGGCGTACTACGAAAAGCTTCAGGGACATGAATTTTACCGTTTCCTTGACGGGCTTATAAAGGATTTTGACAGCAGGTTCGACGAGATCTCGGAGTGCATAAGCGAGGCGATGGAGCTGCTTACGTCACGCGAAAACTGCAGGTTTATGTATATCGGTGAAAAAGGCTCTTTTGACCGGATAAAGGAGATGCTTGAGAGGCTCGGAAACGAACTGGGCGGGCAAAATCCTGAAAAGCATAATGAAAGGTATGATATAGAGGTAAAACGCAAAGGCAGTATCGCGTATATAATTCCTTCGCAGGTGCAGTATGTGGCGCTGTGCGGACGGCTGGGAGATGAGGCTGTAAAGCGCAGGGGACATATTCTTGTGCTTGAGCATATTCTCAACTGCGATTATTTGTGGAGCGCTATAAGGGTGCTTGGAGGAGCTTACGGCGCTTCCTCGGATTTTATGTATACGGGAGCGGCGGCACTTTCTTCATACAGGGACCCGCACATTAGGGAAACCCTTGAGGCGTATAAAAAAATTCCCGAATATGTGAGGACGCTTGACATCACGGACAGGCAGCTCAGACAGTACATAGCGGGAACTATGAACAAGCTTGACACGCCGCTTTCTCAGGAGGGCGAGGGCATGTCGAGACTGCGTCTTGACATGAGCGGGATCACGCATGACGAGCTTCTCAGGATCCGCAGACAGGTGATAGACACTTCGCTTGAGGATATCCGCGGACTTGCGCCGCTTATTGAGGAATTTATCAAGGACGCCGATGCGGTCGTTCTGGGCGGAGGCGAGATGCTTGATAAGAACGGCGCTCTTTTTGACATAACGGAAAATATCTTGTAATTGCAGGGGTAAATATGAAACAGGAAGATGAAAAATATAAAAGATACATAAAGATTCTTGAAAGCGAGCTTGTGCCTGCCATGGGCTGTACCGAGCCTATCGCGGTCGCTTATGCGGCTGCGTACGCCAAAAAGGTGCTTGACGGGGACGTGCGCACGGTCAGGATCTATGCGAGCGGAAACGTCATCAAGAACGTAAAAAGCGTTACGGTTCCCAACACTGGGGGACAGAAGGGTATAGCGGCCGCGGCTGCGATAGGGATCGCGGCAGGGCGTTCTGAGCTTAAGCTTGAGGTGATCTCCGAGGTTGACGGAGAAGGAATCGAAGAGATGAAAAGGCTTCTTGCGGAGGTTCCTTTTGAGATTTACCGCATGAACGGCAGCTGCGCGCTGGACCTTGCGGTGGAGCTTTTGTCACAGAACGGTCAGAGCAAGGTAAGGATACGCAAGACTCATGAGAATATCGTGCTCGTTGAAAAGGACGGAGAAAGTGTTTTAAAGGTGGAGGAGGAGCTTGACAACGACGAGGGCTATGGGCTTGAGATGAAGGAAATCTATGATTTCGCCATGTGCGCCGACCTTGACGATGTGAGGGCTGTGCTTCAAAGGCAGATAGATTACAATTACGCGATCGCGAAGGAGGGGCTGAAGGGAGGATACGGCGCGGCTATCGGCAGGGTGCTTTTAGACACCTACGGAGACTCGCCCGAAAACCGCGCGAAGGCGCTTGCGGCTGCGGGAAGCGACGCGAGAATGGGGGGCTGCGAGCTTCCTGTCATAATCAATTCGGGCAGCGGCAATCAGGGTATGTGCGCTTCGCTTCCCGTAATAGCCTACGCCGAGGAGCTTCACAGCAGCGAGGAGCAGCTTTACCGCGCCCTTATAATCTCGAATCTTACGACGCTCTATCAGAAGCAGTTTATCGGACGGCTTTCGGCATACTGCGGCGCGGTCAGCGCCGGAGCGGGAGCGGGCGCCGGAATAACGTATCTGCTTGGCGGGGATTACAAGCATATATGCCATACGATAGTCAATGCTCTCGCGGTCACGAGCGGAATACTCTGCGACGGGGCGAAGCCGAGCTGCGCCGCCAAAATAGCGAGCGCGGTCGACGCGGGGATACTCGGATACAAAATGTATAAGGAGGGACACCAGTTTTACCGTGGAGAGGGCATAGTCAGCAGCTCGATCGAGAATACGATGGAGGGTATCGGCAAGATAGCGCGAGACGGAATGAAGGAATGCGACAACGAGATAATACGGCTCATGCTTGAGGAGTAGACCATTCACGCCATTAGAGGTTAAAAACGTCTTCTTTTATCCGATATAAAATACAGACAGCGTTTGATCGCTGTCTCGCCGCCCGGAAGGATGCCGGGGAAACAGACAGGTGCGACGGAACGGATTTGTTGTCTGTATAATTCGGTTTTAGGAGGTAGACGCATGAAAATTGGAAGTTCACAGATTTCCATGGCGTCGTCCAGACTGTATTCTCAGGTGGCGTACAGAGGATTTGCATCACTCACAAGCCAGCGGGGGCAGCAGGTCGCGATCGACAGGACGGACGGCGCAAAAAATATTTTTGACCAGATCAAGGATGAAAAAGCCGCGAGGGGCGGTCAGACCGGCAATCAGGGAGTAGAAGGCTCTCAGACGCTTCAGAGGCCTTCGTATAATTCGGACGGAAGGCAGACTATCAACAGCGTTGCGGAGCTCAAGGACATACTTATAAATCAGCTTATCGGTTCGCTGCGCGGCAGACGTTATCCTATGGGCGGTGGAAGATCGGTATGGGGAGGATTCGGCTTTGGTTTCGGCATAAGCCAGAATCTCGCGTTTATGCAGACTTCCATGCAGCAGGGCAATATTGTGCTCATGCCGCAGACATATGTAGTTCAGACTGTTCAGTCGGATTTTTACGCGGAGCGCGAAACGACGGCTTTTGTCTCTCAGGGCAAGGTAAGGACAGAGGACGGCAGGGAGATCGATTTTGATGTCAGCTTTGAGATGTCGAGGTCCTTTGAGCAGAGAACGGAAAGCTATTCGCAGCTCCAGTACGTTATGTGCGATCCGCTTGTTGTAAATTTCGGCGGGGATGTCGCGGAGCTTGGCGATCAGAAGTTTTTCTTTGACCTTGACGCGGACGGAGAAGAGGAGGAGATCTCAGGCTTCTCAAGCAACAGCGGATTCCTTGCTCTTGATCTTAACGGCGACGGCGTGATAAACGACGGCTCGGAGCTTTTCGGGACGAAGTCGGGCAACGGCTTTGCCGATCTCGCTAAATACGATTCGGACGGCAACGGCTGGATAGACGACAATGACGAGATTTTCGCAAAGCTCAAAATATGGACCAAGGACGCGGACGGCAACGACGTGCTTGTGAGCGCCAAGGACAAGGGCATGGGAGCCATATATCTCGGCAACGTAGATACGGATTTCAGCCTGACCGATACCTTTGACAACGCGTTAAAGGGCGCGGTGCGCAGAAGCGGAGTTTATCTCAATGAGGACGGGACCGCGGGAACCATACAGCACGTTGATTTTGCGGTGTAGCAGATTTTTGAATATAATAGATAATAAAATCAATATCAAGCCGCGGTCTACCGGACTGCGGCTTGATATTTTCGGTTTCTTCGATTATTATTTTTTAAAAGGAGGAATAAATATGGGGGCGAACGTATTTGCCGCAATGGCGGCGGCTACTGCGGCTGCCGTAGCTGCGCTTGCGGTGTCAGCGGCGGTGTTTAAGAAAAAGAAGCTTGCATACGCTATTCCCGCGGCGGCAGGGACAATGTTTTTGTACATAGGTTTCTCGCTTTTGGAGGCTTCGTCATGGAGAGCAATATCCGTTGGTGCTCTGGCAATCGGGGCAGCGGGAGTTATTCTCAGCGCGGTTCTGTTTATTTTCGGAATGAAACGTGAGAAATAATGCGTGGAATGAAATATTATTTTATTGCAGACTTCCCTTTTTTCTGATAAAATTATTCTGTGTGAATTTTAAACAGGAGAACAGGGAGGTATTTTTTTATGAATCATATCAAGAAAACCAATACCTTTGTGTTGATTTTGCTGTCTATAATCGACGCAATACTTATTGGCGGATATTTGCAGGACGCATCAAAGGGCAACATTACAATGACGTTCGGCGCTTCATTTGCCGCGTTTGTGGCTATTACTCTGATAGCGGATTATGTCTTGTATTTTATAAAAAAAGACGGCGCGGCGTTTAAATTCGTCACCATCGCGGGATATATCATAGTGTACGCGCTCGCCATGTTCAACTCTAAAAACGATCTTGTCTATACGATGGCTTTCCCAATATATGTAATGTATGTTCTTTATTTTAACACCGTGTTTATGGGAGTTGCGGGCGGCTGCTTTCTTTTTGTCAACATAGTATCGGTTGCGATGTATTTTATAAGAGGCACGATGCCGTCGGGACTTTCGATCGAGCTGTCAACGGTGCTTTTGCAGGTCGCGACTATCGGCGTTACGGCGTTTACGCTTACATGGGTAACATATCTTGAAAATTCGATGAAGCAGGAGCAGCTTGACAACATACGCGCCGAGAAGGATAAGTCGGAGGGACTTTTGGCCGACGTGCTTAATCTCGGTCAGGCGGTAAAGGATAATTCAAATAAAGCCGGAGTTTTGATAGAGGAGCTTAACGACGCGACGGTAACGGCGCTTGATACTTTAAGGGCGGTGGCGCAAAGCAACAGCGATAATGCCGAGAATATAGCCAATCAGACCGTAATGACGGGAAATATTCAGCAAATGATAATTTCCGCAAACGACAACGCGGTCGTTATGGCAACGGCTGCCGGAGATTCCTTAAAGCTTGTGTCCGACGGAAGAAGAGTGATCGAGGAGCTTAACGAAAAATCGACTCTGATCTCCGAGTCCAATGTGGAAACCATGCAGTCCATTAATAATTTTGTGGAGAGCGCGGTTGCGGTCAAGGGCATAACCGATAAGATAAACGGAATTTCTTCGCAGACCAATCTGCTGTCGCTCAACGCTTCGATAGAGAGCGCGAGAGCGGGCGACGCGGGTCGCGGCTTCGCAGTTGTCGCCGACGAGATCAGGGGACTTGCTGACGAGACGCAGGCTCTCACGGGAGAGATAAGCGGAATCGTGCAGAGACTTGAGGGTGATGCCAAGCGCGCGCGGGAAATAATCGGCGGAGTGGTGGAATCGATCGAGGAGGAAAAGAGGCTTATAGACGATTCAAGAGATACATATATACAGATGGAATCGACCATGAACGGGCTTTACGGGCGCGTAGAGGAGATTCAGGAGCAGCTTAAGCAGATCGTTGCATCAAACAACGCGATCGTTGACAGCATAAGCCAGCTTTCCGCGTCCAGTCAGGAGGTTGCGGCAAGCATGGACATGGCGGTGGAACTCAGCAATAACAATATGAGCAAGACCGCGGAGACAAAGGGACTTATGCAGAAGCTTGTAAATACCGCCGCCGAGCTTGACCATTACAGCAGATAACGGCCGTCGGCTGCCTGAAATATTTTATGCGGATTTATCACGCCCCGGCTTATGTTTAAGGCGGGGCTGTTTTCATCATGGGGGCTTTTTATGTTGGTTCGCACGCCTGATTATTATTCGGAATTCAAGTGCATAGCCGGAGAATGCACCGATACCTGCTGCGCGGGATGGCAGGTCGATGTGGACGACCGTTCTTTCGCGTATTACCGTATTGTTAAGGGGGATTTCGGAGACAGACTGCGCTCTGTAATGACGGAGGGCAGAAACGGAGCCGAGGGGCAGTTTAGAATCCGCGAGGACGGAAGATGTCCTTTTCTTAACGACGATAATCTATGCGATCTGTACGCCGCGCTCGGCGAGGACGCTCTCTGCGTCACCTGCGCGCAGTATCCCCGTTACAGCTGTGAGTTCGGAAGTCTGCGCGAGATTGGTATCGCGCTTTCCTGCAAAACGGCGGCGGAGCTTATTCTTAAAGACGACCGTACTCCGGGCTTTGCGACATATGAGGACGAGGAGTCTTTTCCCTCGCTCAACAGCATCGACGGCGAGCTGTTTCTTGCGCTTATGAAGTCGAGGGACAAGGCGTATAAAATAATCGGGAACCGCGGACGGAATATTTTTGAGCGCATGGCGGCTCTTCTTGATTTTGCCGGACGAGTCCAGTCCGTAATAAAAAAACCGCACAAAATAAAAAGCGTCGCCGAAGGATACGGGGAGGACGGCGGAGTTTCTTTTGACGGTGACGGAAGATTATCTGAAAAAGCTCTTGTAAAGACCTTTCGCGGATATTTCAGGCATTATCTGCGTCAGGTTATAATAAAACCCGAATGGCCTCTTTTGTGCGAAAAGACCGACGGCGCGCTTTATCGGGGCGGATACCGCGAAGTATCCCAAGCGTTCTGGAAATCGTACGGCGACAGGGAATACGAATATGAGAATCTTCTGACGTACTTTATCTTCCGTTATTTTATGAAAGGCGTTTTTGACCGCGACGTTTTGAGCAAGGTAAAAATGGGAGTAGTCAGCACGCTTATTATAATGCAGTGCGATATGGCGGTCTGGAAGTCTGATGGAGAACGCCTCGGATTTAAAGAGCAGGTGGAAATAGCGCATTTTTATTCGAGGGAGGTCGAGCATTCTGAGGAAAATTTTGACGCGCTTTGCAGGATTTTCAGGCAAAAAAAAGAGTTTGGGACCGAAGCGCTCAAAAGGCTGTGTATGTCGGTGATACCGATCTGACATAGAAAGGAAAGCCGGTAAATGAAGAAATTTTTTCTGTTTATTTTAATTTGCTTTTCGATGTTATTTGCGGCTTGCGCGGGGAGGACGAGCACGGTAATAAGTCTGCCCGACGGTAATCTGCCGGATGAAGAATATCTTACGGAGCTTGGAAGGCTTTTGGAGCGCGGAATGACGGCGGACGAGGTGATACGGCGGATAGGCGAGCCTGACGAATCCACGGGGATATACGATGAAGTGCCGTTCACTGCGCCTTTTTTAATATACTGGCGCGGAGAGTACAGATTGTTTGTAAGGTTCAGGGGCGAGAATAAGATGTCCGATTATATATTGCTGATACACTGGATAAGCGACGAGGATCAGGAATGGGTCTTTCATGAGGATTTAAAGGAAAAACAGGATTGAAATTTTATTTCGGAAGGAGGATTTTAATATGGCAAAACAGAATTGGAAGCCGGGGAATATGCTCTATCCCGTTCCCGCGGTCATGGTAAGCTGCGCAAGGCAGGGCGAAAAGCCGAATATAATTACAGTGGCGTGGGCGGGGACGATTTGCTCGGACCCGGCGATGGTGTCGGTTTCTATAAGACCTGAAAGATACTCATATAATATTATAGAAGAAACGAAGGAATTTGTCATAAATCTTGTAACCGAGGAGCTTGCGTTTGCGACGGATTTCTGCGGCGTGCGGGAAGGGATATTGACAAATTCAAGGAATTAAAGCTTACGGCGCAGCAGTCCGCCATCGTGCGCGCTCCTGGCATAGCCGAAAGCCCGCTCAATATGGAGTGCGTGGTCAGGGAAATCAAAAAGCTAGGCAGCCACGATATGTTTGTTGCGGAGATCGTAAACGTTACGGCGGACGAGCGGCTTATGGACGAAAAGGGCAAGTTCGAGCTTAACAGCGCCGGACTTGTGACGTATTCTCACGGGGAATATTTTACGCTCGGCAAAAAATTAGGAAAATTCGGATATTCCGTTCAGAAAAAAGGAAAATAATATGAAAAGCAATATTGTTCTTATAGGAATGCCGGGCGTGGGAAAGAGCAGCGTCGGGGTCGTGCTTGCGAAGGCGCTCGGGTACGGATTCGTCGATTCCGACCTTGTGATACAGAGCGTCGAAAAACGTCTTTTAAAGGAAATAATAGAGGATGAAGGGTACGAGGGTTTTATAAGTGTTGAAAACAGGATAAATTCCTCGATTTCCGTCGAAAGATCGGTGATAGCGACGGGCGGCAGCGCGGTATACGGAGCGGAGGCTATGAAGCATCTTGCGTCCGCCGGAACGGTGGTTTATTTGAGAGCGTCGTTTGAGACTGTGAACGCGAGGCTTACCAATCTTGAAGGGCGAGGAGTGGCGATGCGCGGGAAGCAGACGCTTTTGGACTTGTATAATGAAAGAATTCCGTTGTACGAAAAATACGGCGAACTTACCGTGGATATGGATGGAATCATTATAGAAGAAGCGGTGCGCAGAATTAAGGACAGACTATCTGTTTTTCACGGCAAAATATGACAAGAAAATAAATAATTCCCCTTAATTATAAAAAATAGCTTTACAAACATTGAAGAATCTGTTAGAATGCAATTGTTACAGAAATGTTACAAAAGTTAACAAGTTTATTAAGGAGAAAAAATGCAGTCATTTATCAAGCATTTAAAATCATATATGCCGTACTTGAAAACAGCTGTTATTACAGTCTTGTTTCTTGCTGTGGCAATACCTTTTACTCAGAAAATCGTCAGGACGGAAACGACCTATACTCCTGAGGACAGATACATGGTCGTGCTTAACGGCAAGGAGCTTGGTTATGTAAGCGACGGAGAAATCGCCAACGAAGCTCTTTTGGCGGCAAGAAGCAGGATAAGTGCCTCAAACAGCGGACTTACGCTTGTCGAAGCCGATATGGATATGTATGTCGAGAAAAACGGAGGAGCAGTGCTTTCAAAGGACGAGCTTGCCAACTCGATTTACAGGGAGCTTAAGTCGGACGTGCTTGAGACGGCAGCCGAGGAGGTCGCATATACGGTAAGGATCGATGACTTTACCGTTACGCTTGCTTCAAAAGAGGCGGTTGCGGAGCTTTTGGAGAAGGTGAAGAATAAATACAGCGATTCAAGCGGGTTTACTGTGGAATTAGTCGAGGACAGCAGCGGAGCGTATACGGCGCTCAAGACTAATTTTGTATCCGCCGATATGAAGGTGAATGAGGCGGCGAAGGTCCTCGCGTCGGAAAACGGCGGCAAGGAGGAAGCTGCAAAGGATGATTCCCCGGTTTACACGGACGGAGTGCTTTCGGTTGATTTTGCAGAGGATGTTGAGATAATAAAGACAAAAGCTCACGACAATGTTGTTTCGGTTGACGAGGCGTATGAGCTTATAACAAAGGAACATGCCGAAAAGGGCGTATATACGGTAAAAGCGGGCGACAGCTTATGGGGCATCGCCGAAAGCCACGGGCTCAGCCTTGACGAGCTTTTTGCCCTTAACTACGGTATGACGATCGATACCGCAATATACATAGGCGACGTGGTTACTGTCACGGTTCCCGCTTCCGAGATTTCTCTTGTGGTCGTCGAGGAAAAAACATACGATGAGAGCTATGACGCCCCGGTGCAGTATATTGACAATAATTCATGGTATATCGGAACTGAAAGAGTGGTTCAGAACAGCGTTCAGGGCGAGCGTTCGGTCGTCGCTCTTGTGACTACCGTAAACGGAGTGGAGTCGGAGCGCGAAATAATCCATCAGGAGATCGCAAAAGAGGCTGTTCCGCAGATAATCGAGAGAGGAACGCTTACGCCTCCTACCTATATCAAGCCGGTAAACAGTTCGTACATTACTTCTCCTTACGGAGGAAGAGTACATCCCGTATACGGCTATCAGGGCTTCCACAGCGGAGTTGACTGGTATGTGCCGAGCGGAACTTCGGTAAGAGCGTCGTCTTCGGGCGTGGTAGTAACCGCCGGATGGAACGGAGCGTACGGCTACTGCGTGGATATCAAGCATTCCGACGGAAGTATGACGAGATACGCGCATCTTAGTTCGATTGCCGTCGCGTGGGGACAGAACGTAACACAGGGACAGGTTGTGGCGTATTCCGGAGCTACCGGAGTCGTGACGGGACCTCACCTCCATTTTGAATTGTATATTAACGGCTGCACTGTCAATCCTGTGGAATATACCGGTAATTAACGACATAATTAATAATAAGCTGCCGCCTGATGATTACTTATCATATGGCGGCAGTTATTTTTTATAATATAAAATAAGCCGGGCTCCGTCTAATTCACGGGGCTTTGCGTCAATGTCAGGGAGGAATACTGAAATGGTCAATGAAAAGGTCTCATGGGCTATGTACGCCATGAATATGTTGTTTTTCGTGTATTTTGCGGTGCTTTACGGGGAAAGGCTGCAAAGCTTTATACGTTCGGTCAGAGATGCCGACGTGCGTCTTTACGGATCCGCTTTTAACGGGTTCGTGTATACTGTTTCGGCAGTGTCGATGATTGCGGCGGCGGTGCTGCTTGTCGGTTGGAACAGGGATTTTTTTGCCGGACTGTTTGGCAGGAGCGCTGAGGTTTACAGCCGCATAAACTACGCGCAGCTGAGTATCGCCGCCGGAGTTCTGCTCTTTTCCGGTATGGTGCATACCGAGCATACGATACCCGTAGTTCAGTTTGTTTCATACGGCGCTCTTATCGTCGCTATGGCGCTTAGGATAGTGACGGCTCACGGCGGCGACAACACTTTTATGAGATGGTTTTCGTTCGCGTATCTTACCGCTTTTTCAATGGCGATCCCGGTCATGTACCATTCGCAGATAAAAGCGGCATCCGCGTTTCATATAATTGAGGCGATAGTTATGGCGGCGCTCGTGATCTCGTTCACGTTTATGATGAGACAGCTTTTTATGGGTAAGGGGGCGGATCTTTTCTATATAGCGCCCATAG
>CAJTON010000014.1:60805-64630 GCA_910577605.1 uncultured Butyrivibrio sp.
TTATAGCGGTGATCGGCGATGCTGCCGTCATAATCATGCGCTGGAAGGAGAAGGTAAATACCTTTGTGCTTATATTTATCGCGGCGGCAGTGCTTTTGTACTGCGCGGGGAAAATCCTGTCGCGTAATATGCTGAATCAGGCGTAATAAAAATAGGTTGTATTTGAGGTCGTATTCGGGGTTATTTTTTGGTAAAAATTTCCGTTTCTTTGAATAGACATAATTTATAGTTTACAAAACTTTTTTTTGTGCTATAATGTTTTTGCGTGTCATTTGATAAGATTATGAATTTCTGAGGTTCAAATAAATGGAACAATATGTCATAAGAGGTGGGAACCGTCTGCATGGCGAGGTCGAGATAAGCGGCGCTAAGAACGCGGCGCTGGCAATTCTTGCCGCCGCCGTTATGTCCGACGAGACGGTTACGATTGAGAATGTACCCGACGTAAGAGATACAAGAGTTGTTATTGACGCCATAAAGGATATAGGCGCGATCGTTGAAAAAATAGATAAGCATACTTTTAAGATTAACGGAGGAACCATTTTCTCCACTACCGTTAATTATGAATATATTAAAAAAATAAGGGCGTCATACTATCTGCTCGGCGCGCTCCTCGGCAAAAAAGGAAACGCGCAGGTAGCGCTGCCGGGAGGCTGCAATATCGGCAGCAGGCCCATAGACCAGCATATGAAGGGCTTCAGGACCTTGGGCGCGACAGTGGAGATAGAGCACGGTATGATATGCGCAAGCACAGAGAAGCTTGTCGGGGGACATATTTACCTCGATGTTGTGACCGTGGGCGCGACGATAAACATTATGTTAGCCGCCTGTCTCGCTGAGGGCAGGACTATAATAGAGAACGCCGCAAAGGAGCCGCATGTAGTTGACGTGGCGAATTTTTTGAACTGCATGGGAGCCGACATAAAGGGCGCGGGAACCGACGTAATAAGGATAAAAGGCGTTGAGAAGCTCCACGGTACTTCATATTCGATAATTCCCGACCAGATCGAGGCGGGAACCTTTATGATTGCCGCCGCGGCAACCAAGGGCGACGTTTTTATTAAAAACGTTATACCCAAGCATCTTGAGGCGATTACCGCGAAGCTTGTCGAAATAGGGTGTGTAGTCGAGGAATACGACGAGGCGGTCCGCGTGGTAGGTACGGACGCGCTTGAGCATACCAATATCAAGACGCTGCCGTATCCGGGATTTCCCACGGATATGCAGCCGCAGGTGACGGTTATGCTCGCCATATGCTCAGGGACGAGTATCGTGACCGAAAGCATATGGGAAAACCGCTTTAAATACGTTGACGAGCTGTCCAGAATGGGATGCGATATAAAAGTCGAGGGTAATACCGCCATAATTTCGGGCGTTGATAAGCTGACGGGAGCGGAGGTCACCGCACCGGATCTGCGCGCGGGAGCCGCGCTTGTCATTGCGGGGCTTGTGGCAGAAGGAGTTACGATGATCGACGACATCAAGTACATCGAGCGCGGGTATGAGGATTTTGACAGCAAAATGAGACTGCTGGGCGCCGAGATGGTCAAGGCGGAGTGCGAAAAGGACGTAAGACAGTTTGATTTCCGCATAGTCGGATAATTTAATATCGTATAAAACGATATTGCAACAGGAACGAAAGCCATACTGGTCAGGAACGGAAAGCATCTTGATTAGTGGGGCTTTTTTTATAACATGGACAAGGAAAAGCGCAAACGGCGTTTTAATGTGCAAACTCCGTGTACATAAAGGATGAAAGGGCAGGGGTGCTTTGAATGGAAAACATCATTGAGCTTAAAGATATTAAGAAATGCTTTGAGGATAATTTTGTCGCGGTGGAGGACTTTAACCTTGAGGTAAAAAAAGGAGAGTTCGTAACTTTTCTGGGTCCGTCGGGCTGCGGAAAGACTACGACGCTGCGTATGATAGCGGGCTTTGATATTCCGACCGAGGGACAGATACTTTTAAACGGGGAGGATATAAGCAAGCTGCCGCCCCATAAAAGACCGATAAACACAGTATTTCAGCGATACGCCCTTTTTCCGCACCTCAATATTTTTGATAACGTCGCGTTCGGACTGAAGCTCAAGACTAGAGAAGTGACCTACAAAAACGAAGCGGGCGACGTTATAACGCGTAAGGAGAAGCTTTCAAAAAAGGAGATAAAAGAAAAGGTCAGGCGCGCGCTTGAGGTAGTAGACCTTGCGGGTTTTGAGAAAAGAAGCATAGCCACGCTGTCGGGCGGCCAGCAGCAGCGTATCGCGATAGCGAGAGCGATAGTCAATGAGCCGGAGATCCTTCTTTTGGACGAGCCGCTCGGCGCACTTGATTTGAAGATGCGCAAGGAGATGCAGCTTGAGCTTAAAGCGATGCACAAGGAGTTAGGAATCACATTTATATATGTCACGCACGATCAGGAGGAGGCGCTTACGATGTCCGATAAGGTCGTGGTTATGTCGGACGGAATGATACAGCAGATAGGAACGCCGGAGGAGATATACAACGAGCCTCAGACTGTGTTCGTGGCGGATTTCATAGGAGAAAGTAATATTTTTGACGGCAAGATGACCGGAAGAAAGCGTGTGCATTTCTGCGGCGCGGATTTTGACTGCGTTGACGATATGGCTCTCGGCTCGAAGGTGGACGTGGTCGTAAGACCGGAGGATATAATCATGACTGCGCCGGAGAACGGAATTATAACGGGAGTGGTAAACTCGGTCATATTCAAGGGTATGCATTATGAGATCATCGTCGAGTCGGGCGATAACGAGATAGTTATACAGAGTACGCAGAACGCCGTGGTCGGTTCGACTATCGGCATGAGGCTTGAGCCGGACGGAATACACGTTATTCTTGCGGAAACCAACCGGAATGTATTTGACGGAGAGCTTACAAGAGATTATACCGTGCTTTTCGCGGACGGCGAGTTTGAATGCGATCTGACTAAGCTTTATCCGGGGTCAAGAATGACGGAGGACGGCGCGCTTGTTGACGAAAACGGCGACGGAATAAATACTGCGTATGTGCCGGTTACGGTTACGGTGCCTGTTGAGGCGGTAAGCATGAGCGATGACCCCGAAAAGGGAGGGACCCGCGGAAATATCATATCCCTCATATATAAGGGCGATCATTACCATTATATAGTAAGGACCGAGAACGAGGAGGATATACATCTCCATGACGAGTATCTGTGGAACGAGCAAGACTATGTAAGTATCATTATCCCCAAAGAAAGCATTGAGCTTTCCTTCAGGGAGGAGGAAAAGCAATGAGATTTCGTTTTTCGCGCAAACAGCTTTGCATACCGTACGCGGCGTTTTTGGTGTGCTTTGTCATAGCGCCGCTCCTTGTGGTGCTTTATTATGCCTTTACCGACGGGAAGGGCCATTTTACCATAGCCAATCTCAGAGGATTTTTTACAAGTCCGAATACTGTAGGAACGCTCTGCTACAGCATGGCGGTCGCGGTGACGGTGACGGCGGTATGCCTGCTTATCGCGTATCCGGTGGCTTACATTCTCGCTAAAAGCCGTATGAAGCGCAGATCTGTGCTTCTTGTGCTTTTTATCGTGCCGATGTGGATAAATTTTACGCTGAGGATCGTGGCGCTCAAAGAGGTGCTGACCTTTATTGAAGGAAATCTTGCTTTTCATCCTTTTCTCAATACGGTTATAGGCATGACGTACGATTTTCTTCCGTTTATGATACTGCCCTTGTACACCACGATAAGCAAACTTGACAACAGCCTTATCGAGGCAGCGGCTGATTTGGGCGCAGACAGGGCGGCGGCTTTCTGGAAAGTGACCGTGCCGTTATCCGCGCCGGG
>CAJTON010000015.1:0-33190 GCA_910577605.1 uncultured Butyrivibrio sp.
GAGTTTATCAAGTCTGTGTACATATGGATAAAAGCGTAACATGAACTATAGTCAAGTAAGTAGATACAATTTAGCATAAAAATCTTTGGGAGCATTTTATGGGATATGCTCCCAATACAATGCCTCTGCCTCGTCAAGTGTGAGTATTTCGAGGATTCCGTGGGTACGCATGGAGTTATAATAGCCTTCAATATACTCAAAAATATCTGTGGTGTACGAGAAGCCGAAAAAGTACCCACGTGTAGCAGGAAATCTAATCATCATTCATTATGCGTTCTAGCTGCTAGGACAGAACGGGATGCCCGCAATAGAAGCTCTCGCATGCCCCAAGGCAAAGACTTCTTAAAAAGTAGCACCCGGAAAGATTTCTCCTTCCGGGTACATACTGCATTCAATTATTCCCTAGCGATACGAAACAAAACCGGAAAGGGTATTTTTTCTGCTGATGCCGCAACTTTATGGTTTTTACCTTTTGGTTTTCTACACTTTGCGCACAGGTCTGATGTATTTCCAGAAACGCGCGGGATCGTGATAGAAGTACATGATCCTGCCGGGTGTGGTGTCGAGGCAGTAGCCGGTGTCCGTAAAGTCAAATTCGGACATCGCCTTTTCGATTTTCTGTTCGACGCTGCAATTTTCCTGTTCGTAGTCGAAAGCTCCATGCTCAAAAACGATATATTCGGCTTCGGGCACGTCGAGCAGGATCATCTGCGGCGGAACTTCGCCGGAGTAGTCAAAAGGAAGACGCACGCCGTAACATTCGGCAAGGGGGATGCCCCATGAGCAGACCCTTCCTTTCGGGTCGTTTAGGTACGCCATGATCTGACCGGCTCCGCTGTTTGGCTCGCTTCCGCCCTCGTCGTCAAGTTTTCCCTTGACGCTGTCTAAAAGACCGCATATCGTTTCGCAGTCCTGTCCGGGAATTTCGCTTTGCTTCTGCCAGAAATCCCAGTAGCCGATGGACTCGTAGTTTTTGATGTGCAGAAATTTGTGAGCGGGAATCGTTACAAAATAAATCTTGATTTCATCGGTACTTTTTATCATTCCGATTTCTCCTATTCCTAAAAAGTAGCGGTCGAAAAGGTTTATTTTGGTGCGCAGGACGAGTGGACGGGGATTCTTGCGGTACTCTCCGGGAGTGACGGAGTATGCGGCTTTAAAGGCTCTCGTGAAAGCCTCGTGTGAGGAAAATCCGTAATCGAGCGCTATGTCAAGAAAACTTCTGTTTTCGTCGCGTACCTCCTTCAGCGCGAAAGCCAGCCGTCTCAAACGCAGATAGTCCTTAAACTGCATACCCGATATTTCACTGAATTTTCTTGAAACATGAAATTCGGAATATCCGAGTTTTCGTGAAAGAATGTTAAGCGTAAGTGCTTCGTTGTCGTGATGCCTTATACACTCGTCGATCTCGTTTACAATAAGCTGGACTGTTTTCTGCCACTCGTACATTTCTACCTCGCTTCGACTGCTCTGTGTTCATTATAGGAAAATGAAGATCGTTTTGCTTGATTTTACTTGCGAAAAAAGAGATAAATAATAAATTAAGATTTCATCCGCTTTATATATCTGCTTTTTTTACCGTTCCAATAACAGTATATACATCTCCCGTTTTTAAAAACATGACTGCAATTCGGATAACTGTACAATATATGAGCGCATTCCGGACAAAGCCCCGCCATGTGCGACGAGGCTTTGAGAAATTCGCTCCCGCACTCGCTGCACACGGCGATTTTGTCTTTGGAAGGCTCCGTAAAAGGCTCTTTATTTCGTTTCTTCATCTGCAAGGCTTGTCTCTTCGTTGAAATTATAATCTTTTCCGGGAAGGATCGCGTTGAAAATAATGCCGACTAGAGCGCCTACGGCAAGACCGGAAAGACTGATCGTCACCTTGCCTACGGTAAAGGAGATCGCGCCCGCCGCGCTGTATTTTATTCCGATAGAAAGCACGAGTATCAATGCGGCGATAAGCACGTTGCGTGTCTTGGAGAAGTCAACCTTGCTCTCGACGATATTGCGTACTCCGACCGCCGAGATCATGCCGTAGAGCACAAGCGAGATACCGCCGACGGTCGCTGCGGGCATCGAGCTGATAACCGCGGCGAATTTGGGGCAGAATGAAAACAGTATCGCGAAAATTGCCGCAAGCTCGATAACGAGCGGGTCGTATACCTTTGAAAGCGAGAGCACGCCGGTGTTTTCTCCGTAGGTGGTGTTGGCGGGAGCGCCGAAAAGCGACGCGAAGATGGTCGCCGCGCCGTCGCCTACAAGAGTGCGGTGAAGACCGGGGTCCTTTATATAGTTTCTGCCCGTCGTGGATGAGATCGCCGATATGTCGCCGATATGCTCAACGATAGTGGCGAGCGCGATAGGCATTATGGTTATTATTGAGGTCACGAAGGTCGAAGCGTTGAAATTCGCTCCGAATATTGAAAATACGGTGGCGCTTTTGTGGACGGGAAGCCCGAACCATGCGGCTTCTTTTATAGCGGTAAAATCAACCTTTCCCGCGATTGCCGCCGCCGCGTATGAAACGATGACGCCGATAAGTATCGGTATTATTTTTATCATGCCCTTGCCGAAAATATTGCAGGCGATCACCGCGAGTATAGCTATTATCGCCACCCACCAGCAGGCGGAGCAGTTGTCTATCGCCGACTGCGACAGAGTAAGACCGATGGCGATGATTATGGGTCCCGTCACGATAGGCGGGAAGAATTTCATAACTCTCTTCGCGCCGAAGGCTTTGATGAGGGCGGCGAGAACAAAATACAGCAGCCCCGAAAAAGCGACGCCTACGCAGGCGTAAGGGAGGAGGGCGGAATTGTCAAGAACATTTCCTGCGGCGTCCTGCAAAGGCGCGATAGCGGCGTATCCGCCTAAGAAAGCGAAGGAAGAGCCGAGAAAAGCGGGAACCTTTCTCTTTGTGACAAGGTGGAAAAACAATGTTCCCAGACCCGCGAAAAGCAGCGTTGTGGAAATGCTAAGTCCCGTGAGAATCGGAACGAGCACGGTTGCCCCGAACATAGCGAACATATGCTGAAGTCCGAGAAGCAGGGTTTTGGGAACTCCCAGTTTTCTGGCATCGTAGATGCCGTCGTTTTTGACGTTATTCATTTGTGACCTCCTGTAAAATAGTTTTATCAGATAGATATTATCATAAAGAAGGACGGGTGTAAATGGAAGAAAATTCTTGCCAACATCATATAAATAGAGGATAATATTAAATGAAATTTTATTGCGGGAATTTTATAAATGAAATTTTATTGCGGAAATCTTATGGCGGGAATAGGATGACGGGAAACAAAAAGCAAAGGATTTCCCGAAGACGGGATCTTGGGCGGCAGACGTGGTATGGAGTATATTGAAAAAGACGGACGGATAATAATAAAAGGCGGTTTCGAGAACCGCGGCATAATAGAGATACCGGAGCAGTTAGACGGTCTTTCGGTGACGGAGGTGGACGGATACGCCTTTGCGAACAGACTTGAGCTTACGGAGGTGATCCTTCCGGCATCCGTCAGAAGAATAGGCGCGCACGCCTTTTACAATTGCAAAAATCTCCGCCTTGCGGAGCTGTACGACGGCATAAGGGAGCTTGAGGACGGAGCGTTCAAGAACTGCCACAGTCTTTCCGAGGTCAGGCTGCACAGCCGCGAGGGGCGCGAAGGCTGTATACGCAATCTTCTGGATGAAAATATCCATGAAGTCACGCTTGATATAGAATACGCTGACGGACAGCGCGCTCGTCTGCTTTTTCCGGCGTTTGAGGACGACTATGTGGAGAATACGCCGGCGCGTATTTTTCAGGCGGTGAGCTACGGCAGCGGAGGAGCGTACAGACAATGTATGCAGGGCGGCGGCATGGACTACCGCGCATTTGACGCGCTTTTTGCTAGGTCTGTGCGCGAGGACCGGTTTGAGGCGGCGCTTTTTAACAGCGTAGGCAGACTGCGTTATCCGTACCGCCTTTTTGAATCGGCTAAGAAAAAATATATGGATTTTCTCAGGGAAAACGGCGCTCGCGCGGCGGCGTATTATATCGCGGCGGGCGACGCGGATACGGTAAGTTTTCTGTGCGGGATAAACGCGCTTGACGGGAACGCGGTGCAGGAGGCGCTTAAAGCGGCGGCGGATATGCGTCTGCCGCAGCTTACCGGAATCCTGCTCGACTATAAAAGCAGAAATTTTAAAACCGAAAGAAAGAGATTTGATTTATGAGTACCGATAATTATACCCAAAAATCAAATATCGGAGTAAGGATACTTGATTCCGGGCGCAGCAGTCTTTATTTCGCCATGCGCTTCATGGATATGGCGCTGTGCGCGTTTGAGTATAAAGCGGCGGAGGGCAACCGCTATGCGGGAACTGACGGAAAAGCGATATATTTTGCGCCTGACTATCTTATGGATTTATACGAGCAGGAGGTCAGGCTTGTTAACCGGCTCTATCTCCACATGACGCTTCACTGTATATACAGACATCTGTTCAGGATCGGCGGCAGGAATAAAAGACTGTGGAACCTTGCGTGTGACATTGCCGTGGAATCCGTTATCGACGGCTTGGACTATTCCTGTGTGAAAATGCGCCTTCCAGCGGTCAGGGATGCTCTTTACCGTCGGATCAAAGATTCCTGCCGAATATTAACCTGTGATTTAATATACGATTATCTTGAAAAAAACACTCCCGGAGAGCCGGAATTTACTGCTTTGGAAAACGAATTTCTAGCGGACGACCATGAATACTGGTATCATAGCGGCAACAGCCGGAACCGTTCTCAGAGCGAGCAAAAATGGGAGGATATAAGCCGCAAAATGCAGACCTCAATGGAAACCGTCGAAAAGGGGGCGGGGCATGAGAATCAAAGTCTTTACCAAAGCGTCGAGGCGGAAAACAGGCAGCGCTACGACTATAAGGAATTTTTGAGACGGTTCGCGGTGTACCGCGAGGAAATACAGATTGACCCGGACGATTTTGACTATACCATATACACCTACGGGCTTTCGCACTATGGCAATATGCCGCTTATCGAGCCTATGGAGCAGCGCGAGGTCAAAAAAATACAGGATTTTGTTATCGCGATAGACACCTCGTTTTCGTGTTCGGAGGAGCAGGTAAAGGATTTCCTTCAGGAAACCTGCAATATTCTTTTTACCTCCGAAAGCTTTTTTCAGAAGGTCAATATAAGAGTGCTTCAGTGCGACAACAGGGTGCAGAAGGACGATAAGCTCAAGAATGCGCGTGAAATGGAGGATTATATCAATCATCTTTCTATAAAAGGCAGGGGAGGGACGGATTTTCGTCCGGTGTTCGAGTATGTCGGAAGGCTTATTGAGGACGGCGAATTTACCAATCTCAAGGGACTTATTTATTTTACCGACGGCAGGGGGGAATACCCGAAAAAGATGCCGCCGTACGAAACTGCTTTTGTTTTTCTTAGGGAGGACCATACCGACGCGGGCGTGCCGCCGTGGGCGATAAAGCTTGAAATATAGCGCCCAATATCCATATTCGCAAATCATCTAAGCAATCAAGGAGAGAATGAAATAAATGAATATCAGGAAAGCCAAGGACGAAATAAAAAACAGCATTAAGGCGTATCTTACCAAGAATCCGCAGGGCGAATACGCGATTCCCGCGGTGCGCCAGCGCCCGATTCTTCTGATGGGGCCTCCCGGAATCGGCAAGACCGCGATAATGGAGCAGGTCGCCGAGGAGTGCAACATAGCTTTGGTTTCGTATACGATAACGCACCACACAAGGCAGAGCGCGGTAGGTCTGCCCTTTATCGAAAAGATGTATTACAACAAAGAAAGCTATTCCGTGACACAGTATACCTTGAGCGAGATAATAGCCGCCGTTTATGATAAAATATCCAAAAGCAGTCTGTCCGAGGGGATCCTTTTTATCGACGAGATAAACTGCGTTTCGGAAACGCTTGCCCCTACAATGCTCCAGTTTCTCCAGTGCAAGACCTTCGGCAACCATAAGGTGCCGGAGGGCTGGATAATCGTGGCTGCTGGCAATCCGCCGGAATATAACAAATCAGTGCGGGAGTTCGACATTGTTACGCTTGACCGTGTAAAGCGTATCGACGTGGAGCCGGATTACGAGGCATGGAAGGAATACGCCTACAAAAGCAAGATACACGGCGCGATAATGTCCTATCTTGAGCTGAAAAAAGACCGCTTCTACGATGTGCGGACTACCGTGGACGGAAAGATCTTCGCTACGGCGAGAGGCTGGGAGGATCTGTCCGTCATCATAACCTCCTACGAAAAGCTGGGAATAAAGGTGGACTATGAGCTTATCCTCGAATATATCCAGCATCCGTCGATCGCCATGGACTTTGCCAATTATTACGATTTGTATAATAAATACCGCGCGGATTACAGGATAGAGGATATATTTAAGGGCAAAGTGACAAACGATGTGTGCGACAGGCTTAAAACCGCGCCGTTTGACGAGCGGTACAGCATAGTCGCTCATCTTATGAGCGGGTTGACGGCTGTTTTTGCAGAGGCGGATTTACAAACCAGATTTGTTGGCAATGTTTTTGATATGCTCAAGGAAACTATGGAGATATACGAAAAGAGCTGCGAGAATATCCGTACCGACGCGAACAAGGTCACGGACGACGCGCGCGAGCAGCTGCGCCGCAAAATAGCCGCAAACGCTATATCGGGAAACGCTCTGACGGCATTGCAGGGCGCCATACGCTATGTGGACGAAACAGCGCTCAAATACGGTTCCGGCTCCGAGCATAATCCCGTTACGGAGGAAGCCTTCGCCGCCATTAAAAGAGATTTTGAACGTGTTAAGAACGAACGTGAGGAAGTTCTTGACAACGCTTCTCAATATCTTTCAAACGCCTTTGATTTTATACTCAGGACTTTCGGCGAGGAGCAGGAGCTTATTATGTTTGTCACCGAGCTTTCAATAAATTACTATGCCGTGAGCTTTATAAACGACGAGGGCTGCGATAAGTATACCTATTACGCGTCTAGATTCCTTGTCGGAGACAGACAGCGCGGGATACTGGAGGATATAAGGACGGTAAGGGAAAATGAGCGGCTGTAATCTTTGTCCGAGGTCGTGCGGCGCGGACCGCGAGGCGGGGCGGAGAGGCTATTGCGGTGAGCGTGGTACAATAAGGGCTGCGCGCGCGGCTCTGCATATGTGGGAGGAACCCTGCATATCCGGAACGCGCGGTTCGGGCGCGATATTTTTCAGCGGATGCCCTCTGCGCTGCGTGTACTGCCAGAACCGTGACATTGCAGACGGCAGAGTCGGAAAAGAGATAAGCGCGGACCGTCTTGCCGAAATAATGCTTGAGCTGCAGGCTCAGGGAGCAAATAATATAAATTTAGTCACGCCCACGCATTTCGCGCTTCATATAGCAAAGGCGATAGACGCCGCTCGCGTCAGAGGTCTTGCGGTTCCGATAGTGTACAATACCTCCGCGTACGAATCTCCTGAAACGTTGCGAAGACTTGACGGGCTTGTGGACGTGTATCTTCCAGATATGAAATATTTTAGTGAAGAGCGCGCAGCCCGGTATTCAAACGCGCCGGATTATCCCGCCGCCGCGAAGTCCGCGATAGCCGAGATGGTATGGCAGACGGGAAACACCGTTTTTGCGGACGGAAATGGTGCTGTCGAGGAGGGAATAATGCTTCGCGGAGTTATCGTGAGGCACTTGCTTCTTCCGGACGGGCTTGAGGATTCCAAGGCGGTCGTGCGTTATCTTTACGAAACCTACGGCGATTCGGTCTATATAAGCATTATGAACCAGTATACGCCGATGCCGCAAATAGGCGCAGAATTTCCGGAGCTTGCGCGCAAGGTGACGGAAAAAGAATACGAAAGCCTTGTAGATTACGCGGTTTTACTCGGCATTGAAAACGGTTTTATTCAGGAGGGGGAAACCGCGCTTGAAAGCTTTATCCCCGACTTTGACATGAGAGGAATTTGATTTTGGACAGCAAAAAAAAATCCTCCGGCGCTCCTAAGCCGGAGAAGCAAAGCAAATGCAAATATTCAGAGCGCTGCGGCGGCTGCGTTTATATGGATAAGGAATACCGGGTGCAGCTTGAAATAAAGCAGAAAACCGTCGAAAAGCTTATGAAGCCGTTCGGGAGCGTACTGCCGATAGTCGGCATGGAAGAGCCTTATCATTACCGCAACAAGGTCCATGCGGTCATAAGCGGCGGCAGGAAGGGCGAAATATATGCCGGAACTTACGAGGCGGGAACTCACAGGGTCGTGGACGTCGAAAACTGTATGATAGACAATGAAGAGGCGGACGCGATAATCCGGACGGTCGCAGGTCTTATGAGATCCTTTAAATTTGTGCCGTACAATGAGGATACAGGTCGCGGATTTCTCCGGCACATACTTGTGCGCACGGCGCGCGCAACGGGACAGATAATGGTCGTTCTGGTCGTGGCGGACAAGGTTTTTCCCTCAAAAAATAACTTTGTCAAGGCGCTTTTGAAGGCGCACCCGTCGATAACCACGATAGTCTCTAATTTCAACGACCGCCGCACCAGCATGGTTCTGGGCGAAAGGGAGCAGGTGCTTTACGGCAGGGGCTGCATTGAGGACGAGCTGTGCGGGTGCCGTTTCAAGCTTTCGCCCCGCTCTTTTTATCAGATAAATCCGGTTCAGACCGAGATTCTTTACCGTCTTGCCGTCGAGTACGCCGGACTTACGGGGGCTGAATCCGTGATAGACGCTTACAGCGGAATCGGGACTATCGGAATTATCGCGTCTAAATACGCGGGAAGCGTAACGGGAGTGGAACTGAATGCCGACGCAGTTAAGGATGCGGCGGTTAATTTACGTCTTAATAACTGCAAAAACGCGAATTACATACAAGGAGACGCCGGAGAGTTCATGCTGCGGGAGGCTGCCGCCGGACGCAGCTGTGACGTTGTGTTTATGGACCCTCCGCGCGGCGGGAGCAGCAGGGAATTCCTTGAGGCGCTTGCAAGACTTTCGCCTAAAAAGGTCATTTATATATCCTGCAATCCGGAAACTCTAGCGGCGGATTTGAAATATCTGACGAAAAAGGGCTACAAAATGGACAAGTGCAGACCGGTCGATATGTTTCCGTGGACGGGAAGTATAGAAACCATTGTACTTTTGTCCCACAAATCATCAGATAGCCATATCAACGTGAGGACTGAATTTGGTGAAGGCAAGGTAATGTTCCGTTGGCTGCAATAGCAGAGCGGGCAAAGAAATACCAGCCAAAACCGAAAATTACATAGAAAGTATTAGCTGAAAGAGAAAATAGAAGCGATAATAGATTTGTACTCAAACATTTTTAGGTAATATAATGTAGGAGGAGTAATGGGAAAAATAATTAAGGATACAATTCATGCAAATGGCATAGATATTGGTATTTATACACAGGACTTCGAAAATGAATTTATTTCATTGACGGACATAGCCCGATATAAAAGTGATGACCCAACAGCGGTTGTACAAAATTGGATGAGAAATCGAGATGTGATAGAGTTTCTTGGATTATGGGAAAGGCTTCACAATCCAAATTTTAACCCCCTCGAATTCGAGGGGTTTAGAAAACAGGCAGGAGCAAATGCATTTACAATGTCACCAAGGAAGTGGATAGAAGCCACAGGCGCTATTGGTATTGTTTCAAAAGCAGGACGATATGGTGGAACATATGCACATAGCGATATTGCTATGTCATTTGCAACTTGGATTTCTCCAGAATTTCAGTTATATATTATGAAGGATTACAGAAGATTAAAGACAGATGAGAATAGTCGGTTATCTTTAAATTGGAATTTGAACAGAGAAATTTCCAAGTTAAATTATAGGATACATACAGATGCAATTAAAGGAAATTTGATTCCGCCAGAATTAACGCCCTCACAGGTAGCATATACATATGCTAATGAGTCTGATATGCTCAATGTAGTTTTGTTTGGAAAGACAGCTAAGCAATGGAAAGACGAAAATCCAGCAGTTAAAGGAAATATGAGGGATGCGGCAACTTTGAATCAATTACTTGTACTTGCAAATTTGGAAAGCTATAATGCTGTATTGATTAATCAAGGGAAAGACCAAAAAGAAAGAATGGAATTGCTTCGGCAGTTGACGGTGCAGCAGTTGCAGACATTGGAATCTGTAAGTTTGAATAATCTATCGGGATTAGAAAGTGAAATTAATAATTAGGATTTTGAAGAGAATACGGACTACTTGCCGAGGGGGCTCGGGACGCTCAGTTTTCGGGGGAAACCCGCTGTCTTGGATTTGAGGGGATATATTAAATGATAATCAGCGCGAGCAGAAGAACCGACATTCCTTCTTTTTATTCGGAATGGTTTTTCAACAGACTTAAAGAAGAATATGTTCTGGTGCGCAACCCGATGAATTTCCGTCAGGTGAGCAGGATAAGTCTGTCGCCCGACGTGGTCGACGGGATTGTTTTTTGGACGAAGAATCCCGCGCCCATGCTTGGTAAGCTCGGCGCGCTTGAAAAATATCCGTATTATTTTCAGTTTACCCTGAACGCGTACGGGCAGGAAGTTGAAAAAGGACTGCCGTCAAAGGCAGACGAGCTTATACCGGTTTTTGGCAGGCTTGCAAAAGAAATCGGGCGTGAGCGTGTGGTATGGAGATACGACCCCGTCTTTTTGAATGAAAAATACACGGAGGAGTATCATTTGCGGCGCTTTGACGAGTTTGCGTCAAGACTTGCGCCCTTCACCGAAAAGTGCATAATCAGCTTTCTCGATATGTACAGAAATATCAAAAACAATATCAAGCCGCTCGATATACAGATTCCGACAGAAGCGCAGCAGTATGAGATGATGGCTTGCTTTGCGGACACGGCGCGAAAATACGGAATAAGTCTAGACACCTGCGCCGAGTCAAATGATTTCAGCGCGCTCGGAGTGCGGCGCGCGCACTGCATAGACAAGGAACGCCTTGAAAAAATAGGCGGGTTCGGACTAAATATCGATGCGGACAGGAATCAGAGAAAGCTTTGCGGATGCGCTATGGCGATAGACATAGGCGCGTACGATACCTGCCGCAACGGGTGTCTGTACTGCTACGCGAATCACAGTCAGAAAACCATTGTCAAAAATCTCGCTTTGCACGACCCGCAGTCGCCGCTTTTGTTCGGAGGGCTTGAAGAGGGAGACAAAGTAAGGGAAAGAGATGTAAAGTCGCTCAGGAGGCCCGAATAACAGTAATTTTACCTATGACAACAGCCAGTCGATCAGATACAGGGACTTGATGCCGTCATAAGACTTAATATAGTTCCTGTCCATAGATAATACGATTTTTTCGTAGTTGTCGGGAATTATGCGCAGAGGTTTGAGTTCCCGTTCACGGGTTTCGGGAGACTGCATATTTTCTGTTACTTGAATATATAGTTTATCATCCGGTTTCTCTGCTACAAAGTCGATCTCTGTTTCTCCGACTTTGCCAATGTAGACGCGGTAATCGCGCCGGATAAGCTCTAAAAACACGATGTTTTCAATGATATGACCACGATCTGCATCCCGATAACCTAGCAGCATATTGCGGAAGCCCATATCAATAATATAGTTCTTTCCTAATGTTTTTAAAAGCTGCTTGCCTTTTACATCATATCTGCCAACGGAATAAAAGATAAATGCGCTGCGCAGCATAGCGATGTACTTATCTACGGTTTTTCCTGCGATATTTTTGCCTTTCACATTTTGAATGTCACCTTCATTAGACAGGATATTGCCGATACTGTTAGGAGAAGTGATGCTTCCAATATTAGAACAAAGAAACAGCATGATTTTTTGCAGTATTCCCTGATCAACCTGATTATTGCGCTGAAAAATATCACGCAGAACTACTGTCGAATAAATACCTTCCAATGCCTGATTACTTCTTGCCTCGTTGAACTGATATTCCCTTAGAATCGGTAATCCGCCGAACTGAAGATATCTCTGGAATTTTTCTTCTACTGTGACGGAAATTCCGAACTCATAGAAGGTGAGAAATTCTTTAAACGACAGCGGCAGCATACGGATTTCAACGTATCTGCCGGAAAGCAGCGTGGAAAATTCCGTAGAAAGCAGGTAAGCATTAGAACCGGTGATGTATATATCCACGTCAAAATCGAGACGAAATGACTCAATTGCCTTTTCCCAATGCTCCACAGCCTGAAGCTCGTCAAATATCAGATAGGTTTTTCCGTTTTTCGGAATGCGTTCACTGACGTAATCGTAAAAAGTAAGGTAATCCGGAAGATTTCGATAGCGCAGCGATTCCATGTTCATATGAATAATATTGGATCCGGGGACTCCGTTATCAGACAGATATTTATGAAAAAGATCCAGTAAGGATGATTTCCCGCATCTGCGGATACCGGTGACTATCTTGACCAGATCTACGTCTTTATTTTGAATAAGCTGATTTAAATAGTCAGGGCGATTTATAAGCTCAGACATTATGCACCTCCTTGGTTTTTTGTTTTTATTATATCCAAAAATTCAAAAAAATCAATAGTTTTACACTTGCAGGTCAGAAAATATGTGTTATATTATAGTTCTTGATATATAAGTGCAAAAAAACAAATTAAAACGGGTGCTACGCATAATAGTCCATGTGGAATGTCCCTTAGTTTATAGAGGCGGTAAAGATTTATATAAATAGAGCTGCCGTAATTTATCATATAAGTCTGATAACATCGTAGCAGCTCTATTCTGTATTTGCTTCTTGTTCTTCTGTTTTCATACGACGGATGACTTTCAGTCACCGCATTTTCAGTTGTTTTAAACGGCTGATTTTGTTTTTCTGTAATTGTAAACTATGCCGCCCTCGCTTGTTTCGTGGCTGAAAAATTCAAAGCCCCTGTCCACAAGCTCTTTATCGGGAGCCTCGCGCCGGAAGCCGTCGTCGCCGTTGCAGCATACGAGCAGACCGCCGTCTTTAAGCACCCTTGACATTTCGGCTATTTCTTCGTCATAGTGATCGCCGATGACGTGACCGGACGTCACAACGTCAAACGTGCAGTCCTCAAAAGGCAGATTCATCGCTTCTCCGTCAAGCACCCTGACGTTTTTAATGCCGTCCTGCATGATCTTGTCGCGCATATATTCGCGCAGCATATCGCAGGGCTCGCTCGCGTAAACGCGTTTTGCCAGTTTTGCCGCCGCGAAAGCGAGCCGTCCCGTACCTGCGCCTACGTCCAGTACGATTTTGTCCTTCAAATCTACAAGCTCGTACAGCCTTTGCGGGTTCCAGCAGCGTATGTAGTCCGCCTGCTCCATAACGTCAGGATAAGCGTATACGACAAAGGTCTCCAGAGCCTGCAAAATCGAGATTTCCGCTTCCCGCGCCTCGGTTTCGTTTATACCGCCTATGTCCGCGGCGTTCAGTTCTTTTATGAAATTTCCGCACTCCGGCGCTTTTTTTACGCAGAAATCCTTCACATAAGGGTAACGGCTTAACGCCTTTGCCATGTCGGTCGTGTAACTGCGGTTCCCGCTGTTGTACCATGCGTTTTCCGCCATGATATAACGTATCACCCATCTGTCAAATAGCAAAAGGGTGTCCATCGTGTAATCCTCTGCGTTGATCCAATTATAAGACATATGATCCTCCGTCTGTCGGGAGGGTTAAAGTATAGTCGCCCTCCTTTTTTTGTCTGAGATAAAAGAAACCGTATTTTTCATATGAAACCACCCTTTCCTGTCCCGCGAAAGCGGGAATGAAATAATTTATTTCATAAATATGAAATATCGCTGTCGTCGTACAATTACAGCAAAGATAAACATTCCTGTAATAAATCGGACACTTGACGGTCTATGGTAAATAATTCTTTAAATAAGGATTTAAGTTCTGTTCTGACAGATGAGCTATCCAGCAATTCATTGATGTTGCGCGGCAGGCAATAGAAGGTTTCCGGCGAAACGCCCAAAAGCCCCCAGATTTTCCATGCCTGATCATGGAAATGGAGATGTAAGCCGGATGCCTTTAAAAGTAATTCCGTGCATTTATTGTTGTCAAGCATAGTAACAAGCGTGTTACGGTAACATTCGGACGCGTGCCATCTTGTTTCTATGGCAAGACCGTTTAGCTGATTTAACCACTTGCCGAGCTTTTTTCCGTCCGTTTCCGTTTCCAGCTTATAATATATTTTTTGTTCCAGCTTATTTCTGTTAGCGGTATTTAAATGACGAATCATATGATCGAGAGATTCAGGCAAGGAAAGCGCACTATCATATTTATCTGTTATAAAAACGATGCTGCTCAGTTTATTGTACCAATCCTTGTCAGGCTGCGGCGAACGGCGGGATTTCATTATGCAGGGAAGATTTTTGTCATCATTGTATCCTGTTATGACTCCCCACAGATCGCCGAGACTCAATTTGATCAAAACAGGCTGTTTTTTCCCGACGGACTGTTTTATTCTGTCAAAAAGGACATTTTCTTCCGTATTTTTGTTCATTGCTTCATAGCGGTAACCGGATGCGTATAAAGCCAAGGACAGCCGGTCAAGGGCGGTCTCTGAAAATTCGTCCGCCGCGTAGGGCTTGTCAAACGGACTGCCGATTTCCTTATCCGTCCAAAAATAGGCGCAGCCCGTTATTGTAATTAAATACTGATATATATTAAGGTGGTGCTTACTGATAAAAGGGTCGTTCCCGCAATCGCCGCACCGTATGCAGTTACGCTGGAATTTTCCGCAGAAAAATGGCGTTTCCTCTGTGTAAGCGTTACGATATAAAAGAATGGATGAAAGTGCGCCAAAAAATGAGTTTCTCTGAGCGTTTACCGGGAAAGAAACTATGTTTTCGATGTTTTTTGTCATATTAACTCCTCTGCGATGTTTATTATATTAAGAATAAAATAATATATATATTCAAGTCAACATAAAATTGCTTTACTTTTGCTTCGGCTTCCGCAAAAACAAAAGTCCGGGGCAACGCCGCATATTTTTGCATTAAAAATATTGAATATTCAATTAAACTGTGGGATAATATCGGCGAAAACGATTCGCGGCGCGGGAGCGCGGTTTCATATTTAATTTCAAAATTATCAGGAGGTAAAAACCATGCCGTTTATTCAGTCAAAGGTAAGCGTCGGGATGACGCGGGAGCAGAAGGAGTCGCTTAAAACTAAGCTCGGTCAGGCGATAACTATTTTTCCGGGCAAGTCCGAGAGGTGGCTCATGGTAGGGCTTGAGGATAACTGTGACCTGTATTTTCAGGGGAGTAACGCCGAGCCCGCCGCGTTCATTGAGGTAAAAGTTTTCGGCGGCTTCACGGACGCGGCGTCGGAGAAAATGACAGCCGAGTTGTGCCGTATATACGGCGAGGAACTTGGTATCTCCGCGTCGAGGATATATATAAAATATGAGGAAGTGGAGAGATGGTGCTGGAACGGTTCAAATCTCTGACGGCTCCTGCGGCAGACGCGTCCGTTCCTTTATGAGGCGGGCGCGTCTTTTTTTGGAATAAAAATTTATTGTAACTCGATAAATATTTATTGACACATGTTGAAGAACGTGCTATTCTTTTTTTGAGATCAATAAAAGCGCGGCGTATTATGCCCGCGGGAAAAGAGGTACTGTTATGGGAGAGGATCTATTCAGAAAAAAAATGACGGACAAATATCCGTTTTTCGCGTCGGCGTTCATCGCGTACGCCTTGTTTTATATTTTCTGCCTTTATAAAAACGGTTCGGGAATAACGTTTCCGGTGTGGGCCGCGGGAACGTGTTTTTTTGCCGTGTTTATGATGAAAAGAACGGACATTGAAATAAAAAAGGGAAGTATATTCTATATCGCCGCGATCTGTCTGCTCGGAGTTTCGACATGTCTGACGGGGGACACAAGGATAATCAGCATGAACAAATGGCTTATATTCTTTTTGATGCTCATGCTTCTTCTTACGAATTTCTATGACGTAAGCAGATGGAATCCCGCGAAATACATTGCGAATATGTTCTGCACGCTGTTTATAAGCCTGGGATGCATACACAGACCCTTCTCGGACAGAGTTATATATAAGCAGCAGATCGAGGGCAAAGAAGAAAAACAGAAGAAGCACATTGCCAAATATGTTTTTATCGGTCTCGGAATAGGCGTTCCGATAGTTGCGATTATACTTGTGCTGCTTGCCAAAGCGGACGAGATTTTCGCGGAGCAGTTAAGAAAGATAATAGAGGACATCTCTTTCTGGGGAATTATCAGCGATCTGACGAAGATAAGCATTATCGGCTTCAATATTTTCATGGTAGCGTATATGTGGTTTTCGTGGCTCGGCAAAAGGGAGTATTCGGAGGTGCGCGAGAAAAAGGGCGGCTGGGAGCCTCTTATCGGCATAACGATAACGGCGGTGCTTTTGCTCGTCTATGTAATTTTCTGCTGGATCCAGGTAAGGTATCTTTTTGTGGGCGGCATAAGCGAGGCGTCGCTGCCGGAGGGCGTTATTTACAGCACATACGCGAGAACGGGATTTTTCCAGCTTCTTTTTGTAAGCGTCATAAATATCGGGCTTGTGATGGTGGGAATCTACTGCTTCCGTGAAAATAAAGCCCTTAAGATATTGCTATGCCTTATATCTGCTTGCACTTATATAATGATCGCTTCAAGCGCGATGAGAATGCTCATGTATATACAGGGTAAATATCTGACTTTCCTGAGAATATTCGTTCTTTTCTCGCTTTTAGTCATAGCGCTTGTACTCGCGGGAGTAGTGCTGAATATATTCAAGAAAGATTTCCGGCTGTTTCGGTATGCCTTTGCGGTGACGACGATATGCTATGTTCTTTTCAGCTTTACAAGACCGGATTACTGGATAGCGAAAATCAATACCGACAATATGACAAAAGAAGGTCAGTATGAGTTTTTCAAGGACACGCCGTTATTTGACGACGGGACGTATCTTGCGCAGGAGCTTGGCACCGACGCAGCGCCCATATTGCTTCAGGAGGATCGTCTGTCGGAAAAAGACGCGCAGCGGTATGAAGTGCGCATGGAGGAGATCGTTGAGGATATGAACGCAAGAAGCCTTAATTTTTCATGGTATCTTGTATGGTATTATATGGACTGACGGAGGGATTTTTATGAGTCAGGGAAATCTTTCAAGGCTTCTTAAAATAATTATCATAATTATGGGGATGATAGGTCTTGTTTTCTACTGCTACATAGTGCCCATGTGGAGCAGGGATATGGCGGCGGGAGAGCTTGCGCGCTGGTCTCTTCCGTGGCTTGTGTTCATATCCCTGACCGCGGGACCGATATACGCCGGACTTGTGCTTTTCTGGAAAATATGTACGGATATTCAGCGCGACCGTTCCTTTACCCATGCAAACGCCGCGAGAATGAAGGTAATATCCATACTTGCCGTATCCGACGTGGCGTATCATTTTACGGGCAGCGTAATTCTGACGGCGCTTAATATGAATCATCCGGGAAGTATGCTTCAAACACTGTTTATAGACGTGGTAGGAATAAGCGTCGCCATCGCAGCCGCAGTATTGGCGCATCTGGTCACAAAGGCGGCGAAGCTCAAGGAAGATTCGGATCTGACAATATAGGGGCGTGATAAAATGATTGTGATAAATATAGACGTTATGCTCGCGAAACGTAAAATGAGCGTCACGGAGCTGTCGGAGCGCGTTGGCATAACCCTTGCCAATATGTCCGTACTCAAAAACGGAAAGGCTAAGGCGATAAAAGTAGACACGCTTGATAAAATATGCAGCGCTCTGGAATGCCAGCCGGGGGAAGTTCTGGAGTGGCGCGAAGGCTGAAATACCTGTGAAAGCCGCTGTCCTGTTTATTCGGGGAGGCGGCTTTTGTTTTTTTAGCGATTTATTGATTTTAGGTGAGGATTTTCTTTTTCCCGCGCGAATAATAAGTGTGAAGGGGATTCACATAGAACCGGAGGAACTTTTATGGATAATGGTGCAAGTAGCTACCGCCATTTTCTGGACGGAGACAATAACGCTTTCTCCGAGATTCTTGATCTGTACCGCGACAACCTGATTTTTTTCATTAACCGTACGGTAAACAATTTAAGCGTTGCCGAAGAGCTGGCTGCGGATACCTTTGCTGAGCTGGTCGTGAGCCGCAGGTATAATTTTTCCGTGAAATTCAAGACATATCTTTTTGCCATAGCGCACCATAAGACAGTGAGCTATGTTAGAAAGCAGTCAAGATACAGCATGCTTACGCTTGAGGACGTGGAGGATAAGAGCGCCGAATACGCGGATTTCGAGGAAGATCTGCTGCGGGACGAGCAGAGAATGGCAGTTCACGCGGCTTTGGGGAAGATCGACGGAAATTACAGGCAGGTACTCCATCTGATATATTTTGAGGAGATGAGCTATGAGGACGCCGCCCGGATAATGAAAAAAAGCCGCAAGCAGATCGATAATCTCGTTTACAGGGGAAAGATTGCGCTTAGAAAGATTCTGGAAAAAGAGGGCTTTATCTATGAAGAATAGAGAAGAATTTGAACAATATGTGCGCGGTCTGGCAGAAAAAAAGCTTGCGTCAAAGCAGGCGAAACAAGCGAAAATACGCAGGGCCGCATTCGGTTTCGGAAGCTGCGCGGCGGCGGGAGTATGCGTTGCTTTGGCTGTTTATATGAATTTTGCGTCCGGCTCTTTGGAAAGAAAAGACGCGTCGCCCGATATAAAAGGCGAAAACTTCATTGATGTGAACGAAAAAGCGACGGTTTCGAATGACGGAAACGGAAACGCCTGCGCGCCGCCTCAGGACAAGGATTACTGTGAATCCGGGTCGGACGGAGCGTCCGGAGTGTATTTTCCTAACGATATTACGGTTGACGGGGCTTCCGGTATAATATGTGAAAACGAGCCGGATTACGTTAATATCAATTTAAAAGACGGCAGCTTTATTCTTGAAGAAAAACAAAATATCAGCAGCGTCGTGAACGCCTTGAACGCGATCGAGCTTACAAAAAAGACTGATTTGCTGGAACAGACGGCTTACATTACGCTGGAATTGGTTTATTCAGACGAAACTGTCACCTGTATTTTTACTGAAAACAGTCTTGAGGTTACTGGAAAAGGAAACTTTGCCGTGAAGCCCGAAGAAGTATCGGAATTTGCGGAGTTTGTTGAAAGCTTTACGGCATCAGCCAAATGAGAGGAGAGGATCACAATATGAAAACAATATTTCTTAATTTCAAAAAAGCTGCGGCGCTTGCCCTTGCCGCGGTAATGCTTTTAAGCGTATCGGGCTGCGGCGCGTACAAGTCGTCGAGCGTCAAAACGCTTAAGGCGGAGGAGCTTACCGCGGGAGCCGGCGCGGGAGAAAGCGATACGAAGGACGTCGGCATCGACAGTGTTTTTGTCGGAGGAGCAGCGGAATTTGCGATCGAGCTTCTTAAAAACAGCGTGGACGGTAAGGATAATTCGATGGTTTCGCCTCTTTCCGTGCTTCTTGCGCTTTCGATGACCGCAAACGGAGCAAAGGGCGAGACGCTCAGGCAGATGGAGGAACTTTTATGCGGCGGAATAAGCATAGATGAGCTTAACCGTTACTGTAAGTCCTATGCCGGACAGCTTCCGGATACGCAGAAAACGCGCTTTTCCATAGCCAATTCCATATGGATAAAAGATGATTTTGATGTGCGCGAGGATTTTCTTAAAACCAATCATTCTTTTTATGACGCGTCCGTATACAAGGCTGCGTTTGACGAAAGCACCGTAAAGGATATAAATAAATGGGTATACGACAAGACCCAGAAGATGATAGACGGCGTTGTTGAAGAAATAGACAAAGACACGGTCATGTACCTTATAAACGCCATTGCCTTTGAAGCCGAGTGGCAGAAGGTCTATGAGGAGGGACAGACAAGGAAAAACAGTTTTACCGAGGAAGGCGGAAGCCGGTATGACGTCGATATGATGTTTTCCGAAGAGGATATTTATGTCGAGGACAAAAACGCGACGGGCTTTGTGAAAAATTACCTTGACGGCTACGCTTTCGTGGCTCTCCGTCCCAAGGACGGGGTGACGCTTGACGAATATATAAAGTCGTTAAGCGGCGACGGCTTCCTGAAAATGCTTGAAAACAAAAAAAGCGGGACCGTGTATGCGGGGCTTCCTAAATTTGAGTCTGAATATTCTATCGAGATGAAGGATGTTCTTTCAAAAATGGGAATGCCTGTAGCGTTTGACAGCAAAACGGCAGATTTTTCCGGAATGAACGATTCGGCGCAGCTCTATATAGATTCTGTAATGCACAAGACCTATATTAAGGTCGACGAGCGCGGCACCAAAGCGGGAGCCGTAACGTCCGTTACGATGAAAGATGAAGGCGCGGCGCTGGAATACTATGAGGTCACGCTTGACAGACCGTTTGTATATGCCATTGTGGATACGCAGAACAATCTCCCCGTATTTATCGGGGCGGTAAGGACTCTTGATTAATGAGTCTGATGTTGCCATGCCGTGTTTGTCCATGATCTGCAAAAGTATTTTGGGAAACAGTAATTCGGGTATTGACATTGCACGAAGTTTGTGTTTTAATATTTTTTAAATAAAAGATAAACCGTTGATGCGGAGATAACGATAGTTGTGCACACACAGAAAGCCCGTGGCGCTGAGAAGCGGGTTGGACGCAGATTATCAAATGGACCGCTGAGGGCGCAGTCAAAGGCTATGCCGAGTATTCTGTGACGTCGGGGCAGACGTTATATGCCGGGGATATGTTGGTATCTCGCTAAGTGCGCAGGTTTTCCTGCGAATCAAGGTGGCACCGCGATTGTAAGATTCGTCCTTGACAGTATTTATAATACTGTCAGGGACTTTTTTATGTGCAGCCCCGTGCAGCACACAACGCTTCGCGGGAATGTTAGGAGGGCAATAAAATGATTTATCCGTCTCTTGACGAAGCAAAGAAAATACTTTCAGAGGGTATGTTTAAAAGAATCCCCATTAAAACCGAGCTTAATTCGGATATGATAACGCCTGTAATGGCTGTGCGCCGTCTCAAGAAGGTCAGCGCGCACTGCTTTATGCTTGAGAGCGCGGAGGCGGATAAGAAATGGGGGCGGTATACGTTTCTTGGATTTGAGCCTACACTTGAGGTTACCTGTCAGGACGGCGTTATCAGAGTAAAGAGCGGGGAACGGATCACTGAGACAAAGGGGCGTCCGGACGAGGTGATACGCCGGATAATCAAAGAAAACGAAGCGCCCGTGATTGCCGGAATGCCTCCGTTTGCCGGAGGGCTAGTCGGATATTTTTCGTATGACTATATAAAATACGGCGAGCCCAAGCTTTCTCTTGACGCCTCAGATGAGGAGGCGTTCAAGGACGCGGATCTGATGCTTTTTGACAGGGTGATAGTTTTTGATAATTACAGGCAGAAAATAATACTTATTGCGAATGTCAGAACGGAGGACCTCGAAGCCGAATACGAAAGAGGAAGGGCGGAGCTTCAATCCATGAGCAGGCTTCTTTGCGGGGGAGAGCTTGCGGACATCGCGCCGCTTAGATTCAAAAGCGGTTTCCGCTACCTATTTGACAAGGAGCAGTACTGCGCCATGGTGGAGAAGGGAAAGCGTTATATACGAGAGGGCGACGTTTTTCAGCTCGTGCTTTCCAACCGTATCGAGGCGGACATAGAGGGAAGTCTTTTCGACGCTTACAGGATACTGCGCACGACCAATCCCTCGCCTTACATGTTTTATTTTTCAAGCAACGATATCGAGATCGCCGGAGCGTCGCCGGAAACGCTTGTGAAGCTTGAAAACGGGGAGCTTCACACATATCCGCTCGCGGGGACCAGACCGAGGGGACGAAACGATTGGGAGGATATGCTTCTTGAAAAAGAACTCCTTTCCGATGAAAAAGAGCTTGCGGAGCACAATATGCTTGTCGATCTCGGACGAAACGATATAGGAAAAATAAGCCGTATCGGGACTGTGGAGGTCGAGAAATACATGAGCGTGGAGAAATATTCCCATGTCATGCATATCGGTTCGACGGTCAAGGGGATCATCAGGGAGGACTGCGACGCGCTTGACGCGGTAAGCTCCATACTTCCCGCCGGAACACTGTCGGGCGCGCCGAAGCTCCGCGCGTGCGAGCTTATCTGCGAGCTTGAAAACAATAAGCGCGGAATCTACGGCGGCGCGCTTGGTTATATTGACTTTACCGGCAATCTTGACACCTGCATAGCCATAAGGCTTGCCTTCGCGAAAAACGGCAAGGTATTCGTCCGTTCGGGCGCGGGGATCGTAGCCGACAGCGTGCCGGAAAAGGAATATCAGGAATGCGTCAACAAAGCGGCGGCGGTATTGGACGCGCTCAAGGCGGCTGAAGGAGGTATTGACTGATGATGCTTCTGATAGATAATTACGACAGTTTTTCATATAATTTATATCAGCTTATCGGGAGCGTGCGCGACGACATAAGGGTGATACGCAACGACGAGCTGACGGTAGGTGAAATAGAGGAGTTAAAGCCGGAATATATTTTTCTTTCGCCCGGACCGAAAAGACCGGAGGACGCTGGCGTTTGCATAGAGGCGGCAAAATATTTTGCCGGGAGGATCCCGATAATGGGAGTATGTCTCGGACATCAGGCGATAACAGCCGCCTTCGGCGGTGAGGTTTCATACGCGAAGAGGCTCATGCACGGCAAGACCTCGGTCGCCCGGCTTGACACAAAAAGCAGGATATTCGCCGGAATGCCGGATTCCATACAGGTGGCGAGATACCATTCGCTCTCGGCGGTTCGCGACAATCTGCCGGAGTGCCTCAGGATAACCGCCGAAACGGACGACGGCGAGATAATGGCGCTCGAGCATAAGGACTATCCAGTGTACGGACTGCAATTTCATCCGGAATCGGTGCTGACGCCCGACGGAGCCGCTATAATACGCAATTTCCTTAAAATCAGAATATAAAAGGAGGATGAATAAATGATAAAAGAAGCGATAATCGCTCTCAGCCGCAAGCAGGATCTAAGCTACGAGACGGCTAAAACCGTAATGAACGAGATAATGGACGGAGAGGCGTCTGAGGTTCAGATGAGCGCGTACCTTACCGCGCTCTCGATGAAGGGAGAAAACATAGACGAGATAACGGCTTCCGCGGAGGCTATGAGAGGGCACTGCGTAAAGCTCCTTCACGAAATGGAGGTGCTTGAGATCGTGGGAACAGGAGGCGACAGCTCCGATTCCTTCAATATTTCTACGACCTCCGCTATCGTCGCGGCGGCGGGCGGCGTTCCCGTAGCGAAGCACGGAAACAGAGCCGCGTCAAGCAGGAGCGGAGCCGCCGACGTGCTTGAAGCACTCGGCGTGAACATTGTGATCTCGCCCGAAAAAAGCACCGAGCTTCTTGACAGGATAGGGATATGCTTTCTTTTCGCGCAGAATTACCACATCGCGATGAAGTATGTCGCGCCCGTGCGCAAGGAACTGGGGATACGGACGGTGTTCAATATTCTCGGACCGCTCTCCAATCCCGCCGGAGCGAAGATGGAGGTCATGGGCGTATACGACGAAACGCTTGTCGAGCCGCTTGCTCAGGTGCTTTGCAAACTCGGAGTTTCGAGGGCGATGGTGGTGTACGGCAGGGACCGCCTTGACGAGATTTCGATGGGCGCTCCCACATTCGTGTGCGAGGTAAAGGACGGGGCGCTAAGCTCGTATGAGATAACTCCCGAGCAGTTCGGCTTTGAGCGATGCGACAGGTCGGAGCTTGAGGGCGGTACGCCGGAGGAGAACGCCGAGATAACGAGAGCGATACTTGCCGGCGAGAAGGGACCCAAAAGAAACGCCGTTTCGCTTAACGCGGGCGCGGCGCTCTATATAGCCGGAAAAGCGGATACGCTTGAAGCGGGAGTGAGGCTTGCGGAATCTGTCATCGACAGCAAGGCGGCGATGCGCAAGCTCGACGAATTTATAAAATATTCCAACGAGTAGGTAGTGCCATGATTCTTGATGAAATAGCGGCAAAAACAATACGCAGAGTGGAGGAGCTTAAAAAACGTATTCCGCCCGGCGAACTTAGAAAGCGGGCGGAAAGCCTCCCCGCGGACACGGGATTTCCTTTTGAAAAAAGTCTTAGTGCGAAGGGGATGTCCTTCATCTGCGAGGTCAAGAAGGCTTCGCCGTCAAAGGGAGTAATAGCGCGGGATTTCCCGTACCTTGAGATCGCCCGCGAATATGAGGCGGCGGGCGCGTCGGCAATTTCCTGCCTTACGGAGCCGTATTATTTTCAGGGGAGCGACGGATTCCTCAGGGAAATCGCGACAGACGTGAAAATTCCTGTTCTGCGCAAGGACTTCACCGTGGACGAATATATGATATATGAGGCGAAAATACTCGGCGCGTCGGCGGTGCTTCTCATATGCGCGGTACTGACTGACGCACAGCTTGCAAAATTCGTTGAAACGGCTCATTCCCTCGGACTTTCGGCGCTTGTAGAAACGCACACAGAAGAAGAGGTAAAGCGTGCGCTTGAATGCGGCGGCAGGATAATAGGCGTGAACAACAGGGACTTAAAGACCTTTGAGGTGGATATAACGACAAGCATAAGACTGCGCGCGCTTGTGCCGAAGGATTACCTCTATGTGTCGGAAAGCGGAATAAGGAGCGGCGAGGACATAAGGGCGCTTTATGAAAACGGCACGGACGCGGTGCTTATCGGGGAAACGCTTATGCGCGCGCACGACAAAAAAGCGGCGCTCTTGAAGCTGAAAGGCGGCGTTTATGATTAAGATAAAAATATGCGGTCTGAGAAGACCGGAGGATATAGAAGCCGTAAACAGCTTTATTCCGGATTACGCGGGCTTCGTCCTCGTTCCGGGACGAAGAAGGCACATAACGCATGAGCAGGCGGCGGAGCTAAAGAAACAGCTTTCAAGAGAAATCAAGGCGGTCGGCGTTTTCGTAGACGAACGGCGCGAGGTCATAGCCGGACTTCTCGATCGCGGGGTCATAGATATTGCCCAGCTTCACGGGAGCGAAACTGAGGAGGACGTTCTGTGGATAAAGGAGAGGACTGGCAGATCGGTTATCAAGGCGGTTTCGGTAAAGACAGCTTCGGACGTAAGACGATGGCGCCGCAGCGCGGCGGATTTTATTCTTGCGGACAACGGCGCGGGCGGCAGCGGACGGGCCTTTGACTGGGGGCTGATACAGGAAGCTGCGCAGGACGGCGCGCCGCCGCTTTTTCTGGCGGGAGGGATTAATATAAACAATCTCGACGCGGCTCTGGCTCTTAAACCCTACGCGGTGGATATTTCGGGGGGAGTCGAAACGGACGGAGCCAAGGATCCGGAGCTTATTAGGAAGGTAATAAATAAAGTTAGGAGATATGACTATGAAAAAAGGTAGATTTGGTATACACGGCGGTCAGTATATACCCGAAACGCTCATGAACGCGGTTTTTGAGCTTGAGCAGGCGTATAATCATTACAAAAACGACCCGGAATTCAACAGGGAGCTTAAAGAGCTTCTTGACAATTACGCGGGACGCCCCTCACTGCTTTACTATGCCGAAAAAATGACAAAGGACCTCGGCGGGGCGAAAATATATCTAAAAAGAGAGGACCTCAACCACACCGGCTCTCACAAGATAAACAATGTGCTCGGTCAGGTATTGCTCGCCAAAAGAATGGGAAAGACGAGAGTTATCGCGGAAACGGGAGCGGGACAGCATGGCGTCGCGACGGCGACTGCCGCGGCGCTTATGGGAATGGAATGCGAGATATTCATGGGAGAGGAGGATACGAAGCGTCAGGCGCTCAATGTGTACCGCATGAAGCTTCTCGGCGCAAAGGTGCATCCCGTGACGGCGGGTACAGCGACGCTCAAGGATGCGGTCTCCGAAACCATGCGCGAATGGACGAACCGGATCGACGATACGCATTATGTGCTCGGCTCGGTCATGGGCCCTCATCCGTTTCCCACGATAGTCAGGGATTTTCAGGCTATAATCTCAAAAGAGATAAAGGAGCAGATACTTGAGGCGGAGGGCAGGCTTCCCGACGCGGTGCTTGCCTGTGTGGGCGGCGGCTCAAACGCGATCGGCGCGTTCTATAATTTTATCGGAGACAAGAGCGTAAGGCTCATCGGCTGTGAGGCGGCGGGACGCGGTATCGACACCGCGGAGACGGCGGCGACCATATCCACGGGAAGGCTCGGTATTTTCCACGGAATGAAATCGTATTTCTGTCAGGACGAATACGGTCAGATCGCACCGGTGTATTCGATCTCGGCGGGGCTTGACTATCCGGGCGTGGGACCGGAGCACGCGGACCTTTACGATACGGGACGCGCCGAGTATGTGGCGGTAACGGACGACGAGGCGGTGGACGCCTTTGAGTATCTCTCAAAGACCGAGGGGATAATTCCCGCTATCGAGAGCGCCCATGCCGTGGCTCACGCGATAAAGCTCGCGCCGCAGATGGAAAAGGACAAAATAATGGTAATCAATATTTCGGGACGCGGCGATAAGGACTGTGCCGCTATCGCGCGTTACAGAGGGGAGGATATATATGAGTAGAATAAAAGAAGCCTTTGAGGGCAGGAAAGCGTTCATACCTTTCATAACCTGCGGCTATCCGTCGGTTGAGACAAGTATGAGGATAATCGAAGAAATGGAAAAGGCGGGGGCGGATCTTATCGAGCTTGGAATACCCTTTTCAGACCCTACGGCGGAGGGCCCGGTGATTCAGGACGCCGACGCTCAGGCGCTCGCGGCGGGCGTGACCACGGATAAAGTATTTGACATGGTGGAAAAATTGAGGCAGAATGTAAGAATACCGATGGTGTTTATGACATATGCCAACGTTGTTTTTTCATACGGTACGGAGAGATTCGCGAAGAAGGCGGCGCAGGCCGGGATCGACGGAGTTATTATTCCTGATATTCCTTTTGAGGAAAAAGAAGAGTTTTCCGGCATATTGAAAAGCGCAGGGCTGGATATGATCTCCTTCATAGCGCCGACCTCGCGGGAGCGCATTTCCATGATAGCGAAGGAGGCGGAGGGCTTTGTGTACTGCGTGTCCTCTCTCGGAGTTACCGGAATAAGGGAAGAAATCACGACGGACATCGGCGAAATGGTATCAATAGTAAAGAAAAACCGTGACATACCCTGTGCCGTGGGCTTCGGGATAGCCACGCCTAAGCAGGCGAAAGAAATGGCTAGGTATACCGACGGCGTGATAGTCGGTTCGGCGATAGTTAAGCTGTGCGAACAGTACGGTGAGGACAGTCCCGCTCATGTGGCGGAGTATGTCAGGAGCATGAAGGAAGCAATAAATGAAATCAGCTAACCGGGAATACCCGACTAAAGTTTTGCTCAGGCGTTTTCTGCCGTATTACAAAAATCATAAGGGCGTTGTCGCGATGGATCTTTTCTGCGCCTCCCTGACGACGCTCTGCGAGCTTGTGCTGCCGATGATAATAAGGTACATAACGAACTCCGGTTTAAACGGCGTTATGCTTTCCGTATCCGTCGTCGGCAGGCTTGCCTTGCTCTATCTGGGGCTGCGCTGTATCGACTGCATGGCGAATTTTTATATGGCGGATATGGGACATGTAATGGGTGTGGGCATGGAGACAGATATGCGTAGGGACGCTTACGCGCATTTGCAGCAGCTTTCAAACACATATTACAACAATACGAAGGTCGGTCAGATTATGGGACGCATAACTAACGACCTTTTTGACGTTACGGAATTCGCTCACCATTGTCCCGAAGAATTTTTTATTGCGGGAATAAAGGCTGTGGTGTCTTTCGTGATCCTCGCTACGGTAAATCTTCCGCTTACGGTCATGGTGTTTGCGGTAGTGCCGGTAATGACCTTTGTCTGTATAAAATTAAACAGACGCAACCGCAAGGCTTTTGCTAGGCAGAGGGTGCAGATAGGCGAGCTTAACGCCGCGATCGAGGACAGCCTTCTCGGACAGAAGGTCGTTAAAGCCTTTACAAACGAGGAAATAGAGATAGACAAATTTGAAAAGGGCAATATGGAGTTCTACGGCATTAAGAAGGAAACATACAAATACATGGCGCTTTTCCAAACCTCGACGAGAGCGTTTGACGGTCTTATGTATATTGTCGTGATACTCGGCGGCGGTATCTTCATGTCAAAAGGGCTTATCTCGGCGGGCGACCTTGTCGCGTACGTTATGTATGTGTCCACGCTTATAGCGACTATAAGGAGAATTATAGAGTTTGCCGAGCAGTTTCAGCGCGGAATGACAGGAATCGAGCGGTTTTTGCAGATAATGGACTCTGATATCGAGATATATGACGAACCGGACGCGGTGGAGATGGGTACTCCCAAGGGCGAGATCGTTTTTGACAATGTTTCTTTTGAGTATCCGGACGACCACAATACCGTATTTCACGGGCTTGATCTCAAGATACGTCCGGGCGAGAAGCTTGCCATCGTAGGACCGTCGGGAGGCGGCAAAACTACGCTCTGCAATCTTATTCCCCGTTTCTACGATATTGACGCGGGCGAGATAAGGATAGACGGCACCGACATAAAACGCTTCACGCTCAAAAGTCTGCGACGCAATATAGGAATAGTCCAGCAGGACGTATATCTTTTTTCCGGTACGGTAATGGAGAATATTCTGTACGGAGACCCGGACGCTGACAGGGATGAGGCGATCGAGGCGGCTAAGAAAGCGGGCGCGCACGAGTTTATAACGGAGCTTAAGGACGGTTACGACACTTATGTCGGAGAACGCGGCGTAAAGCTTTCCGGCGGTCAGAAGCAGCGCATAAGCATCGCGCGCGTGTTCTTAAAGAATCCGCCCATAATGATACTCGACGAGGCGACCTCCGCCCTCGACAACGAGAGCGAGTTTGCCGTCGCTAAATCGCTTGGCAGGCTTTCCGAGGGACGGACGACCATTACGATAGCGCACAGGCTTTCAAGCATAAAAAATTCCGACCGCATACTTGTACTGACCGACAGAGGGATCGTCGAGGAGGGAAATCACGAGGAGCTTATGGCGGCTCGCGGAATGTATTATGATTTCTATACTATGGCGGACAGGATGAAATAAGTCTTTATGACCATACAGCCATCGCGAGAGTGCCGCAGACCATAAGCAGAAGACCGGCGAAGGCTTTTTTGCTCAGTTTTTCCTTGAATACCAGATATGAAAAAATAACAGTCACGATTATACTCAGTTTGTCTATGGGGACGACTACGCTGACGATACCTTTCTGAATCGCGTAATAATAGCATAACCACGAAGCTCCCGTCGCGATACCCGAAAAAGATATGAAAGCAAGCTCCTTTTTGTTGATTCGCTTGAGCTGTGTATGTTTGCCCTTCATAAAGACGATCAGCCATGCCATGACAAGGACGACGACTGTGCGGATCGCGGTGCCGAGATTGGACTCAACATCCGTTATTCCTATTTTGGCGAGGAAGGAGGTCATTGCCGCGAACAAAGCGGACAAAAGAGCGTATAGCTTCCATCTGACGCCTTGTTTTTCGCCGGAGGACTGCTTTTTTTCGACCATTAAATATATTCCGGCGGCAAGAAGCGCCGTGGCGGTCAGCTTGACGGCAAGATTTCCGGTTTCATTGAAAAAAATAATGGCGAGAAGCACGGAAATAACAGTGCTTGACTTGTCGATGGGAACGACCTTGTTCACGTCTCCTGCCGAGAGCGCTTTAAAATAGAATATCCATGACGCTCCCGTCGCCGCGCCGGACAGAATAAGGAATATCAATGATTTTAGCGGTATTTCGGAAATCGTTTTGAAAGAACCGACGATAAATACAATTAACCACGAGAAGATCAGTACGACGGTCGTCCTTAATGCCGTGGCGACGTCGGAATCCGTTTCCCTGACGCCGCATTTCGCAAGTATAGACGTTATTCCCGCAAAGAAAGCCGATAGGACCGCCATGATGAGCCACATAGATTTTTATCTTCCTTTCCGCGCCGTCCGGCAGATTTTAAATAATTTTATCATATGATTACCTGTTCATCAATGGCGTAAATAATATCGGCGTGCCGTTTTGGAAACCGAATTAATAAAGACGGGATAAAACATTGTTATGTAGCTCCGCGCCTTGACGCGGAGTTTGGAAATAACAAAATTAGCAGCAGCCGCTCTGGAAACGCTGCTTTGCCTCGGCGATTTTCTTTTCTTCGGCGGCGGGAGTAGGATAAAGACCGCGCTCGGACATCATATGGAACACGTCGTCCTGAATGTCGTGCTCGTCGGCGAGGATGTCGAGCATCACGTTGCGAACGCGCTCGTGAGAGCATTCGTTTGAAAAGTGATTGTAGTTTGAAGTTGCCGCTTTGGCGGTGTCAAGACCGTCTGAAAGAATTTCTTTGTCTGAATATAATCCGTCCATAGTATCCTCCTAATTCAAAAGCTCAAAAAGCTCGTTGTAATGGCGCTGATGGCGCTTGGAAATTTCCTCGAACTTGTTCATTATTTCCACGTCGTCCGTCTGCTGCGCAAGCATTTTGTACTTTTTGACCAAAAGACTTTCTTCTGAGAGGGTGTCGTTGAGAGCGGATAATTCTTTTTCGGATAAATTAGCCATAAAACCTCCTGAAAAAATTTGATATCATGAGTATTATGTGAAAATCGGGTGAAAATATGAATGGATTAAATTTACTATCGATCCAAAATATGTTAAAATAATGCGGACGGAGGGGCAGATATGAAAGCGGTGGTTTTTGATATGGACGGTCTGATGTTTGATACCGAGGCGGTATTTGTAAAAGCGTGGGACTGGGTAGGCGAGAAGATAGGAATCGGCAAAGCGGGTTTTATGGTTATGGAGACCCTGGGAATGAATATGGAGCTTACGAAACAGAAATGGCGTGAGCGCTTCGGGGACAGATGCAGCGAGGAAGAGGTGACAAAGCTTACTTTTGAATATATAGACGGATTTTACGCCGAAAATAAGGTTCCGGTTAAGAAGGGGCTGCACAACCTTCTTGAATATCTCAAAAAGGCAGGCTACCGCATGGCGGTCGCGTCCTCTTCGCCCATGAAGGACATAGAGCGCAACCTGTGCGACGCGGGCGTGAGGGATTATTTTTCTGCGATAGTCAGCGGGGATATGGTCGAAAATTCCAAGCCGGCTCCGGATATTTATCTTAAGGCGTGCGAACAGCTTTCGCAGAAGCCGGAGGAATGCTATGCGCTTGAGGATTCGCCGAGCGGACTTAAAGCGGCTATGGCGGCGGGCTGTAAAACTGTGAACGTGCCCGATCTGTGGCAGCCTGACGACGAAACAAGAGCGTGCGTCGCCGCCGTGTGCGGCGATCTTGACGAAGTTATTGATTTTATCAAAATAAATAATTAATTGTACCCCCTGCGGGGATACACTATGCGCTGAAAAACAGCGCAGTAACAAGGAAACCCTCTGCGAGGATACACTATGCGCTGAAAGGCAGCGCAGTAATAATGAAAGGAGCGCAAAATGAGAGAATTGATTTTTCTTGAACCGGTTTTTACACACAATATCTGGGGAGGCACAAGGCTTCGCGACGAGTTCGGGTACGACGTCGAAGGAAACGATATAGGAGAATGCTGGGGCATAGCCGCCCATCCGAACGGCGATTCGACGGTTGAGGGCGGAAGCTTTGGAGGAAAGAAGCTTTCGCAGCTTTATTCGGAGCACAGGGAGCTTTTCGGAGGAATAGAGGGAGATAAATTCCCTCTTCTTATCAAAATCATAGACGCGCATGACAATTTGAGCATTCAGGTGCATCCCGACGACAAATACGCGGGAGAGCACGAGAACGGATCGCTCGGCAAAACGGAGTGCTGGTATATAATGGACTGCCCCAAAGACGCGAAGCTCGTTGCGGGTCATAATGCGAGATCGCGCGAGGAGCTTGACAGCATGATCCACGGGGGGCGCTGGGATTCTTTTATAAGGGAGCTGCCGATAGAGAAGGGCGATTTTATACAGATCGACCCCGGAACAGTCCATGCCATAACAACGGGCTGTCTGATTCTTGAGACACAGCAGAACAGCGATATTACATACCGCGTATATGACTATGACAGGCTTACTAACGGAAAGCCGCGCGAGCTTCATGTGGAGCAGAGTATCGACGTTATCACCGTTCCGGCAAAGCCCGAAAAAGACAGCCTGAGCCATACGCCCGAGCGCACAGATAGCGCGGCGGACGTCCTCATTGAAAATGATTTTTACAAGGTATTTAAAATAAGCGTCAGGGGAAGCTTTGAATTCGAGCAGCGGTATCCGTTCCTCAATGTGAGCGTCGTGGAGGGAAGCGGAACGCTTGACGGGCATGAAATCAAAGCCGGTACGCACCTTATTGCCCCGGACGGATACGGCAGTATGAAATTTGAGGGAGATATGACCGTGATAGCCTCGACTGTAAGCCGCCGGAAATGATTTTTCTTCACAGAATGCTCACAGCTTTTCATTGCTTTTTCTTATTTGCTACACAAAAATTACACAAATTATGTATATACTCTAAAACATAAAAAGAAGCTGAAACGAAAAAGGAGATGTGTGATTATGTATAATGAAAACGGCGATTACAACGGCATGAGCGGACTTGCACAGCCGGAGCATCCTCAGTCAGACAAGGACAAAAAGCCCAAGAAGAAAAAAAATATATTTTTTAAGATCATAGCGTCGGTAGTATGCGCGGTGCTTCTCGGAGGAGTTGCGGGAGTTGCCTGCTACGGCGTGAGCTACGCGGGATATGTTCTTTTCCCGATAAAAAGCGCGGAGGGCGGCGGTTCGCCTTCAGACGAAAACCAGACCCACGGCAATTTATCCTATACTGATAATTCTGAAATCAAGAAGGACATCAAAGCTACGGTGTACGATGTGTCAGATATAGTTGACGCCGTAATATCTTCGGTGGTTGCCATAAACGGAACTTATACCGAATCGGTAAACGACGGATTTTTCGGGAGCCAGAGCTATCAGTCAACGGTAAGCGGGTCCGGAATAATTATCGGACATAACGATAAAGAATTGCTTATTGTAACTAACGCGCATGTTATAGACGGGGTGGACGATCTTGCCGTGACGTTTTACGACGGCAGCAGGGCGCCTGTTGAAGTAAAGGGTTATAAGAACAATCCTGACCTTGCGGTGCTTGCGCTGAAGATCCCGGATATTCCTTCCGGAGCAAAGTATTCGATTGCGACCTTCGGAGATTCATCCAAAGTAA
>CAJTON010000015.1:33200-57700 GCA_910577605.1 uncultured Butyrivibrio sp.
TATCGCGGTAGGAAATTCCATGGGATACGGCATCTCCGTTACTACGGGCTGCATCAGCGCTCTTGACAAGAGCATAATGGTGGAAAACGTTCAGTACGATAATCTTATACAGACCGACGCGGCGATTAATCCGGGCAATAGCGGAGGCGCTTTGTTTAACGCATACGGCGAGGTCATAGGAATCAATTCAGCCAAAATGACGAACACTAAGGTCGAGGGAATGGGCTATGCTATATCTATTTCCTCCGTGAAGGACATAATTGAGGATCTTTCTATTACGGAGCCCAGAGAGCAGCTTTCGGAGGAAGAAAGAGGCTATCTCGGAGTCAAGGGCGTGACGATTACCGAATCCATAGCGCAGACGTACAACCGTCCCGCGGGAGTGGAGATCCGTTCCGTCACCAAAGGCTCGGCAGCCGACAAGGCGGGGCTTTCGCAGTACGACGTTATAATTTCTTTTGACGGCGCGACAATGAAATCGATAAACGATCTTATTGACAAATTATCATATTACGCGGTGGGCGAAGAAGTGGAACTTGAGTACTATCATCTTACCGACGACGGAGCGTATGAAAAGAACAAGACGACGGTCACATTAATGGCTAAACCTGAATAGCTCTTACAAAATACTGCGGATACGGAAGAGGGCAAAATCTTTCGTATCCGTTTTTTGTTTTGGCTCAAAACGAATTATAGGCTTGCAAATAGATTTTTTCTTTTTTATTGTATATCTTGTCGAAACAGTGAATATAACCGCATATTTTGGTGAATTGTGGTTGAATTGACGCTTTAAAGGGTGAGCTTTACAATGAAGAAGAGGTGAATTAAAATGAACCAATCAGTAAGTGCATTAGGAGATGCCGTTCGGGCAACGAGGAAGAGCAAAAACTTATCTCAGGAGGCATTAGCCGAGAAGATTGGTGTGTGCAAAAGAACTATTATCGATATAGAAAAGAATACAGGTAATCCCAAATTTGAAATATTATGTATGTTGGTGAGAGAACTGGATCTGCCGCTGTATCAGGTATTTTATCCGGAAGCCTCAAATAATCTGGAGATTCAGAATATATTAGTCAGAGAATTAAGCGATTGCACGGATTATGAGATGAAGGTGATTCTTTCAGTTGTCAGAAGTCTGAGATACACATTGAAAAGCGAAGCGAAAAATAAAGTTCTGTAATATTTTCAATATGCTGAAGCTCCCGTCAAGGCAGTTACAGCATGGCTTTTGCTTTGACAGGGGCTTGCTCCATCATATGTTTCTGAATACTGAGATGACCTGTATGACGATCTCCTTTTCTTTGCTGTCGAGATCGGAAATATCCAGATAGTTCTGCCGTTCGATTCCGAGAAGGTAATCTGTTGAAACGTGAAAAATTCTCGCGTATTTGATGAGAATCTCGTAAGATGGGCGTCTGGAGCAGGATTCATAGCTTGAGATAGCGCTTGTCGCAAGTCCCATCATTTCGGCGAGGTGGCTTTGGTTAAGCCGTCTGTCGATTCTTAATTTCTTTAATTTTTCGCCCAGTAAAACCATATCAATTTCTCCTTTGTGTTTTTTTGTTTACTATCAGTGTAAATAAAAACATTTTACGCGTGGTGAAATCGACTATGCATATACAGAAAATTACAAATCAAATATAAAATTATATGTCTATATTATATTTTTAAATTAATCAAATTAAATTGTCCGCATAAAAAAATTTTTACTCCGCATAATAATTTCCAAAATCATATTAAAAGGATGAACGCGATATGGGAAAAATCGGAAAAGCAAGTATAACTTTTGACGTGCCGCCTTTGATCCGTGAGCGCGCGTCGATAGTAGGGCAGAAAGAGGGAGAAGGTCCGTTAGGCCCTCTTTTTGATAAGATCATAGACGACGCGATGGCGGGCAAAAAAACATGGGAGGAGGCGGAGAGCGAGTTTCAGAGGCAGGTAGTGGAGGTGCTTTTGGAAAAGTCCGGCATGGACAAAAAAGAAATACGCTATCTTTTTGCGGGCGATCTTCTGGGACAGCTGATTGCGACCTCTTTCGGAATACAGAGCTTCGAGATACCGTTGTTCGGACTTTACGGGGCGTGCTCGACGATGGGCGAATCCTTGTCGTTGGCGGCTATGACGGTCGCGGCCGGTTATGCCGAAAACGTGATAGCGCTTACTTCGAGCCATTTTGCGAGCGCGGAAAAACAGTTCCGTTATCCGCTTGATTACGGCAGTCAGCGTCCGTTGTCCGCGACATGGACGGTTACCGGAGCGGGCGGCGTAATAGTTGGCACGGGTGAACACGGCAACCGCGTAACGGGAGTCACGACCGGCAAGATAGTAGATTACGGAGTGGAGGACTCTTTTAATATGGGAGCGGCAATGGCTCCGGCGGCGTGCGACGTGATTTACAACAATTTCATGGACATGGAGCTTGAACCCAATTATTACGATGCGATATACACGGGCGATCTCGGATATGTCGGTCAGAAGATCCTTATCGACCTTCTTGAAAAAAGAGGCTTTGACATATCGGGAATACACCGTGACTGCGGAATCGAGATATATGACAGGGAAAAACAAGACACGCATTCCGGCGGCAGCGGGTGCGGATGCAGCGCCTGCACGCTCTGCGCCCATATACTGAAGGAAATGGACGAGGGCAGGCTTAAAAGGGTCCTTCTGGTGCCGACGGGCGCGCTGCTTTCAACTATAAGCTTTAATGAAGGCAAGACCGTACCGGGAATAGCGCACGCGGTCATGCTTGAGCACTTTGATTAAGGAGGCGGAGATTTATGGATTATCTTATCGCATTTTTGGTTGGCGGCGGAATATGCGCGCTTGTCCAGATTCTTATGGAAAAAACAAAGCTTATGCCGGGCAGGATAATGGTTCTTCTTGTATGTTCAGGAGCCGTACTCAGCGCGGCGGGGCTGTACGGACCTTTTGTGGACTGGGCGGGCAGCGGGGCGAGCGTTCCTCTTCTTGGCTTCGGAAACGTGCTTTTTAAGGGCGTGAAGGAAGCCGTTGATATGGAGGGATTTCTCGGGATCTTCCTCGGAGGCTTCAAGGCGGGAGCTGCGGGCTGCGCCGCGGCGCTGATTTTCGGATATATCGCCTCTTTGATAGTAAATCCCAAGATGAAAAAATAGCAGGATTTTCCCCAATATGAAAAATATACTGGAAATACCGAAACTTTTGTAGTACCATATAGTCAAATATTATTGGAATGCCCTTCGGGTATGCCATTACGCGCTGAAAGCAGACGCAATAAGAACGAAAGGAAGTATTTCCATGGATAAGAAAAGCATTGACTGGGAGAATCTTGGTTTCGGTTATATAGAAACTGAAAAGAGATTTGTGTCAAATTACAGAAACGGAGTATGGGATGAAGGCGGGCTTACCGGAGAGGCAACTGTAACTATCAGCGAGTGCGCCGGAGTTTTGCAGTATGCTCAGACAATATTCGAGGGACTTAAGGCATATACGACGGAGAAGGGAGAGACGGTTATTTTCAGGCCTGACCTTAACGCGGAACGCATGGAGCAGTCGGCGTTAAGGCTTGAAATGCCTGTTTACCCCAAAGACAGGTTTGTGGACGCCGTTGTCAGGACGGTCAGGGCAAACAACGCTTATGTGCCGCCCTATGGGACCGGAGCAACGCTTTATGTCAGACCTTATATGTTCGGCAGCAGCGCGGTGATCGGAGTAAAGCCCGCTGAAGAGTACCAGTTCAGGGTGTTCACAACGCCGGTCGGACCTTATTTTAAGGGAGGTGCGAGGCCTTTAACCATCAAGGTTTCAGATTTTGACCGTGCGGCTCCGAACGGGACCGGACATATCAAGGCTGGACTTAACTACGCGATGAGCCTTCACGCGATCGTTACCGCTCATAAAGAGGGCTTTGACGAAAATATGTATCTGGACCCGCGCACGCGCACAAAGGTTGAGGAGACAGGAGGAGCCAACTTCCTTTTCGTTACTAAGGACAAGAAGGTGGTAGTACCTAAATCTTCAAGCATTCTTCCTTCAATAACCCGTCGTTCGCTCGTGTATGTCGCGAAGGAATATCTCGGTCTTGAGGTCGAGGAGAGAGAGGTCCTTTTTGACGAGGTAAAGGATTTTGCCGAGGCAGGGCTTTGCGGAACGGCTGCTGTTATTTCTCCCGTCGGAAAGATCGTGAACCATGGCGAGGAGATATGCATTCCGAGCGGAATGGCTGATATGGGACCTGTCACAAAGGAACTCTATGACACTCTTACGGGAATCCAGATGGGACGTATAGAAGCTCCCGACGGATGGATCAAGGTGGTTGAATAATGATTAATCCTGCAAGTATTTTTAAAATGAAGGGCGCGTGGGAGAAGTTTACCGCCAATCACCCCAGAGTTCCCGCCTTTATGCAGGCGGCTTCACAGGGAATGATAGCGGAGGGCTCAATAATAGATTTGACGGTTATCGCTCCTGACGGGCGTAAGATCCAAACGAACGTCAGGCTCACGGAATCCGATATGGAGCTTTTCAGGGAATTTCAGAAATAAGCGCTGTGAAGAGTTACGGGGAGAGCTTATGAAGGGATAAGCAGATGAAATCGGGTGTTACGCCGTAATGATATTTTTATATAAAACCGGAGCTGTGCAGTTTGTGTACAGCTCCGGTTTTGCGTTATATTAATCTGCTTCGGTTTCCCTTGCCTGTGTTGGCCGCGTACTGTTGCTGCCCGTACCTGCTGTACCGCTGTTTGAACTGTTTCCGCCGAGCCCGGGACGTCTGCCGTGGTCTTCGTCGCACAGACCTTCGAGGTCCTCGTCGGTTACCGCATATTCCATATCTTCGATCTTGTATTTGTCAAGATCAACGGATGAAACATTTTTGATTATGCGGATAACAGTCTTGCGGAGTCTTTCGGGACAACCGTCGCTTGCTACTTTGCCCGAATCGGTGCAGATGGTTATTTTGGTGTGTATATTGCATGCCTGAGTGGGTTCGGTTCCAGCTTCAAAGTATTCGTACTCGACGCGGCTTCCGCGGGGATCGCAGTCACAGAGTCCGTCTACGGCGAGCATTCCTGAGTCGAGGCATATTCTTGCTTTTACGATATTTGAAGGAGGCTCCGGTTCGGAGGTGGTTACGTTTTCGTTGGCGGCTTTCATGGTAAGCCCCCAGATGTCAACGTATGAGGAAAGCACGCTTTCGGGAAATTCCTTGGTGCTGTCGTAACCTGCCCATATTCCCGCGGTATAGTTGCCCGCCGTTCCGATGACCCATTTGTCTACGGAATTCTGCGAGGTTCCCGACTTGGCGTAAACGAATACATGATCGTCAAGATAGGGGAAAGCGTTTCTGAGCGTACCGGATGTTGTAACGCTGTGCAGAGCGTTCGTCATAAGCCATGCGGTCGATTCCTTCATAACTCTGGTTGACTGGAGTTCCGTATTGTCAAGTATGACGTTGCCGTCGTGGTCGAGCACCTTTGTATACAATTTAGGCTTGATATATACTCCGCCGTTCGCGAAAGTAGTGTAGGCTGCGGTCATTTCATAATTGGTAACGCTGCACGTTCCGAGAGCTATCGGAAGATAGTAGTCCTGATCGGTCAGCGTGGAGATGCCGAAATTTTTGAGATATGTCGTACCCGTTGTTATTCCTATATCGTTGAGGGTCTTGACAGCGGGGATGTTTCGGGACTCAGCAATTGCCTCGCGCACCGTAACGTAGCCCTTGTAAATCTGGTCGTTGTTTTTTACAAGCTGTCCTGTGCTGTAAAAGAAGGGAATGTCGTCAATGACGGTTCCTATACCGTAGCCGCTTGTGTCAATGGCGGGCGTGTAGACTATCAAAGGCTTTATCGTGGAGCCTGCCTGACGCTGCGAGCTTGTCGCGCGGTTCAATACGCGGCTCTGAGTTTTGTCGCCGCGTCCGCCTACGATAACTCTTACCTGAGCGGTGCTGTTCTCTATCATTACGAGAGAGGTCTGCGGCTGAAGAGAAAAGATTACGGATTCGCTGCCTTTGACTACCTCGCCGTCAGTTTCTTCAAGGATGTGGTTTTTATATTCGTCAAGATATTTCTGCGCGTCCTCCTTGGTAGGGAAAAGCAGCTCGAACTTGGGGTCGTATTTTTCCCTGAGATATTTGAGAAGGCTTGCCTCCGTGTAGGTGGAGAGATTGCCGAAGGCGTCCTTTACCTGAAATCTGTAGGAAACGGAGTATTCGACCTGATCGTGCCATAAAGACTGGTCGTTTACAAGGTTTTCGGCAGCCTGCTGAAGCTCGTGGTCCTCGCAGGAATATATGGACAGACCGCCGCGGTAGATAAGATTGTAAGCCTGGGTGTACGAGTAACCCTTCTGCGTCATCAGATCGTCCATAATATCTTGAATAAGAGCGTCGGTATAATAAGAGAACGCTTTTGAGCCTGAGGAGGCGTTGTACACATTCTGTATTCTTGAGTATACGTCGTCCTGAATGGCCTCGTCGTATTCAGCCTGAGTGATCATATTGAATTCAAGCATATTGTCGAGGACCTTCTTGCGGCGTTTTGCATTATTATCGGGATGAAGAATAGGGTTATAAGCATACGGATTCTGCGTAATGGCGGCGATAACCGCGCTTTCCGACAAGGTTAGATCCGATACGTCTTTGTTGAAATAGTTGCGCGACGCTCTCTGGACCCCTAAGTTGTTGTTGCCTAAGTTTATGGTATTAAGGTAGTTTTCAAGTATGATTTTTTTGTCGCCGAGCTTTTCCTCAAGCTGCACGGCGAGATACTGCTCCTGTATCTTACGCTTGAAGCGGTCGCCCTGACTGTCCTCGTTTTCAACCGAAAAGACGCTGTTTTTGATAAGCTGCTGGGTTATCGTGCTGGCGCCTTGCGTGAATTTGAAGCCGTTGGATATTCCGATGTAGGCGGCGCGGATTATGCCCTCGGCGTCGATTCCGTTGTGAGAATAGAAACGCTCGTCCTCAATTGCCACGAAAGCATTCTGGAGATGTTCGGGAATCTCGTCTATAGTCGCTGAAATACGGTTGGCGCCGGAAGCGACAAGCGTTTCGACGGGCGTACCCTTACAGTCGTATACGGTGGTCTGGTACTGCGACGGCGTAACGTCGTTGAGAGTGATCTCAGGAGTGGTGTTGATGATTCCCTTGAAAGCTCCGGATACGAGCGATACTCCCGTTACTGCCGTGAAAACAAGAACGATCATAAGTATCTTGAATATATATACCAAAGCCTTTGTTCCCATTTTGATCTTATGGGAAAAAAGCGCTCTTTGCGTCTTTTTGATGCTGGCGCTGCTGTAGTTCATTTAGCTGCCTCCTTTTGCGGAAATATATAATAAGTATACCAAAAAACGCCGGATAAATAAAGAAAAAACGCTAAATATAAGAAAATCTTAACATTATTGTAATATAAATTAACAAAAATCATGCGGAATATGGTATTATTTTATACACAAACATAAAAATCAGATGCTTCGGGGGAATTTCCATGTCCGGTTACATTATAGTAAAAAAAGGCGGAGAAGGTCTTTATGAAGAAAAGAAATCCCGTTTTATCTCGCGCGTTTACAGCGTGGACGACGAGAACGGAGCGGCGGCTTATATAGAGGCGGCGCGTAAAAAATACTGGGACGCCAGACATAACTGTTATGCTTTTGTGACAGGCGAAGATAGCGGGCTTACAAGATGCAGCGACGACGGGGAACCGTCCGGAACGGCGGGGAAACCGATTCTCGAGGTCATTACAGGCGCCGGTCTTAGGGATTGTCTTGTTATAGTGACAAGATATTTCGGAGGAACGCTTTTGGGTACGGGGGGACTTGTGAGAGCATACACCAAAGCCGCGAAGGACGCTCTTTTAAACAGCGGGCTTGCGCTTGTCAGAGCGGGAACGCGTTACCGCGTCGTTACGGATTATAACGGCATCGGCAAAATACAGTACGCCGCCGCGTCAGCGGGCGCCAGGATAATTGATTCGGTATACGAGGATAAGGTGGAGCTTATGATCGACGTGCTTTCGGATAAAGGGGAGGAGCTTTGCGCGAGGATCACGGAAAACACAAACGGCAGGGCCTTCATTTCCAAAGAACGAGACCTGCCGTTTGAAACGGATTACAGTATAGACGGTTAACGGCGCGACGTTATTTTTTTGATTATCAAAGGATATATCGCTACGATCCAGATAACGACGATAAAATATCTGACTATGTTTATTATGATGGCTCCGTCGGGGAAAAGCGCGAAGCCGAGGGCTTTGAGCCCTTGCTTAAGACCTAGAGTGACACCTATTCCGACGATGAATTTAAGTATCTGACCGCCTACCGATGAAACGCTTTGGGGACTGAAGCGGATGTATTTGTCTTCGATGAACCACGCGATCCCGAAGGCAAGTCCCGCGCCTGCCGCTTTAAAACAGTCCATGGCAAGCTCCTCCGTTGATTTTCCCGTGAGTACCACATAGTAGGTGATGCCTATGAGCGCCGCGGAGATAAGTTCGGTCAGTATGAGGACGATGATTCTGGTCGCGGAGGTCGAGGTGAAATTTTCAAAAATATAATTTACGATAAGGGATACGGCAAACGTAATGCCGAAAGCCACGAGCACGTCCCATGGAGTGTGGTATCCCAGATACATTCTCGACAGCATTACAAGAGCGATTATCAGGAAGAAAATAATATATCCCCAGACCTTTTTGAAATGGTACGCGAGTACGGAGAAAAGTCCGGTCGAGCCCTGAGTGTGGCCGCTCGGAAAAGAATAGCCCGTCGCCCCGTCCAGAGCGGCGTCCGAAGGAATGAGTCTGCTGTCGCGTATCCACGGTCTTTCAACGCGGAAGACTATTTTAAGTCCCTGAACCATCAGACCGGAGATAAAATAAGTGAAGCAGACCTTGTATGCGAGCTTTTTGTTTATGCACCAATAGGTCGCGCAAAGTATGCCGATTACGAGTATCTCGTCGCCGAAGTAGGTGAAAAAAGTCATGACCGCATCCAGTACGGGATTGCGGAGATTTTGAAGAGTATAAAGAAAATCCATGATAACTCCTTTCCTTATTGATGTGTTGCTTTTCAACACATCATGGTATCCTCGAAGAGGGTTTCATTTGTTAGTTACTGCGCCGATTTTTGCGCGTAACGGTATACCACGAGGGTAATTGTTAAATTTTTTTTATTTTAACTCAAATATCATTTTACGTCTACTTAATTCTTGTGTTATACTGAAAATAATTTATTTAAAGTGTGGAAAAATGTCAAGCAGGAGGGCTGATATGCAGATTACATTTATCGGAGCGGACCATGAGGTGACTGGAAGCTGTCATGTGGTCAACGCGTGCGGAAAGTATATTCTTGTTGACTGCGGTATGGAGCAGGGCAGCGATGAATACGAGAATCAGGAGCTTCCGGTTGACGCGCCGGATATTGATTATGTGCTTCTTACTCATGCGCACATCGACCATACGGGGCTTCTGCCGCTGATATACGCGAGGGGGTTCCGCGGTCATGTGATCGCGACGGAGGCGACGGTCGATCTGTGCCGTATAATGCTAAGGGATTCGGCGCATATCCAGGAGGCGGAGGCTGAGTGGAAGAACCGCAAGGCAAAAAGAGCGGGGCGCGAGGAGATACCGCCGCTTTACACCATGAATGACGCGGAGGGGGTGCTTCAGCACTTTATCTCCTGCTCATACAAGGAAAAAATCAACCTTACCGAAGGCATTGACATAAGATTTTCGGACGCCGGACACCTGTTAGGCTCGTCAAGCATAGAAATGTGGATAAGCGAGGGCCCGGTCAATAAGAAAATCGTTTTTTCGGGAGATATAGGCAATATCCACAGACCTATAATCAAAGACCCGGAGTATATACGCGACGCGGATTACGTCGTTATGGAATCTACCTACGGGGACAGGTACCATAATACGGAGACCGACTATGTGCAGGCGCTTGCCAGAATAACCAAAGAAACCTTTGACCGCGGCGGTAATGTCGTGATACCGGCGTTCGCGGTGGGCAGGACTCAGGAAATGCTTTACTATTTCCGCAAGATAAAGCAGGACGGACTTGTGGAGGGGCATGAAGGATTCCAGGTGTATGTGGACAGTCCGCTCGCGGTGGAGGCCACGCAGATCTTCAACAAAAACAGAACGTGCTGCTTTGACGAGGAGGCTATGGAGTTAGTTGAGAAGGGCTGCAATCCTCTGCAGTTTCCGGGACTTATGCTTTCCGTCACGAGCAATGATTCAAAGGCTATAAATTTTGACAACAGACCTAAGGTCATCATCTCCGCTTCGGGAATGTGCGAGGCGGGAAGAATAAGGCATCATCTCAAGCATAATTTGTGGCGCAAGGACAGCACCGTGGTTTTCGTGGGCTATCAGGCTGTGGGAACGCTGGGAAGGATGCTGCTTGAAGGCGCGGCTGAGGTGAAGCTTTTCGGAGAAACTATTGAGGTGGAAGCGCAGATCGTAAAGCTTGACGGAGTCAGCGGTCATGCGGATAAGGCCGGACTTATAAAATGGATAGAGGCGTTTGAAGAAAAGCCTGAGAAGGTGTTTGTCGTTCACGGCGAGGACGACGTTTGCGATAATTTTACGCGCTGTCTGCGCGACGAGCATGGGTTTGACGCGGTGGCGCCTTACAGCGGAGGCGTGTACGACCTTGCGGACGCTTCATGCGTCAGAGAGGGAGTGAAGGTTCACAAGGCAAAGCATTCTGTTGCGCGGAAGGTGTCCGACGTATTCGAGCGGCTTGCCGCCGCCGGAAGGCGCCTTATGACGGTTATCAGGCACAACGAAGGCGGAGCGAACAAGGACCTCGCGAAATTCGCGGATCAGATAAATTCGCTCTGCGACAAATGGGACAGATAGGAGAAACGGTATGCCGAGATTTTATAATCAGGAAGAGCTTGACAGGATCCATAAGGCTGAGATGGGTATCCTTAAGGATTTTATGAAAATATGCGACGAGAACGGGCTGAAGTATTTCGCTTTCGCGGGTACGGGGATAGGCGCGGTAAGACACGGAGGATTTATCCCTTGGGACGACGATATCGACGTTGCGCTGCCGCGCAGGGACTTTGAGAAATTCATCGAGATAGTGGAGAGGGAGATGGGCGATAAATATTATGTGCTCAACACCGAGAGGGACCATAATTTTCCTTTGACCTCAACGAGGCTCTGCATAAGGGGCACCAGATTTGTCGAGTGGGCTTTTATGAACGTGAAAAGCGATTTCGGCATTTTCCTTGATATTTATCCTTACGATAATTTTCCGGATAACGAATTTTTGTATTTTGTACAGAAATGGCGCGCGTGGATACTGTCGAAGCTTCTGATACTCAGGAGCGTTGACGAGCCTGTTATTTTTCAGGAGGGAATAAAGGGCGCAATCGTTAAGGAGGGCTGTAAACTGGCACACAAGCTTCTTGTTTTTCTGCGCATAGACAAATATGATATTTACAAAAGGTGCATGAAGGTGTGCAAGCAGTACAACAACCGCAAAACCAAGAGATTCGGGTATCCGTGCGATACAAAGCCAGACTGGAACACTCTTTATAAGAAAAAGACATTTCCATGCGTTAAGTGGAAATTTGAGGATGTGGAGCTGAATTTTCCTAAAGATATGAAAGCCATGCTTCATAATTTCTACGGCGACACCTACATGGAGCTTCCGCCTGTGGAGAAACGCAAGACACATTTCCCGTACATTCTTGATTTCGGGGACGGGGAAAGAGTCGTCAGCAGGAAGTAAAGGGTGGATATGATGAAAAAAATGTTTTTTTTATACAATGCTCATGCGGGAAAAGGACAGATATGCGGAAAGCTTAATTCGATTATTGATATGTTTACGAAATCGGGATATTTGGTGACCGCGTATCCCACTCAGTGCGCGCTTGACGGATATGACAAGGTATGCGGCGCTGACGGGCTTTACGATATTATCGTGTGCAGCGGCGGCGACGGAACGCTCAACGAGGTTATTTCAGCGATTATGACGCACCGCTCCAAAAAGCCGCCGGTCGGCTATATTCCGGCGGGCTCCACCAATGATTTTGCGGCGACTCTGGGAATAAGCAGGAATATGCAGAGGGCGGCGGGGCAGATAGCGAAGGGAGTTCCTTTTGCCTGTGACATAGGAAGGATGAACGGACGGCATTTTAATTATGTTACGGCGTTCGGTCTGTTTACCGACGTTTCTTACAAAACGCCGCAGAACATGAAAAATATGCTCGGACATCAGGCGTATCTGTTTGAAAGCCTGAAAAGTTTTTCAAAGATAAAGGGTTACAGGCTTAAAATCTACTGCAATGATATGGAGATAAGCGGGAGCTATATTTACGGAATGGTGAGCAACTCATTTTCGGTTGGGGGAATGAAAGGGATAGCGGGACGCGACGTGCTGCTTGACGACGGACTTTTTGAGGTGACGCTCGTAAAAGAACCCGTAACGCCGCATGAGCTTCAGCAGGTGGTTGCCGGAATATTTTCTAAATCACAGAACAGCCCGATGGTAGAGCGTTTCAGAACAAGCAGAATAGTCGTGGAAAGCGAAGAGTCTGTAGCGTGGACCGTGGACGGCGAAAATGCCGACGAGCATCAGCGCGTGGAGATTTCGGTTGTGAAAAGCGCCGTCGAGATAGTTGTTGACAGCTCTCAGTTGGAAAGAATATCGTCAAAATAGTCAAGCAGCAAATCGGTTACCATACCGTAGCGCTTTTCTCCCTCGCTGTCGCCGTTAAGCTTTATATACGCGTCGTTCATACCGCTTGTTATTTCGCCTATTTTCGACTCAAAACGCTCCCAGTAGGCGCTCTGAAAATTTAAATCGGCTATCGTCTGTCTGTTGAGCTTTGAGATTATTTCCGAATAGCGTTCACGCCCGCAGTTATCGTAGCAGGCATTCAGTACCGGGATAAGCGCGTTTACGCTTCCGCTGTAACGGAATGCCGCGCTGTCGGATCTCATGCAGGCGAGGTAAGCTATGAAGTTCGCCTCGTCCTCATGTATGAAGCCGCCCATATGCGCAAGCTCGTGGCATATCGTGTACGGAATCTCCATATCGGTTATGTCTTTATTGTAATTCGCTTCTATCGTGTAAGGCGAGTAAAAGCCCGTCATATTCGTGTAAGACATGACCTTTGACAGGGCTATGGGTTTCGGGCGCGGATAGTACGACGGCATAAAAGGATATTCCGTCCTTAACGCTAGCATCGCGTCTATCGCCGTACTGTTTAAGTCAACTCCTTCAAGCGTGAATATTCCGTTTTCGTCAGTGCGGATCTCTTTAGAAATTTCGTTGACCTCATCTATAAGAAGCTCGCACAGCGCCGCAAGTTCCTCGGTCGTATGGCTCTGCGGTTTTATGTTGGCGCAGACGCAGAAGGTCAGCTTGTGATAAAGTATCGTGCAGTTAAGGCTGAGTATCAGCAGGCAGACAAGTATTATACACGCGAGATTCAGCAGGTACTTCTTTAATCGGTATGTGAAAAAATTCCACACCTTTAATTTCCTGCTCTGAATGAAAGAAATTACGAGCCGGACAAGACAGTATATGACCGTTATCGCTGCGGCGTATATAAGAATTTCAATTACCGAAAAGGGAAAAATCGAAAAAACGGTGCCGAATACCTTTACTGTCGCCGTATAGACCGTTGTGGAATATGTGTGCGCGAAAACAGCGCTGACTCTGAACATTATGTTTACGGTCAGCAGAAGAAATGAAAGGGCAGCGATAACTATTATGTATCTGCGTGTATTGACATAGCGCAGTTCTTTTTTATTTTTGCCGGAGTCTTTCTTCATAGCGTTCACGCACCTTTCAGCAGGATAAAGGATGTTTATATAATAGCATTACAGAAGACAGGGCGCAATCCTTGAGTGAAATCTTAAATGAATGTCTGTACTCGTTAGGACTCATATTATAATGCTGCCTGAATTTGCGGCAGAAATATCCCGAATCCGCGAACCCGGTCTCCTTTGCAATGCTGGAAACGGATTTCTGAGTGGTATTCAGCTGTTCGGCTGCTTGCGCCAGACGGTATTGGATAAGATACGCCACAGGCGAGATACGAATGCCGGATTTAAAAATATGCAGCGCTCCGCTTTTGCTGATCGAGGCGGAGGCGGCGATGTCATCAAGGCTGATTTCTTCCGTGTAATGGTCGTGGATATACTGCATCATAGTCTGCAGTCTTGCCTGTTTGTGACTCATACGGTGAAATTCCGGCGCCCCGGAGGAAAAGTCCGAATGGCTGAACATCATGTCCCAGATTTGCATGAGAAGCCGTACAGTGCGCAGTTCGTTTTGTGAATCCGGTTCCTGCAATGCAAAAATTTCCGATAAGATCTCCAGAGCATGATTTTGCCATTCCGTACGCGGTTCGAGTATAAGGTACGGTACAAACGAGTTTATAACAGGGGCGATATATTTTTCGTAAATAAGGCTTTTTTCGTCAGCCAGCAATGCCGGAGAGAAAACGATATTTGGTATGAAGGCGCTGTTTTTTCCTTCAAAGCGATGGAGGATACCGCTGTTGATAAACAGGGCGCATCCTTCGGACAATTCTATTTTATCCGTTCCTACAAGGCATAAAAGGGAACCCTCGGAGACATACAGAAGCTCCAGTTCATGGTGCCAGTGCCAGTCGATACGGCAGAAATCAAATTGGCATATATTTTCAGGATAGTACGCAAAAGGATAAATATTGCTTCCATGCCGGATATTCTCGCGAAGCGTTTCGTCGGTTGTGATCTTACAGTACTCCATAAAATTCCCGTCCACTATATAAATTAACAAATTTTGTGATATTATACCATAAATGTGCGATTATATTCAATGATTTTGAATTAAAAATGAGATATAATCCAGTTTACAAAGGAGACTGCTAAAATGAAGAACCAATATGATAAAACGATATCGGCGTGTTTTACAGGATATATCGTACAGGCGGTCGTCAATAATTTTACGCCGCTTCTGTTTTTGTTTTTTCAGAGAAGCTACGATATCCCGCTTACTCAGATTACTTTGATCGTGACTTTTAATTTCGGAATACAGCTTTTGGTTGACCTTCTTTCGGTCGGATTTATAGACAAAATAGGATATCGCGCGTCAATAGTTGCTGCGCACGTTTTATCGGCAGCCGGACTGGTCCTTCTTACGATACTGCCGGAAATACTGCCGTCTCATTTTATCGGGATACTGATTTCGGTAACGGTATATGCCGCCGGGGGCGGCCTGCTTGAGGTGCTTGTCAGCCCGCTCGTCGAGGCTTGTCCCTCCGACAATAAAGAGAAGGCGATGAGCATGCTGCATTCTTTCTACTGTTGGGGACATGCGGGAGTTGTGCTGATTTCGACGCTGTTTTTCTACACGGCCGGTATAGAAAATTGGAAAATCCTGGCATTGGCGTGGTCGCTTATTCCGATCGTCAACGCATTTGTGTTTACAAAGGTTCCGATAGCGTCGTTGATTGAAGACGGTGAGAAAGGACTGCGTTTAAAGGAGCTGTTCAGTCTGAAGGTATTCTGGATTCTGCTTATAATGATGGTATGCGCGGGAGCGAGCGAACAGGCGGTAAGTCAGTGGGCTTCTACTTTTGCGGAAGAAGGACTTGGCATTTCAAAAACTGCGGGTGATCTGGCGGGACCGATGTCGTTTGCCGTTTTGATGGGCGCGTCCAGACTGTTCTACGGGAAGTACGGCGACCGCATCAATCTGGAGCGTTTTATGATTTACAGCAGTTGTCTGTGCGTACTGGCTTATCTGGGAGCTTCTCTCATACCTGCACCGCAGCTCAGTCTGGCGGCATGCGCGCTCTGCGGGTTTTCGGTCGGAATCATGTGGCCGGGAACCTACAGCAAGGCGTCGTCGGCTTTGCCTAAGGGCGGAACTGCCATGTTTGCGCTGTTGGCTTTAGGCGGCGATATAGGCTGCTCCGGGGGTCCCGCGCTGGTCGGTATGGTTTCGGGCGCATTCGGAGATAACCTTAAAGCGGGGATACTCGCAGGAGTCATATTTCCGGCATTGCTGTTAGCGGGAATAATTCTGTGCGGAAAAATAAAAAATACTATAAAAAAAGGAGAGAAAAAATGGAATTTTTAAAGTGCGGTCCGAAATGGACCAGGGAGCCAAAACAGTCTTTTGTTGATGAGGACAAAGTTGAGATCATTACGGAAAGGGGGACGGATCTTTGGGCCCGTACATATTACGGATTCCAAAACGATAATGCTCCTGTACTGCAGATTGAAACGGACGATAAGTTCTTTTCGTTTGTCGTAAAAACGGAGTTTGAGAGTTCGCGCCGTTTTGACCAGTGCGGCGTGGCGATGTATCTTGACAGCGACAACTGGTTCAAGGCGTCGATCGAGTACGAGGATGAAAAAATACAGAGACTTGGAAGCGTTGTTACCAATCATGGTTATTCCGACTGGGCGACTACTGATATTTCGTCGGATATAAAAAGTATGTTGTACCGTTTTTCCCGCAGGAACAGCGATTATTGTATCGAATGCAGCGAGGACGGAATCAGTTACAGACAGATGAGGATATTTCATATGTGGGAAGGAGCGGAGAGAATAAAATACGGAATATATGCGTGCAGCCCGACTGACGGTTCGTACAAAGCTGTCTTTTCGGATATGCGGATCACGGAATGTAAATGGGAGTCGGACGCGGATTGGCGGGACTGATAGGATTTTTATATTTCAAAGCATGCAAATAAATGTTATAATAGCTTGATACAGAAACAAAAGGAACGGTTTTTTGTTGCGGAGGGCGGTGTGTTTTGTTCAAAAAAGGCGCTGATATAGACTGGCAGGAATTATCGCAGGAGGAGCTTTTGCAGTACAGAAAAGCGGGCAGGAAAAGTCTGCTCCTCGGTCTGGCGGTATTCTGCGCCCTTCTTCCGGCGATGATCGTTTTTTCGGTGGAAATAATAAAAAAGGTTCCTGCCGCCTCCGTGGGGGTAATTCTTGCCTTCGCTGTTTATATCTTTGCCTGTTTCGGGGACTATGCAATGTATTTTGCCGGAAGACCGCGCGGTATACGCTACGGAAGAGTGTCGCGCAAAATAAGCAGAAACAGGGGCAGATACTGGGGTTATGTATATAACGTTTACTTTGAGGATATACATAAAAGCGTCACTAACGTAATGATCTGGCACACGAAAAGTCATCCCGTGATAATGAAGGGCGACAGGGTGACGGTCATAAGGTCAAGGCTTGGAGGCTTGTATATCGTTTGCACCGAACGGGAAAATACAGGCGGAGAGAGCGTTTCCGAAGAAAAAAAGTAATATTCTTAACCGTGGGTTGGTTAATATTCTTAACCATGCGTGGGTTTGACTTAATTTATTAAGGTTCAGACAATACTGAACCGAATTTTATTATGCACACGTCGGACAGCGGTGATGAAAAACAATCAAACAATTACTAGAATTATCAGGCTAATCATACATATATAACGCAATTTTCTGATTATCAGACAATTCTGCAAATTTTCTTATTTACATTTCCCAAATCAGGGAGTATACTCGTGAAAAATCAAAAATAACGGAAGGGGCGGTACGCATGATCAGTGATAACAGAAAGAATCAGGGGCTGTACAATCCTCAGTTTGAGCATGATAACTGCGGAATAGGAGCTATCGTCAATATCAAGGGCGTTAAGACCCACAAAACGGTGGAGGACGCGCTCAGCATAGTGGAGAATCTTGAACATAGAGCCGGGAAGGACGCGGACGGTAAGACCGGAGACGGCGTGGGTATAATGCTTCAGGTCTCGCACAAGTTTTTTTCAAAGGCTTGCAGACCTTTGGGGATAGACATAAAGCATGAGGGCGACTACGGAGTGGGAATGTTCTTTTTTTCGCAGGATGAGCTTAAGAAAAAGCAGGCGATGAAGATGTTCGAGATCATAGTTGCGAAGGAGGGTCTTGAATTTCTCGGCTGGCGCGAAGTGCCTATCAGACCGGAGGTACTTGGGAAAAAGGCGCTTGAGGTCATGCCCTCGATAGTTCAGGGCTTCGTCGGAAGACCGGAGGAATGCGAAAAGGGGCTTCCTTTTGACCGCAGACTGTATATTGTGCGAAAAGTCTTTGAGCAGAGCAATGATGATACGTATGTCGTGTCGCTCTCAAGCAGGACGGTCGTTTATAAGGGCATGTTCCTTGTAAATCAGCTGCGCACTTTTTTTCCCGACCTTTGCAGCGGGGATTACGAATCGGCTATCGCGATAGTGCATTCAAGGTTCAGCACCAACACGAATCCGAGCTGGCGCAGGGCGCACCCTAACCGTTTTATAGTACATAACGGCGAGATAAACACGATAAAAGGAAATGCGGATAAAATGCTTGCCCGCGAGGAAAATATGAGGAGCAAGTATTTTGAGGGCAATATGCACAAGCTTATTCCCGTCGTGAATACCGAAGGTTCGGATTCGGCGATGCTTGACAATACGCTTGAATTCCTTGTGATGAGCGGAATGGACCTGCCGCTTGCCGTGATGATAACGATACCGGAGCCGTGGATGAACAATAAGCTCATAAGCCTTGAAAAAAGAGATTTTTACCAGTATTACGCGACTATGATGGAGCCGTGGGACGGTCCGGCGTCGATCCTTTTTTCGGATGGAGAGGTCATGGGCGCGGTGCTCGACCGCAACGGACTGCGGCCTTCGCGCTATTACATAACGAACGACGATTATCTGATACTTTCGTCCGAGGTCGGAGTGCTTGACATAGAGCCGTCAAGGATTCGTATCAAGGAAAGGCTGCACCCCGGGAAAATGCTGCTTGTCGATACCGTGCAGGGCAGGGTCATAGACGACGAGGAGCTTAAGGAGCATTACGCCATGCGCAGACCCTACGGCGAATGGCTTGACGGGAATCTTGTTATGCTTGGCGACCTTAAAATACCCAATAAGAAGGTCGTCGAGTACGGGGACGACGACAGGGCGAGATTACAGAGAGCGTTCGGATATACCTATGAGGATTTCTACACTAATATTCTCGGAATGGCAAAAAACGGCTCGGAGCCGATAGCGGCAATGGGAGTGGATACGCCGCTTGCCGCCGTCTCGAAGCAGAATCCGTGCCTTTTTGAATATTTCAAACAGCTTTTCGCGCAGGTTACGAATCCTCCGATAGACGCGATGCGCGAGAAAATAGTGACCTCGACCTCGGTCTATATAGGCACTGACGGCAATCTTCTTGAGGAGAAGGCGTCAAACTGCCATGTGCTTAGAATAAACAATCCCATACTTACCAACACGGACCTGCTCAAGATAAAGAGCATGGATATAGAAGGCTTCAAGGTCGCCGAGATACCTATTATTTACTACAAAAACACCTCTCTCGAAAAAGCGATAGACAGAATGTTCGTGGAGGCGGACAGGGCGCACGGCGACGGTGCGAATATACTGATACTTTCGGACAGGGGGCTTGACGAGAACCATGTGCCGATCCCTTCGCTGCTCGCCGTATCCGCGATGCAGCAGCATCTTGTGAGCACCAAGAAAAGAACCAGTGTGGCGATGATACTTGAGAGCGGCGAGCCGAGGACGGTGCATCATTTTGCGACGCTCTTAGGCTACGGCGCGTGCGCGATAAATCCTTATCTCGCGCAGGACACGATAAAGGAGCTTATAAATATGGGGCTTCTTGACAAGGACTATTACGCGGCGGTCGAGGACTATAATAAAGCGGTGATTTCCGGCATTACGAAGATCTCGTCCAAAATGGGAATTTCCACGATACAGTCATATCAGGGCTCAAAGATTTTCGAGGCGATAGGAATAGCTCCGCAGGTCATAGACAAGTATTTCTGCGGAACGGTCAGCAGGATAGGGGGCGTGACGCTTAAAGACATAGAAAACGACGTGAACACAAGGCACAGCAGGGCGTTTGACCCGCTGGGACTTGACGTTGACGAGACGTTTGATAGTATCGGAAGCCATAAGTCAAGGAGCGGCAAGGAGGAACACCTCTACAATCCGCAGACTATCCATCTTCTCCAGCTTGCGGCGAGAAACGGGGATTACGGTACCTTCAAGGAGTATTCGCGTCTTATCAACGAGGAGATGGACCCGGTAACGCTGCGGGGCTACATGGACTTTAAATTTCCCGAAAAATCTGTGCCGATAGAGGAGGTTGAAAGCGTTGATTCGATAGTAAGGCGCTTCAAGACCGGCGCGATGTCGTACGGCTCGATCTCACAGGAGGCTCACGAAACGCTCGCCGTGGCTATGAACATGATACACGGACGCTCAAACAGCGGCGAGGGCGGAGAGAGCATAGAGCGGCTTACGATAGGCGCGGACGGACTTAACAAATGCTCGGCGATAAAACAGGTGGCTTCGGGACGCTTCGGCGTGACCTCAAGGTATCTTGTGAGCGCCGACGAGATACAGATAAAAATGGCGCAGGGCGCGAAGCCCGGCGAGGGAGGACATCTTCCGGGCGGCAAGGTCTATCCTTGGATAGCCAAAACAAGACTTTCCACTCCCGGAGTAAGCCTTATATCGCCGCCGCCGCACCACGACATATATTCGATCGAGGATCTGGCGCAGCTTATCTACGACCTGAAAAATTCAAACAACAAGGCGAGGATCTCCGTCAAGCTCGTGTCCGAGGCGGGAGTAGGAACGGTCGCGGCGGGCGTGGCGAAGGCGGGCGCGCAGGTAATACTTATTTCGGGCTATGACGGCGGAACGGGAGCGGCTCCGAACAGCTCTATTCACAACGCGGGACTGCCGTGGGAGCTTGGGCTTGCGGAAACGCATCAGACGCTTATAATGAACGGGCTTCGCAATAAAGTGATCCTTGAGACGGACGGAAAGCTTATGACGGGCCGCGACGTAGCGATCGCCTGTCTTCTGGGCGCGGAGGAATTCGGCTTCGCGACCGCGCCGCTTGTGACCTTGGGCTGTGTTATGATGAGAGTGTGCAATCTTGACACCTGCCCCGTCGGGGTAGCGACGCAGAATCCGGAGCTTCGCAAAAAGTTCGCCGGCAAACCGGAGTATGTCGTTAATTTTATGAAGTTCGTCGCCGAAGAGCTTCGCGAATACATGGCAAAGCTCGGATTCAGGACGCTTGACGAGATGTGCGGAAGAAGCGATATGCTTTTCCAGAAAAACGGTGTCTGCGGAGAATATGGAAGGCTTGATCTATCGGCAATTCTTGAGAATCCTTATGCCGCCGCTGAGAAAACGGAGTACGGTAATAAAAAGGTCTATGATTTTGAACTGGAAAAGACCCTTGACGAGAAGGTCCTCATAAAAGAGCTTATGCCTTCTTTGAAGAAAAAGCTGAAAAAAAGTATCGAGCTTGACGTTACAAACACCGACAGCCGCGCCTTCGGCACGATGTTCGGTGCGGAGATAACAAGACTTTACGACGATACGCTTTCGGAGGACACATATACTGTCCGCTGTAACGGAAACGGCGGTCAGAGCTTCGGGGCGTTCATACCGAAGGGGCTTACTATTGAGCTTGTCGGAGACTCCAACGACTATTTCGGAAAAGGACTTTCAGGCGGCAAGCTTATCGTGTACCCGCCTAAGTCGTCGGTATTTAAGCAGGACGAAAATATCATAATCGGAAACGTCGCTCTTTACGGCGCGACGAGCGGAGAGGCTTATATAAACGGCGTGGCGGGTGAACGCTTCTGCGTGCGCAATTCGGGGGCGACCGCGGTCGTCGAGGGCGTGGGCGAGCACGGCTGCGAATATATGACCGGAGGCTGCGTGGTCGTTCTCGGCAGGACGGGAAAGAATTTTGCCGCCGGGATGAGCGGGGGCGTCGCTTATGTGCTTGACGAGGACAACAGATTTTATCTTAACCTGAATAAAGAGCTTGTCGGGTTTGAGGAGGTCGCGGACAAATATGACGTGCTTGAGCTGAAGAAAATGATACAGAAGCATGTGGCGTATACCAATTCGGAAAAGGGCAAAAAGATACTCGACGATTTTGGCGGTTATCTTCCCAAGTTCAAAAAGGTCATGCCGCACGACTACAAGAAGATGCTGAACCGTATAGTTCTTATGGAAGAAAAAGGACTTTCAAGCGAACAGGCACAGATCGAAGCGTTCTATTCATTGAAGAAATAGGAAGGGAGGAAGTAAAAATGGGAAAAACAACGGGATTTATGGATTATGAGCGGGAGGACTGCAAGGCGGCTTCTCCCAAAGCAAGAATAAAGAATTTCAACGAGTTTCACGAACCGCTTTCTCCCGAAAAGCAAAAAGAGCAGGCGGCGCGCTGTATGGACTGCGGCGTACCCTTCTGTCAGTCGGGAAAGCTCCTTAAAGGAATGGTTTCCGGCTGTCCCCTCAACAACCTGATACCCGAATGGAACGAGCTTTTGTATGTGGGAAATTATAAGGGCGCGTATTTAAGGCTTGCCAAAACAAGCAATTTTCCTGAGTTTACCTCAAGAGTATGTCCGGCGCTCTGCGAGAAGGCGTGTACCTGCGGGCTTAACGGAGACGCCGTGAGTACGAAGGAAAACGAGAAAACCATAATAGAATACGCCTTTGAGCACGGATATGTGACGGCACAGCCGCCGAAGGTGCGAACAGGCAAAAAGGTCGCCGTTATAGGTTCGGGTCCCGCGGGACTTGCCGCTGCGGATCTGTTGAATAAAAGAGGACATGAGGTCGAAGTGTACGAGCGCTCCGACAGACCGGGCGGGCTTCTGATGTACGGTATTCCGAATATGAAGCTTGAAAAGTGGGTAGTAGAAAGAAGGATACGCCTTATGGAGCAGGCGGGCGTTGTTTTTCACACGAATAAGGACGTGGGACGCGACGTAAAGGCGCAGACCCTGCTCAAGAATTACGACGCGGTAGTGCTTGCGTGCGGCTCTGCGAATCCGAGGGACATAAAGGCCGAAGGGCGCGACGCGCAGGGGATATATTTTGCGGTCGATTATCTCAAATCGGTGACAAAAAGCCTGCTCGATTCGGATTTAAAGGACGGAACTTTCATAAGTCCCAAGGATAAGAACGTGGTAGTCATCGGCGGAGGCGACACGGGAAACGACTGTGTGGGAACGTCGGTAAGGCTCGGCTGTAGATCCGTAACGCAGCTTGAGATGATGCCGAAGCTGCCTGATACACGCGCCGCGGGCAATCCGTGGCCCCAGTGGCCGATGGTCTGCAAGACGGATTACGGACAGGAGGAGGCAATCGCGGTATTCGGACACGACCCCAGAATTTATCAGACTACGGTGAAGGCGTTTGTCAAGGATAAAGAGGGAAGGCTTATAAAGCTTAAATGCGTGAAGCTTGAGCAAAAGCGCGACGAAAAAACAGGACGTACCGTGATGTCGGAGGTGCCTGACAGCGAGTACGAGCTGCCATGCGAGCTTGTTCTTATTGCCGCCGGATTTCTCGGAAGCCAGAAATATGTGACGGACGCATTCGGCGTGGAGCTGGACGAAAGGACCAACGTAAAGACGGGGAAAGACCGTTTTGCCACAAATAATCCTAAGATATTCGCGGCGGGCGATATGCATATCGGACAGTCGCTTGTAGTGCGCGCGATAAGGCAGGGGCGTGACGCGGCAAAGGAAGTCGATGAGTTCCTTATGGGCTATACGAATCTTGAGTAGCCGCAGACGAATAAAAAACAACGGAGTCAATTATCTCAAACCCGCATTTGCAATAAAGCGCAAGCGCGGGTTTGTTGTTTCCGGAAACATGAAGCACGATGTTTTCCGCTTTCTGGGCGGCAAGGCGGTCAAGAACGGAACACATCATGGCATAGCCCAGACCTTGTCCGCGAAGCTTCGGTTCGACATATACGTTGAATATGTTTACGAGCGCCCCGTCATAAAAAAGAGAGATATATCCGCTCGGTCTTTCGGGTTCCCCGAACAGAAAGAGAAAGACAGCGCCGTTTTTGCGTTCCGAATATTGCAGGCGAGCGGGGCAGACAGGCGGCTTTTTGGCGGTAAATCTCATAAGATGTTCCTCGCGGCGGTATGCCGCGCCGAGCGTTTTTGCGCATTCAGCGAAGCCGGGGTATCCGTCGCGACCTGAAAATTCGTAAGCCTTCGCTTTTGCGCGGTTTTTCAGGGCGTTCGCCATATTTGTGAAAATATGCTGTCTGCGAAAGTCAGGAAGTACCGCGCCTGAAATTTCCGCGGGTTCGTCTGCGCAGCAGAAGGCAAAGCCGGCAAGCTTTTTTTTATCATAATAAAGAGCAAAAAAATCACGACCTTTCTCATCGCCCGTGTAAAAGCTGTATTCTGTTTTGTCGAGGGCGGCGCACTCGCGTCGCAGTCCCTCTATCTGCGCCAGATATTTGCTGTTAAGGCGCTTAAGAATTTTTAGCGGCATAACCGGACCCTTTGTTTTCCTTTTTTCGGAAATTTATGTTGACAAAATAAAAACTATACTGTATATTATCACTTGTGGCTGTCAAAAGTCAATGTATGCGCGAGTGGCTCAGTGGTGGAGCGTCTCCTTGCCAAGGAGAAGGTCGCGGGTTCGATCCCCGTCTCGCGCTCTT
>CAJTON010000016.1:0-1897 GCA_910577605.1 uncultured Butyrivibrio sp.
CCAAATCAGATTATCCATGATTTTATCGTATGAGTAGCGCATTTCTTCGGGAAGGTAATGGAAAACGTCGCCCTCGACAGTCAGGCTTTTACCGCCATAAAGATTAAGTTTATTCAATTCTTTTATTCTATTGGAATAAATGTCGTAAGAATACAGCTTATTATCCTCTCCTAACATACCTAAAGCTTCTGCCCGCGGTTCTATCCCTCCAATCAAATTAGGATTGGCACTGTAATTATCTCTTAAATAATTTGCGCTAATATTTATAAATTCCATATCATGAATTGTTTCAAAAACATTAAAATTATACGATAACATATTCATATGGACATCTAGCACTTTATTATTAAAATTACTGAAAACAGCTTTTCCCGCAACCGACTTATCCTCGTTAAAAATATATAGAGTAAATGTTTCCAATAAAGCATTACGGTTATTGTTATATGTGGTAATCGGAATCCGGCAAATATAATATCCCTTCCCGTTAAAGGCTGTCTGCTTATCTCCAAGACCGCCGGTCCATACATCGTCGCTCCAATTTCCCGTACTATGCCCCTTCTGCATTCTTTCCCGAATAATTTTCATAGCCTCGTCGACCAATGTATCGATACCGTCTATATATTCCACTCCGTTTGATACCCTTTCCTGTGAAAAAACAAACGGAGTTTCATACGAATAGACTTCTTTTAATTCTCTTTCCCATTTCTCCAAATCTGATTCGGTGGATTTTGTTTTTCCGCAAGCTGTAAAAACAAAAAGTATTGCCAAAAATGCAGGAATTATTTTTTTCATGTCAGCCTCCTGTTACTGATACTCTGAAAGTGTTTGTTTCCATATATACACACGCCCTTGTTCACTTAATGGTACAGGTTTTGATGATGTTATATCATATCTTGCATTGTAATAATAAACATCCTTGTAATATCCTTCCATATTATAATTGATATCTGTTTCATCGGAATTCTCGATTTGCGAGTTCCATATTCTAATAATATTATTAGATTTATCATATCCGTACAAGGTAACGCTGTGACCCAAATCTCCTGACGGATACGGGTCCATAATCATTGCGATGGGATATCCAGCATCTATATTTTTAACTACCGAACTCCAAGGTAACTTAGATGTGGTCTTCTTATAATCAACACCATAATATGAAAGTGCCGTTTTTATTTCATCGATTCCTGCTCCCGTGTCAAATCCTATTCCCATACGGTTGCATACATCATATCCTGTGTACGAAGTCCAGTTCAACGTATTAGCTATGGTAGCGACTACGCAAGCCCAGCACATGCCATAGTTATACTGACTTCTCTTGTTCCTTAGCGTAATAGCCTTCATCGCGCCGTATTTTATATCATCATTATCATTTTCATCGTTTTTTTGCGTATCCACATATTTGAAAGAACTTAATTTATCGTTTACCACCCGCTGTTTTTCCTCAAAACTCATAGCGGCAAATGCCAGTTCGTCAGCATCAGGCATTTTTCCTTCCGAGTAACCCATAGGAATATCAGGCTCAGATTGCACCCCGTTTGCGGATTCATAATACAGCTCGTCGTTTATGGTATAGAAAATACATTCATTATTGAGGTAATCCATCTCAGTCAATAGTTCAATAAATCCGTGGTCGTAAGAAATTTCATATGTATAGCCCCAGTCCGTGCCTATAACGCCTAATATTGCCTTGATTTTACCGTCTGCTATAAGCGGATAATAATATACTTCGTCCTGATATTCATTGAAGTTATATACAATGTAAGGAGTTCCAAGTTCAATATCGTCTGCGGTATAGCTTTTAGATAGTGAATTTGTCATAACCTCTGTTATCGAGGAAAAATTACCGTCGATGAATTCGGCTACGGAGGCGGGAATGTTCTCGGCGAGAGTGGGAAAC
>CAJTON010000016.1:1907-8542 GCA_910577605.1 uncultured Butyrivibrio sp.
TGTTTTTGTATCCCCGTATGCCGGAAACGCAGAGAAAGTAAGGAATATCCCGACTAGAAAAGCGATTAATTTTTTAAAAAATTGATTTTTCATAGTTAGACCTCCCTTGTGCGAATTTTACTATATTATTATATATCTTATAAAAAATAAAATCAATATATATTTTAGAGCTAAAATAATTTGATATTACACTAAAATCACATTATTATATGGGTGGCGCAATTTTTCGGACGGGCAATAAATTTGATTGAGTTCTATTAAACAGTAAAAATCACTCTTCCCCTAACAACCTCTCCTTCAGCATATATACTTCTTTCGCCGAAACTCCTGCTTCCTTGAAGTAACCTTCCGCACTTCCGTATTTTTTACTGAATAACCGCATAAAACTAAGCATATATTCCTTTTTGGGAGTGATTACATTCATAATCTCGTTGGAATATTTCAGATGCGCTGCCTCAAGACGCTGATAATTATATTTCTTTGTTAAAATATAATCCAAAACAATTTCCTCGTCGTTTACGCCGGCAAGCATAAGAAGAATTGCCGATACCACTCCCGTTCTGTCCTTTCCCGCCGCGCAATGAAACAAAACTCCGTTTCGCGAATGCGCCATAATTCTGAAGAGACATCCGATGTTTTCGGCTGCGGCAATTTCCATATAGCTTTCAGGCACCGCAGACGCGGACTCCGGTATACCGCTGCCCTATTCAATCGGAACACAGTGATAATCAAACCGCGGCATAGCGGCAAACGGACTTGGAGACTTTAATGTTTCCGCATCGTTCCTCAGATCAATGACCGTATGTATTCCGGCATTCTCCAGAAACTCCGCATCATTTTTGCTCAGAAATGAGGGCGCATCGCTTCTAATAAATCTTCCGTGCCGCGTGAAGCCGCCGCTCCCTGTTTTGTAGCCGCCCAACTCGCGGGCGTTCGCCGCAGACTCAAGAAGGCTCTTCGGCTTCGTGTCCCACGCCCACTCGTACTGGTCGATATATTTTTCTCCGGCAAAAAACGCTGAAAGCTCCCTGACGCAAATATCGCAGGCGACTTGTATGTAATCGTCCGCCATCTCCTTCGTAAAAAAGAAAATTTCCCCGTCCGTCCGCGTGTTAAAGTGCGCCGTCAGAGCCGGATGGACGATCCTGTCTTTTAATCCGTATTTTTCGATTAGATAGGAATTGATAAGACGGTAATCGTTGTGAAGACGACCTACATTTCCCGGGGTGAAAGGGTCCCAATGATGTTTTTTATACACAAAATCACGGAAGACCATATCCTGTACCAGATGAAGATAATATCCTAGATACAGGCAGTCCTCCGCCATAAGATTACCGTATGAATTTCTGAAAGCCGCAAGGTCGTAGGTGTTTTTTGTTCCGCCCCGGATACGGAGTTTCAGATGACTGTTCGGATATTCGTCCGCGCACAAATCAGGCAGGACCGCACCGAGCAATAGCCTGTCGGAATCTTTTAAGTTGAGCTTTAAGGCAGTCAGCCTTGTGACTGCCATATGAGTAACGCTTGATGCCATTTTGTATCCCCCAAGCCCGCCCTCGTCCGGCGGCTGATGCAATGGTAGTAACATTTAAATGTGAAAATACGCGTGTAAAAGTGCGGGACATACCTTGTGAAGCGGGGAATCGAACCCCTGGAGCTGTCCGCGCTCCCACCGTGAGTTACGGCACGTTCTCTGCCGATGGAGATGCATCCACTCTGCCGGACTACCGTCCGTAAAAATTATAAAAGTTCCGTCGTCCAGTTAAGCTCCTGAATAAGCTCGTCGGTTTCACGAAGCTCCTTGGAAATAGCGTCGACGTCTTTTTGTATCTTCGCCACCGGAACCGTACTGATTATTTTTATCTCCGAATGAGTCATACGCGACGCTTTGTTGCTAGAGCAATCAAGAAAACTCCTCAATATCTGGATCTTGTTTTTGAGGCAGTCCCTGTGCGCAAGCAGCTCGGTCACGGTCCTGCCATTACGGACCGTTTTGCTGTTCGTCAGATTTATAGCCGAAATCAGCTCCTCAAGCCTTTCGGTTATCCTGTCAAGCTCCGCCATAAGCGCGTCGGGAGCTTCCGACGGCTCCTCGCCCTCCTGAACCTTCGCATTGTTGTTAAGCCTTATTCCTATCTCGGAAAGCCTTGACTGCAAGTCCGCTCTCTCGGATAATGCCGTAGCAAGCTTCATATTCGTTTTCCTCCCAAAAAATCTACCATTAAAAAAATTTATAGTTTTGTTTTTCCTTTACGGTATCTGCCAAAGAAAATCCCATCATCAACATACTTCTCTGTTTCCGATATCCACATGGGAAATTTTCCCGTTGTTACTGCGGTTTGACCATTTAGCATACCTGTATGAAAAGATATATGTCTAAATTGTCTTAAGATAAGCTCCATGCGTGTATAGCGACACTTTTCAGGCTTTTCATATAGTATTTCGTCCGTAAGCGTATCAAGATAATCAATTGTCTTTTTTTCCACGCCATCAAGATAATCAAGTAACTGTTCGTCAGATAAAACTCCCATGCAGGGCTTGTCAGGATCATCCATTCCATCTTCGTGAAATGGCGGTTCTTCATAATCAAATGGGTTAATAAACCATTTATCGGCAGAATGCAGCGCATGGTAAACCCACCTCCAACAGGGTACTCCACAACATAAAGCATCCCTGTCATAAGTTTGTACAGATGTTTTTATATTTAAGAAATTGGGTTTAACCATATCCTTAATAATCATACACAGCTCATTCATGGTATACCTCCGTAAAGCCCTGATTTATATGCAGATGACGCTTCACTATTTATATAAGCATTAACGGTATCGTCACTCCAGACATGGACCTCTATATACCGCTCCGGTCCATATTTACCGTCGTCGTTCCAGTCCTGCGGCAACCCGTATTTTTCAATAACTTTTAATATCTCGTCATATGTGTAAAGCTTCTTACGGTATTCCTTACCGTCGTTTATTCTATCGCTGAACGTAGGCATGGAATCCCCGTAAGTAAAAGAAAGCGTGTCAGTGTCAAATTCCTCGACCGCAATTTTTATAAAAGCACAGTTTTCATACCATGAGCTTAGCCACGGGCTGTGTTCGACCACCATATAATGCGGCGCTGACCTTAATATTTTGCCTCCCTTTTTAGAAAACTCCGTCCTGAGTATCCGCTCGCAGTTGCGACGGTATTCAATGTATTTGTCATGCCTTTGGGCGCATTGTGAATTTGGCTTTGCAGTTTTTATTGACTCCAGAACCGATTTCGCCTGTTCGACAGATACATCGGATAAGTTCCGGAACGGTCCGACCGTTTTGTCATAATAATGATATAAATACATCTTTCCCTCAAATCCGCATGTACGCTATCCGGCAGTTCGCTCTTTTACTCCGATAAGGGCGACCGCCGCCGCGCTGCCGTCAGTGTGCGCGACGGACACTAGCCAGCCGTCGGGCGTTTCCTTTTTGTATATCTTGATTTCCTCGCCCTCGAAACACTGACTGACATAGTGCAGTTCAAGGTCGCTCATAAGATACTTATGATAAAAATCGCTGTCAAACGCGTCCATCAAAAGAGTGACGTACCTAAGATTAGTCATATGGCGGTTGCGGTCAAGGTCCGTGTACCTTACGGTATGCGAATAAGCAAGTTCCATATCTGGGGAAACGGTTTTGGGCAGCTTAACAAACGGCTCCACATCGACGTGCCTGTCCTCAAAGACCTCAGCCGGAAATTCTATAGCGGCGGGTTTCGTGAGCCGTCCGCTCGCAATATCGACAAGACAGCTCTCCAAACGCCCTTTCGCGAGGATCGCTCCGCCGCGGCTCACCTCAAGCGCCTGATGTATAACGCCGGGAAAGCGCGTCGCTTCGATCCATGTCTCAAGATCGACAGGCTCAAAGTCTGATTCGTTCTCAAGATGTATTTTGTACTTGGTATACATCCAGCAAATGCCGTAATCGTCGGGAATCGTATCGTTTCCCTTTCCGAACGTATGCAGATGCCCCGTAGCCATATCCTGAAAGTAATACAGATAACCCTTTATGCCGACGCGCGTGTTGTCGTCCGTTTCACGCAGCTTCGGCGAATATTGCGTTTTCAATTTCCAACCCTCCGCAGATATTTTTTAGAACAGTTCAAGAGGACAGTGCTTGCCGCTTCTGTACGCTCTGGCTTCAACATAAGCCCCGCATTTGACGCATACGCCCATGTTCAGCCATTTGCAGTCGCGGCAGACGGACAGCCTCTCTTCATACACCTCGTCTGAAACAGCCTCCTCAGTCGGGGTGCTTTTTTTGTATTCCTCAATTATACGCGCCGCCTGCTCGTCGCTTATATCCCTTATAAGACAACGCATGCACGGCTTGTTCGGTACTTTAGGCTTGAGTGTCATAAATAATCTCCCGTTATTTTACCTTGCAGCTTGCGCTGACAATTCCGCACGCAGGAACCGTAAGCGTATGCGTTCTGCCGCTCCAGTTTTCGCTTCTGCGCGTCTGTTTAACCTTGTCAGGCTCCTCAAATGTGTTGCAGTCGTGCATATCTCCTGTCAGAACGGAAACAGCCGCTTCGCCGTCAAATACAAAACCTTCGGGCAGAGCGATCTCGATCTCCGCCTCATCCGTCAAAGAAGCGTTTGAGACCGTCAGCGTGAGAACCTTTACTCCGTTTTGCTCTTTGATGGACGCGGACTGCGAAAGCGCGGGTATCCTCACTTCGTCCGTTCCCGTTTCGCTATTGAATACGGCGCTCTCCACAAGCCTTGCGCCCTGATGCTCCTTGTACATATCAAAGACCTCGTAGGTGGGCGTTTTGACTATTTTTGCGCCCTCGGTCAGTATCATCGCCTGAAGAACGTTTACGACCTGCGCGATATTCGCCATCGCTATCCTCGTGCATCTGCTGTTGAAAATATTGAGGTTGATGGAGGCTACAAGCGCGTCTCTCATGGTGTTCTGCTGAAAAAGAAATCCGGGATTGGTGCCGGGCTCCACATCGTACCATGTGCCCCATTCGTCCACGATAAGGCTTATCTCATGCTCCTTGTCGAGCTCGTCCATTATCGCGAGATGCTTGTCAATTATCTCCTCAATATAGCGTGTCCCTCGGAGCGTCACATAGTAATCCTTTTCGTTAAAATCGGTCGCGCTGCCCTTATGCTCCCAATCGTATGGGATAGTGTAATAATGCAGGCTGATGGCTTTCGTATGCCATTTATTGACATGGCTCAAAAGCTCTCTCGTCCAGTTGTAATCGTCGGCGCTCGGACCGCACGCTATCTTATAAAGATGATTATCGCCGTAATCCTTGCAGAACTGCTGGTATTTCTTATATTCGCTAGCGTAATACTGAGGTTCCATGCTGCCTCCGCAGCCCCAGTTTTCGTTGCCGATTCCTATATATTTTACCTTCCACGGCTCCTTGCGCCCGTTTTTTTCGCGCAGTTTGGAAAATGTCGATTCGCCGGGAGCCGTCATATATTCTATCCATTCGGCAGCCTCCTGAACCGTACCGCTTCCGACATTTACAGAAATATAAGGCTCGCAGCCTATCTGCTCGCACAGATCAAGAAATTCGTGGGTTCCGAAGCTGTTGTCCTCAACCACGCCGCCCCAGTTTGTGTTGACCATGCGCCTTCTTTCCTCAAGCGGACCTATTCCGTCCTTCCAGTGGTACTCGTCGGCAAAGCAGCCGCCTGGCCAGCGCAGCACGGGGAGCCTGACCGCCTTGAGCGCGTCCACGACGTCGTTTCTGATGCCGTTTGTGTTGGGAATATCCGAATCCCTTCCCACAAAAATACCCTCATATATGCACCTTCCCAGATGCTCGGAAAAATGCCCGTATATCTCCGGCGCGATTGTTCCTATCTCATTATTTGGATTTACGGTAAGAACTGTTTTTATCATAAAGAACCTCCTGAAATATTTTATTTTCCGGCTTCCGCGCCTTTTAAAAGCGCTTCCGCGATTTCGGGATAAGCAAATTCGCATTTGCTCCGGTCAAAAATACCGAAAAGCTCGCCGTCGCCCTCAAAGGCGTTGTTGTCCCACCAGAAGCATACCATGCCGCGCTCCCTTGCGGCGGCTGCATAATGCTCGGCGAAATCAACTCTCGCCGCTGTGTTTCCGCTTTTGTTCCTTGCCCCGAATTCGTCGATTATCACGGGGATACCTTTGTCGATATATTTTCTTTTAAGCCTGTCCATGAAGCTCGTTATGCTGACAAGGTCCTTCGTGGTTTCAGAGGACCATTTGTCGGTGCCGGGATACTCAAGAGCAAACTCATAAGGCGTGTAGGCGTGTACGGATATGATGATACGGTTTTCGTTGCCTTCAATATCCTTAGGAATGACAAAGCCGGCATTCAGCGCGCCGTCCGGAGAAGCGTCGTAGCCAGGACACGCGAGATAACGCGTGGCGTTGTTTCCTCCGGTCTTTCTCACCGTATCGACAAACGCCTGATTTAATTTGTTTACGCACTCGACCGCGTCCTTGCAGTCGGCCGAATCATTGAGCCACCACTCGTTGTTGTGTCCGACCATACGGGGCTCGTTCATTCCCTCGAAAATAAGATGATTGTCGTATTCCCCGAACGTTTCGGCAAGCTGCGCCCATATCGAGGTCACATAGTTTACC
>CAJTON010000016.1:8552-26519 GCA_910577605.1 uncultured Butyrivibrio sp.
TAGTTGCTTGTAGGATAGAGAAAATCGGTGCTGTTGTCGTGATGGATATTCAGAATGACGTACATATCCTCGTCTATGCAGTAATCCACGACTTCCTTCACCCTGTCGAGCCATTTCTGGCTTATCGTGTATTTTCCGTCCGACGATACATGATTATGCCACGAAACCGGTATCCTTATGGAGTTGAAGCCCTTTTCCTTGAGCGTCTTTATATGCTCCTTTGTGGTCTTTACTCCGCACCACGCCGATTCGTAGTCCATTTCGTCGTCCACATCGCAGTTCGACGCGTCGAAGGTATTTCCGAGATTCCAGCCGAGCTTGAGCTTGTCCACAAACGCGAGCGCGTCCTCCTCCGGATCGGTTTCCGCTTCGGTGGGAGCGTCGGTCGCTCCGCCAGTCGCGTCCGTCGCGGGATTTTTGCTGCTGCCGCCTGAGCAGGCTGCCGCCGACAGCGCCATAATGAGAATGATGAGCAAGGCAAAAACGCCTCTTGCAGTTTTTTTGAGTTTACTCATAAAATTTCAGTCACCTCCGTAAATTGCTTCAACCGCTTCGCACAGCGGTTTTTTGATTTTTTTTCTTGTTATCTCCATTAAGCCGAGCTTAGTGAATTCTATAAAAACAGCCTTTACGGGGTCGTCGGCGAGAAGTCCCCGCATTCTGCGTTCTACAACATTTATATCGGACGGCTCGGTGAGATTTATGAAATCGACTATCACGATCCCCGAAAGATTTCTGAGGATAAGCTGTCGCGCTATCTCGTCGCAGGCCTCAAGATTGGTCTTTAAGAAGGTCTGCTCCCTGTCCTGCTTGCCGTCATATCTGCCCGTATTTACGTCTATCACTGTAAGAGCCTCGGTAGGCTCGATCACAAGATAACCGCCCGATTTGAGCCACACGCGCGGTCTCAGCGCCATTTCAAGCCTGCGTTCCATATCGTACAGCTTTATAAGCGGCAAAAGATCGTCCTCATACAGACGAACGGGCGCTTCAAGAGCGCATGAAGACAATTCCTCGTATATTTCAGGCGCATCCGTAACTATCTCGTCTTCCCCCGTCAGACGGTAGGATCTTATATCCTTTAAAAGCGGTGCTTCCGCTTTTCTTACTACTGTAAAAGCGGAACGGCTTTTTGCGGTCTGAATTATTTCTTCATACTCTGTCTTAAGCTTTTGGACCTCCGAAAGAATATCCTCATTCTCCGCGCCGCCCGCGTCCGTCCTGACGATAAAGCCGTGATCCCCGTTCACATACGGCATCAGCAGAGCCTTCAAAGCTTCACACCTGCCGCGGTCCTTTATTTTGCGCGAAACGCCGACAGAACCCGCCTGCTCCCTTGTAAGAGCCAGATATTTTCCGGCGAGCGTGATTTTTGACGAGACCATGCCGTACTTTGATTTGGATGCCGTTTTTTTCAGCTGGACTAAAAGCCTGTCGCCCTGACATACCTTGGCGGTGTTTTTGGGGTTAAGGAAAATCGGGTCAGGATTTTCTTTAAGTGAGAAATAACAGACCTCCTTCGGAGATATTTCCACAAACGCCGCGCCTATGTTGGACTGAATATCGCGCACCCTCGCGACATATACGCTGTCTAACGGCGCTTTTTCCTCCGCATCGTAAAGCTCTAGCCTTATTTCCCTCTGATCCTTTGTCAGCATCGAAAATATTCTGTTTTTATATTCCGTTATTATAAGCTTCAGGGACATTATCTGTTGGCTAACTCCTCCGTCACATCCTCCCAGTCAAGTCCTCGTTCCGCCATAAGCACCATGACGTGATACAGAAAATCCGCTATTTCGTACTTGACCTCCACGGGATCGGGATTCTTGGCGGCGATCACGATTTCCGTAGCCTCCTCTCCCACCTTCTTTAATATTTTGTCTATTCCCTTGTCAAAAAGATAATTGGTGTAGGAGCCTTCTTTCGGATTCGCTTTTCTGTCGAGAATCACCTCCATTACCTCATTGAATACCTTCAAGGGGTTGGTCTTATGTATATCCTTCGCCGCCAGCTCCTTAAAAAAACAGGAATGCGCCCCCGTATGGCACGCGGCACCGACCTGACGGACTTTCGCAAGCACCGTGTCGTTATCGCAGTCAAGCCGAAGGCTTATAACGTACTGATAGTGACCGGACGTCAACCCTTTGACCCATATTTCGTCCCGGCTGCGGCTGTAATAAGTCATTTTCCCCGTTTCAAGCGTCAGCCTGTACGCCTCGGCGTTCATATAGGCAAGCATGAGCACCTCGTCTGTGGCGTAATCCTGCACTATGACGGGAATAAGCCCTTCGGAATTAAGCTTGAACTCCGTAAAAGGAACGGCGCTTTCAAAGATATTGACATTAAGTCCGTCCTTCCTCAGCTTCATCTTGAGACTCATAAAATCATATTCGGTATCCGAAAATACCGCCGCGCAGACGCCCGCGCAGCCTTCGCCGGACAAAAGCTCAGCGTTTACGTCGTCCGTCACGGCTATGCAGTCAAGACCGTCAAAAAGACCGTCCGACGCGATAATGATCTCGTTTTTGTTTTCCTTTAAAAGCTCCTTTGCCCCGTCGGAATTGCCGTTTATAAACGCGCCTACCTTGTCCGCGCCGAAGCGGTTCGTAACCTCGGTGAGCAAGGCAAGATTGCTTTCCTTATCCGTCTCGATGAGCGCGGCGCGCGCTCCGGCATAAAGATATTTCTTAATATCCTCGGCTCTTTTTACCGCGCCCGCGGCGTATACGGGAATATCGGCTGATTTGCACACAAGCCTCAGAGCGTTTACCGACGCCTCGTGCGAAGCGTCGTCATCAGACAGTATATAATATAATATCGCGTCCGCGCCGTTTTCCTCAAAGCGTACGCAGATTTCTGGAATATCGCATTCTCCCGACGAAAAGGCCGTAAGAGAAGCGTCCGAGTATCCTTTACCGCCTTTTACATATACGGCGGGAATCAGTTTTTTGTATGACATTTCAAGTCTCCTTAAAGTTGTTTTTCAAATTCAAGCACCGCGTCCTTTATATCGACGCGGTTTTCATATATCGCCTTGCCTATTATAGCGCCCTTTATCCCGGCGGCAGCAAGCTTTCTTAGATCCTCCATTGAGGAGACCCCGCCCGACGCGATAACGTCAAGCCCCGTTTCTTCGGTAAGCTTCTTAGTCGTCTCTATATTCGGACCGCAGAGCATCCCGTCCTTGGAAATATCGGTATATACGATGTGCTTTATCCCGAAATCCTTCATTGTCAGGCATAAAGAAAGCGCCGTTTTGTCCGAAAGCTGCTCCCAGCCCTCGATCGCAACAAATCCGTCTTTTGCGTCGACTCCGACCGCTATTCTGTCGCCGCCGAAGCGTTCCGCCGCCTTGCGGACAAATTCGGGATCGTTTACCGCCTTGGTCCCGATTATAACGCGGCTTATCCCGCAGGAAAGCACGCGTTCTATGTCCTCCATAGTCCGGATTCCTCCGCCAAGCTCGCAAGGTATGCCAACCTCCGATACTATGCGCTTTATGCATTCCTCATTTACCGAGCGTCCCTTCAAGGCTCCGTCAAGATCGACCAGATGTATGAAGGAAGCGCCGTTTTCCTCAAAATATTCCGCGACCTTCCAAGGCTCGTCGCAGTATACCGTTATGTCTTTAAATTCTCCCTGTTTCAAACGGACGCATTTTCCGTCCTTCATATCTATCGCCGGATAAAGCTTCATTATCAGAGCGCTCCTTTCGTGGTGGGAAGTCCTTCTACTCTTTTGTCGAGCGTCACGGCTTCGTCGAGCGCTCTCGCAAAAGCCTTGAACATTGCTTCGATTATATGGTGGGAATTTTCGCCGTACATCTCCTTTATGTGCAGATTCATGCCCGCCGAATACGAAACGGCATAGAAGAATTCCTTCGCCATCGCGGTGTCGAAATACCCCACCCTCTCGTCTTTAAACTCCGCGTCGTACACAAGGTAAGGTCTGCCCGAAAGGTCTACGGCGCATAGCACAAGCGCTTCGTCCATGGGGAGCAGGAACGAGCCGTACCGCTTTATTGAGCTTTTGTCGCCGAGCGCCTTTTTTATCGCCGTACCGAGTACGATTCCCGCGTCCTCCACCGTGTGGTGGCAGTCAACATGGAGATCGCCCTTTATTTTGACGTTCAAATCGAAAAGCCCGTGTTTTGCGAAGCTTTTAAGCATATGGTCAAAAAAACCGATTCCGGTATCGACTGTTGCTTCTCCCTTTCCGTCAAGCTCAAGAGTAAGCTCTATATCCGTTTCCGAGGTCTTTCTGTTTATTTTCGCGTATCTGCCCATAAAAATTTTCTCCCTTACCGTTCAAATCTCACCTTAATGGAATTTGCGTGGGCGGTAAGTCCCTCCGCTTCGGCAAATTTCTCAATATCCTCATGTATCTCCTCAAGCGCCTCCCTCGAATAGCAGACGATGCTCGATTTTTTTATGAAGTCGTCCACCTCAAGCGGCGAAAAGAATTTTGCCGTCCCGTTGGTGGGAATAACGTGGTTCGGACCCGCAAAGTAATCGCCGAGCGGTTCGGAGGAATATTCCCCGAGGAAAATAGCGCCCGCGTTCTTTATCTTCGTCATCGTCTGGAAGGGGTCCTTGGTAACTATCTCAAGATGCTCAGAGGCGATCTCGTTGGCGATGTCCAAAGCCTCGTCCATATCCTTCGCTATAAGTATGTAGCCGTAATTTTCAAGCGAACGCGTTATTATCTCGCCGCGCGAAAGCTCTTTTATGAAAAGCTCCGTTTCGTCGGAAACCTTTTTTGCAAGCTCTGTCGAGGTCGTCACAAGTATCGCGGAGGCAAGCTCGTCATGCTCCGCCTGAGAAAGCAGATCCGCCGCCACATAGCGGGGATTGGCGGTTTCGTCGGCGAGAACAAGTATCTCGCTCGGCCCGGCTATCGAGTCGATACCTACCTGACCGTATACGGCTTTTTTGGCAAGCGCGACATAGATATTTCCGGGACCGACTATTTTATCGACCTTGGGAATGCTTTCCGTCCCGTAAGCCATGGCGGCGATCGCCTGAGCGCCTCCCGCCTTGTATATCACATCTACTCCCGCTTCGTTGGCGGCGACCAGAGTGCCGCAGTAGATATTGCCGTCCTTTCCGGGGGGCGTGCACATTATTATCCGTTCTACACCCGCCACCTTTGCGGGTATCACGTTCATAAGCAGCGACGACGGATAAGCCGCTTTTCCGCCGGGAACATATACGCCCACTTTTGCGATGGGAGTGATCTTCTGTCCGAGTATCGTACCCTTAGGCATCGCGTCGAACCAGCTGTTACGCTTCTGCTTCGCGTGATAATCGCGGATATTGGCAAGCGCCTTCCTTATGACCTCCACAAGTCCGGGATCGATCTCTTTATACGCCTGATCGATCTCTTCCTTGGTAACAACTATATTGTCCGCGTTCAGCGCAAAACCGTCGAATCTGGCGGTATAGTCGAAAACTGCGGCATCCCCTTTAGCTTTTACATCGCCGATTATGGCGTTTACCTTGTCCTCGTATTCCGTATAGTTGTTGGGACTTCTGCGCAGAAGATTGTTAAGTATATCCTTTTTGGTATCCTCGTTAAGTTCAAGTATTCTCATTTCATACCTTCCTGTCCGCTCTTTAAAAGCGCCATATCGCGCCTTCTGAGCTTTTCTATGATTTCTGTTATCCGTTCGTTTTCCATTTTCATGCTGACCTGATTTACGACCATCCTCGCCGACAGACCGCATATTTCCTCAAGGACCTCAAGTCCGTTTTCTTTAAGCGTGGCTCCGGTCTCCACAATATCCACTATGACCTCCGAAAGCCCGACTATGGGCGCAAGCTCGACCGAGCCGTTCAGCTTGATGATCTCTACGGTCTGATGCTTGACATTGTAAAAATAATCCTTCGCGATATGCGGATACTTTGATGCCACGCGGATAAGCTTATGGTTCTTGAGGTGTTCCTCGGCGCTTTTCGGACCGCAGACGCACATTCTGCATTTTCCGATTCCGAGGTCGTATACCTCATAGAGCTTGCGACCCTCCTCCAAAAGAGTGTCGCGACCCACGATCCCTATATCCGCCGCTCCGTACTCGACATAGGTCGGCACGTCGGACGCTTTGGCGAGAAAGAATTTAAGCTTTAATTCCTCGTTGACAAAAATAAGCTTACGCGTCTTTTCGTCCTTCATTTCCTCGCAGGTTATCCCTGTCTCTTCAAGTATCTCCATGGCTTTTTTGGCGAGCCTGCCTTTTGCAAGGGCAAATGTTATGTATCTCATTATTTTATACCGTACCTTTCAAGTGCCTGAGGACTTGCGGTGATGCTGTCCGTACCCATAACGCCGTCCGCCTGCTCTGCCGGAAGTATTCTCGCGGCGATTCCGGAATTTCTGAAAAAAGCCGCGAGCTTTACCGCGTTTACGGCGTTTTCCCCGTCATATACTATCGTCTTTACCTCGTCGGGGCGCGGAAGCTCTATATGCTGTCTTTGCACCGCCTGATGAAGAAGGTCCACCGTCAGCGTAAATCCGATCGAAGGTCTTTCCTTGCCGAACTGACCGATGAGCCTGTCGTAGCGCCCGCCGCCCGCAAGCGGCTCGCCGACATTGTATGTATATGCCTGAAAAATAACTCCGGTGTAGTAATTGTGTTCGTTTAGCATTCCGAGGTCAAAGGTAAGGTAACGCTCAAAGCCGTACACCTTAAGAAGCTCATAAACATCACGAAGATGCTTTATAGCCGCCCTCGCAGTAGAATCGTTTGTGAGGGTCTCCGCCTCGTCAAGTATCTCCACGTTTCCGAAAAGCTGCGCGAGACGGTAAAAGCTTTCTCCCATTTCTTCGGCAACGCCTTCGCTTTCAAGTATCTCTCCCACGCGGAAAATATTCTTGCCTCGTATTATCTCGCGAAGCTCCGCTTCTCCCGCCTCGCTGATTCCGGCTTCTTTTACAAGTCCCGAGAAAAATCCGATATGCCCGACCTCGACCTGAAATTCAGTAAGACCCGAACTTAAAACGGCTTCTATGAGAAGCGCTATGACCTCCGCGTCCGCGTAGACCGAATTGTTTCCGATAAGCTCGCAGCCCGCCTGCGTCGTTTCCTTAAGCCTTCCCTGATAACGGGAATTGTTGATAAAGGAATTTCCTATGTAGCAAAGCCTGATTATTTCTTTCTCGTTCTCAAAATATTTAGCCGCGCACCTCGCGATAGCCGGCGTCATATCCGGGCGCAGCACAAGCGTGTTGCCCTCCCTGTCAAAGAATTTGAACATATTTTTGGAGGCGACGGAGCCGCGCTCCTTGTTGAAAATATCAAAAAACTCGAACGAAGGCGTCTGTATGTCCTTGTAGCCGTAAAGTTTCAGCACGCTGTGAAGCCTGTCCTGTATCAAAAGCCTTTCCGCGCATTCGTCATTGTAAATATCACGCACGCCTTCCGGCGTGTGAAGCAGTTTTTTTTCCATATTGACCTCTGTAATTTTACTTTAGCATGGTAAATCGTTAATTCGCTAACAAGCGAAACTATACCATATATATCTTTCTCTGTCAACCCCGTTCGTCAAGATCCATCTGAAGCTGTTCAAGATAATGCACGAGCACTCCGCTTTTCTGCCGTATTATGTAGCGTCTGTCGATCTCTTTGTATTTGAAATGCTTTAAGCCTCCCGCCGCCGCCCTGTCCGTGAATTTTTTAACGTCCTTGAAGGGAATGTAATATCTCTCGTCCTTTGCCGTATAAAAAATTATCAGAAACGCCACGCCTCCCTGCTTTTCAAAATCCTCCATGAACTTGAGCTGATGCTCGTGAAGATTCTGGAGCGAAAAATTATCCGTCTTGCATTCTTTGGCGTCGAAGCACACGGGTATGCCCTGAACCGTTCCTATATAGTCCACCGTGCTTTTTTGGTCGAAATACGCTAAGGTTATATGCCTTGTTTCCTTGTCTATCGTTATAGGCGTAATCGGCGTCGGGACCTTCTGTATCAGCGCAAGCCCCTTCTCGCGGTAGACAGTATTGCTCATATTTATCATTTCTTCGAGGACCGAACCCCTCAAACCTCTTGATTCTGCCATTCTTCTCCTTATGAAAAATCCCTGTTTTGCACTCAGTCAGAAATTATCTAATTCAGTAAAGATAACTCCGTCTTTAGCGGCGACTCCGCCGTATATCCTGTCATTGCTCATACCTTCTGATAAATAATGCCGCAGTACATACTTTGCTGTAAACGGCATTTCCAAATCGCCGATTTCATCAATTGAGAACCACCTAAGTATACCCTCGTTTGAGCTAACTGAAATATCCCTGTTTATTCTTGCAAAAAAATAATAGTTCTGTCTAATCTCTCCGTTGGTATTTCTTAATGTTATATACTTCAATTCCAAATTGGATAGTTCATCTTCAGTTATGCCTGTTTCCTCATTTAATTCCCGTAAAACACATGCCCTTGCATCGTTCAGCTCAAATTCTTCAAAATGACCGCCCGCAGAGCCGGTCCATACGTTATTCACTACCCGGCTCCCCTGTCTGTATAAAAGCAAAACCTTATTATCTCTGAATAAATATATAGAGGTCATATTTCGCAGTCTGCCCAACATAGTCAGCCACCTCTCAGCCTAAAAGGGATTTGATTTTTCCCCACTCTTCTTTTAAAACAGAATAGCACACCGTATCGCTTTTATCACGGGCGTGTTTTCTTGATCTTCCTTCAAAAGTAAACGAACATTTTTCTAAAACCCGTATGCTCTCATTATTGTGTGACCGGACCCATGCGGCAATAACTGATAGATTCAATTTACTAAAACCATATCAAATCTTTTGTTTCCATGGTATCTCCGTCCTGAAGCTTTTTCCCGAAAGATACGAAAGCGCGCCCTCCATATCCGGAAAAACGACTTCATAGGAATGAAGAAGCTGTCTTTTTATCCCGTATTCGGAATTAAGCCTGCGGTTTCCGTATTTCGGGTCGCCGAGTATCGGATGCCCGATTGAAGCAAGATGCGCCCGAAGCTGATGCGTCCTGCCTGTCACAAGCCTGAGCTTTAGAAGCGTAAACCCGCCTTTATGCGCAATAGGCTCATACTCCGTGACGATTTTGCTGCTTCCCGCAAATTCATGCTCCTCTACGCGGACCTTGTTCGCGCGTTCGTCCTTGCAAAGCCAGCCTTCTATTCTGCCGCTTTCGTTTATTGCGCCGCAGACCGCCGCGAGATAATATTTTTCGAGACTGCGGTTTCTGATGATCCCGGAAAGCCCCTGAAGCCCGGCGAGCGTTTTGCCGCCGAGCATAAGTCCCGAGGTGTTGCGGTCAAGCCTGTTGCAGAAGGCGGGAGTAAAAGCGATAAGACTTTCTTTCTTCATGCCGCTCGAAAGCAGATAGCTTATAAGATATTCGTTCATGCTCACGTCGTCGGGAGCCGCTTTCTGCGACAAAACTCCGGCGGGCTTGTCCGCCAGTATTATATTGTCGTCCTCGTATACTACGCAGAGAGCCGAGGAATCGGCTTTCGCGCTTCCTTCAGATATATTTTCGCCCGAAAATCTGGCGATCGTCTCGTCAGACATGAATACGCGTACCGAATCGCCGGAAACAAGAATTTCGCTTCCCTTTGCTTTCTTGCCGTTAAGCGTTATATTTTTGCAGCGAAGCTGCTTGTACAGAATACCGGTCGGCGCGTTTTTAAAAAGCTTGAACAGATATTTGTCGAAACGCTGTCCCGCGCCGTTTCGGTCAACGGTGTATATTTTCATGGCATTACACGCTCATTATCGCTATTTTTTCAAAAATAAGGGAAATATGCTCCCTTTGTTCATCCGAAAGCTCCTGATTTCTGGCGGCTACCTGCTTAACGCGCTTCTTAAACTGCCCTAGATCCGTAAAAAGCTTGACTTTGGAATCAAATTCATAATAATTCAGGAAATTGGTAACGCCCTTTTCAAACTTGTCCGGCTCGGACTTGGGATTGGCAGTGTACGCGATAATGCTGTCGTCGCTCCCGATCAAAAGATACATTATCTCAAAGCTTTTTTCCTGCGCGGTGACCATAAGCTCGCAGTAAAGCTTAAGCGGGGCGCAGAGTGCGCAAAGCTCCTTGTATTCCTCCTCCGGCGCGTTGCATTTCCACGGCAGAAGAAGATACTGCACAAAAATCTTGGCTGTCGGCAGTATCACGAGTACGGCGAGTATCGTTATGTAATTTTTGGCTGTTACGTAGATAAGAAAACCTGTCAGATATATCAAAGCCATCAAAAGAAAGCCGCAAAGCGAGCCGACGCCGAGTTTTATCTTGCGCGAGCGCAGATAACCGCGCTCGCCCTTTGAAATATATTTGCGCATTTTTTTCAGCCTCTCTTAAAAAAGTTCATGATAAGACCGTTCGGCACGACCTTGGAGGCTACGCGGGCGGATTTCATAGCCGCGCCGTATACGCTTATATCGTTGCCCATAGCCGCGTCCTTTATCGCAAGCGCGACTACCTTCTGCGGGTCGGCGCGGAATTTTTTCTTAAAGCTCTGCCCCTGCGCGTCCCCCGCTATGTCGAAAAATTCCGTGTCCACAGGACCCGGGCATACCGACGTTACAGTGATCTTGCGGTCTTTAAGCTCCGCGTGCAGCGCTCTCGAATAGCTCAGCACATAAGCCTTGGTCGCCGCATACACGTTAAAAAACGGCTGCGGGGCGAACGCCGCCGCCGAGGCCACGTTTATGATGCGGCTGTGGTTTGATATGAACGGCAGGCAGATTCCGGTAAAAAGAGTGAGCGCCTTGCAGTTGAGGTCGATCATGCCGCACTGTTCATCCAGAGAAAGCTCGTCAAAGCGTCCTATTTTTCCGTAGCCCGCGCAGTTTACGAGCAGCTTTATATCGGGCGCAAGCTCCGAGAGCTTTTCTTTAAATTTCTCCATATCTCCCGCGTCCGTCATATCCATCGCGAAAATCCGCGCCGGAATTTTTATCTCGTCTTTAAGTTTTTCAAGGCGGTCCTCTCTTCTGGCGATTATCCAGATCTCGTCAAGCTTGCCGTATTTGGCGCTTATCTGACGTGCAAATTCCATTCCGAGCCCCGACGAGGCTCCGGTTACAACTGCTGCTTTCATATTGTCCCTCCTAAATTTATATTAAAAGCTTTTATAGCAAATCGCCGCCGAACACAAATTTCAATTCACAGATTCCCTTTGTCCATTTCCGTGACAAATTCTTCAAATGTTCTTCCGGCGTAAAGTATATCCTCTTCACATATCGAGCATGAATCGACAGCGCAGTATGATTTCTTTACTGAATTATACCCAAACAGCGTTCCGCCCAAATCAGTTGCGAAAATAAAAATGTCGTTAAGATACTCAGGTATTTCATAGTCATTATTAAATTCCTCTAATTCCTCCAGCTTTACCAGCTGCATATAAGAATTTCTGCCGACATTTCCCTCTCCGCCGTTGTGCCTGCGCATGAACTCAAGATAATCGTCGGGAACGGGAACACCGTTGACCTCGCGTATCACATGATCCGCAGCCTCGTTAAATTCAAATTCCTTAAACATTTCATCCATAATATCGCCTTTTTAACCCCTTGTGTTCCGGTTATGATATGTCGCGAAAATCTTCTATGTAGTAATCCGCCGTCCGGCGTTTCTCCCCGTCGCAGTCCTCCGAGTATTTGTCGTAGACCGCGCATACCTTCATTCCGGCGTTGTGCCCCGCCATTATTCCGGGAATTATATCCTCGAAAACAAGGCATTTGTCCGGCTCCACCTCGCAGTCCTCGGCGCACTTCAGATATACGTCGGGAGCCGGTTTCCCCGCGCCGACGTCGCAGCCCGTGACCACGGTGTCAAAATACTGCGCCACCCCTAGAGATTCAAGACAGCACTTGACAAGCTCGATCGAATTGCTCGTCGCGATTCCCGTTTTTATCCCGTCCCTTTTAAGCTCCGTTAAAAACTCCATGACTCCCGGCTTTAAAGGCACTTCGTTACGGTATTTATCCATTGCCATTTCATTCCAGATCTCTTTTATCTCGTCCGCGGACTCCGGCAGTCCGAAGCGCTCTTTAAAATAAACGGCAGTCTGTGAAAAGCACATTCCCTCTATCTGCTCCTGAAGTCCCTCCGGCAGAGCTATACCCCTCTGCCCCAGAAATTCTATATCTATATCCTGCCACATCCACATGGAATCGAGTATCGTTCCGTCCATATCAAAAAAACAAGCCTCAATTCCCTCAAGATAGGTTTTTTTAAGCATAACACGCAGTTCCTTTCGTTTCAATGCCGCTACGACATTTTCCGGCGCACAGCGCCCCCAGCACGGGACTTTTTTCAAAAACTTTTCAACTCCAAAAGCTCATCATTCGTAAGCGCCCTGTACTCTCCGGGCTTAAGCTCAGCGGGCAGCGAAAGATTTCCCATTCTTATCCTTTTCAAATAAGTCACAACACAGCCGCACGCCTCCATCATTCTTTTGACTTGATGAAATTTGCCCTCGTGTATCGTGAGATACGCCTCGGACGCCGGACCGCTCTCAATGATCTCGAGCTTGCCGGGAAGAGCCGTAAAATCCTCATCTACGCGCAGTCCGTCAGCGATCAGCTTTGCGTGTCCGTCGGTAAGCTCTCCGTCAACGCGCAGAAAATATGTCTTATCCACATGACCGCGCGGAGAAAGCAGCCTGTGCGCAAGCTGTCCGTCGTTGGTTATCAGCAGAAGCCCCTCCGTATCCTTATCGAGCCTTCCGACCGGAAAAAGGTCGTCCCTGCGGCTTTCTATAAGGTCGAGTACGGTCTTTTCCCTCGAATCTCCGGTAGCCGAGATAACTCCGGACGGCTTGTTCAGGATATAATATTCAAACTCGGCGTAGCTTATCCTCGCACCGTCAATCTCTACAATGTCAAGCTCCGTGTCGGCTTTGTCGCCGGGAGTCCTCACCTTGTTCCCGTTTACGGAAACAAGCCCTTTTTTGATATATTCTTTGATCTCGTTTCGGCTGCCCTGCCCCATATCGGCAAGAAATTTGTCTATTCTCAATTTCATTACATCCATCTCCAGCCGGGCAGGTATCTGTTCTTTATCGTAAGTCCGTTCAGTCTTCCCCATCCGAGCGGGTATCCGTCCGCCGCCACAAGCACGTTTTTGCCTTTGCCGCGAAGCTCGGACTCTCTGATCTCTATGGTTTCGCCCTTCAGATATTTGATGATTCTTACATCGTCGCTTTTAAGGTTGGCGACCGTGCTGTAATCTCCGCAGCTTAGCGCCATGGCAAGCGCCTGACTCGGCTCAAAGCGGTTTTTCTTAAGCTCTCCCATAAAAAGACCCGTCCGCATAACGCGAAGCCCTTTAGCAAGCTTTGCGCCTTCGGGCAGCGCATACGCTCGCTCGCCCATGACCGTGACCCTGTCAAAAGAACGGTCAAATTCTTCAAGAAATTCCTCAAGCTCCGGGGGCAGTCTTTTTGCGGACGGAACAAAAGGCTCAAAGCGTTCCGTTTCCGAAACGCCTGATTTCCTCAAAAGAGCAACAAAATGACCCTCTCCTTTGATCCTGTGCGGAAAGAGCCTCACGGCCTCCTCCATACCGAACGCTCTTGCAAAGCCCTCGTATTCATGTATTTTCTCAAGCCGGAATTCGGGGTGGGCTTCAAGGAAGAAGTTTATGTTGTCCTCATCTTCTTCTTTGGAAAAAGTACAGGTGGAATAAACCATATATCCGCCGTCTTTGAGCATTTTGGCGGCGGATTCCAGTATACCTCTCTGGATCGGCGCGAAATATTCCGGTCCCTGGCTTTCCCAGCTTTTTATGAGCTTACTGTCCTTTCTGAACATTCCCTCGCCCGAGCAAGGAGCGTCCACAAGTATCTTGTCAAAAAAACAAGGGAACGCGGCGGCGAGTTTTTCGGGATATTCACAGGTGACAAGCGCGTTGCCGATGCCGAAAATCTCTATATTTTTGAGCAGAGCTTTGGCCCTCGACGCGCTTATGTCGTTGGATACCAAAAGTCCTGTGCCTCCAAGCTTCGCGCCGAGTTCTGTGCTTTTGCCGCCCGGCGCCGCGCACAGATCAAGGACTTTGTCGCCCTCCCTGACGGGCAGAATATCCGCGGGAGTCATTGCGCTCGGCTCCTGAAGATAATACAGTCCGGCAAAATAATGCGGATGCTTCGCCGGCTTATCCTCGCCGGAATAATAAAATCCGTTTTTTATCCACGGAACGGGCGTAAGCTCAAAAGGAGTTATCTTGAGGAAATCCTCGACCGTTATTTTGGCGGTGTTCACCCGCAGCCCGTAAAGCCTCGGCTCGTCAAAGCTCGCGAGATATTCCGAAAATCCGGATTCGCCAAGAAGTTTTTTCATAGAATCAGTATATCTGTCAGGTAATTTCATTTTTTTCTCCGCATAAAACCGTATTCTGCCACGGCGTCAATAAGCTTTTGAGCGGACATAAATACTGTTGTTCGCGACGTATGCCACTATAACTTTTCCGCCCGACAATTCTATCTCCGAATCAAGGATCGTGCCGCCCTCAAGCGGACTTCCGAAGCGGCTCCATGACGAACCGTCAAAAGAGTAAACTTCGGTTTTATTAGAAGTCTGGTTTACGCAGACAGCGAAGATCCTGCCGCTCTTTACGGCAATATCAAGCTCGGATATGCTGCCCTGACAAATGTCCCCGCCGATACGCGTAAACGAAGACGAGCCTGAGGAACATTTATATACCTTCATATATTCGGACGAGCTTTGCGTACCCACCGCGAGATAAAGATTTCCGCCGTCGGCAGTCATTGAAAAGCTGCTTCCGCTGATTCCTGCTGTATTCATGTATTTTCTGTCCGAAACTCTCAGTATCTTCACCGAGTTTCCGTTGCTCCACGCCCGGTACGCCACATAAAGGCTGTTTCCGGAATACGCCGCCGAAAGCGTTCCGGCGTTGCCGACGGATTCCCTGTTCAACAGAACAGAAAACGAGCCGTTGAATTTTTTGACCGTCAGCCTTGAGTCAAGCTGTGAGTCCGTATACGCGATATAGATCCCGTCCGCACCTGCCGTTACCGCACAGTCCGCAATGGAGGACGCTACAAGCTGTTTTCCTGACATGCTTCCCGCCGCAAACGAAGCGATATAGAGATTTGAGGAATAATCCTTATAAAGAATATACTGTTTTTTGTTCCATACGACAGTTTTGGCTCCGATAGTGCCTCCGGTAAGCGGCTTCGTCTTTGTCCATGAACCGCCGTCTGCCGTGGACACATAAAGTCCCGCGCCGTAAATATCAGGATTTACTACGGATATTTTCCCGGACGGGTCGATCGTAAGACTTACCTCCGCCGCCGCGCCGTTTGCTGCGCCTGCGACCTCCTCGAACCATCCGTCGCTGCCGCTTGGAAATTCCACATCAAAGCTTATGGTGCTGCCTGACGCGCTGCCGACGTTTTTTATAACTATTCCGGAATTTATCCCGTTTGAATATGTCAGCGCGTTATCCGCGATTCCCGCGTCAGGGTCCGCGCTTCCGAAGGAGGTCCTTCCCGATTCCGAAGACAGCGCCGAATTTTTAAGATCGGAACCGCAGGAAAGCTCGCTTTTCACTCCCGGTCTGAACACATATACGGCATTTTCGTTTCCTTTATTGCTGAGTCCGTCGATATTTGTATTGACGCGGTAAACAATTATACCGCCGCTTTTGCCTGCCGGGGCATAATAGCAAGGTATTCTTGAGTCAAGGGTAAACTGTCCGTCCATACCGTTTCCGAGTTTCCTGTATTCGACCACGAAGAATTCCGATTCCGACATGGACGGATTCTTTATGATATAAGCGTGGGTTCCCGCGGGGCTGTTCTGCGCCGATAAGGTAAGCCTTGACGATGTTTTGGTGACTGTCGATACATTTGTCCAGCCTGAGATCCTGTTTCTCAGATAAGCAAGAGGATACGACATGTAATCGTTGCTTGACGCCATTATATCCCACATTCCCACCGGCATATCGCTCCCCGTGTTTTTGTACAGATCGGGGTAGCCGAGCGAATGCATGAATTCATGGCTTATAACTCCGTAGCTGTTTATGATATTTGTAAAAATTTCGGTGTTAAGGATATTGTAATTACGGATATATTTTCCGTTTATCGTATCGCTGCCGGCATAAACTCCCCTGTGCGGCCAAAGCACCTCGTTTTTGGATGAACTGCTGTAATTATCCTTATGTACGACTACCGTCAGATTGTCGATTATCCCGTCACCCGTGCAGTCTATTTTTACGGACGGATCAACAGCAAGCTGCTTTATGACCGCGGAGAGCAAAGACGTGTCGCTCGAATATGAACCTGTGACGCAGGAATCCGGAACTGTGTAGGTCACATAAATATTTTTATCCGGATCATACTGAGGAAAGATATTGTTTACCGTGAATTTGCCGTTCGACGCCATTTTGAGAAAGCTTGTAAGCGATCTTTCGTCGGTGTTCCAGCGTTTATTGATGCCGTCCGTCTTATCCGCAAAATAATTTGGAGAGGACGTGCTTTCGGTCTGTACGAAAACTACGATATTCGCAAAGTCCGCCGAAGGCGACGACTGTACGGTGACCGTACCCGAAGGCAAAGGGTTCACCGGTACTGACGGTACGGTTGTGTCACCGCCGGGTGAAACCGTCGTTCCCGAACTGCCGCCCGTTCCGGCAGACGAGCTGTTGCCGTTTCCGCCTCCCGAAGGAATTGCGGGGACGGTTGCCGATGATGAATCAGTTTTATTCTCCGTATTCTGTCCGGACGGGTCTTTTGTCACGCCCGGATAAAGAGTATCGTTACCTTCGCTGGACGAGCCACCCGAAACAGAAGGAAATCCGGGAATCACGGAACCGTCAGGACGTGTGGGCAGCAGCGCTCCGTCAGGAACAGTGGGAAGATCGGGAAGCGTACTTCCCGGAAAAACAGGTATGACTGTACCATCTGAATCAGTGATAGTTTCACCGGGGAATATACCGTCCGCAATCGTTTCTGACGGTCCCTGCGTCATACCGCCGCTTCCACCTGACGGTTCTGATTCGCCGTTCCAAGAAACTGTATTGCCGTAAGCATCGGTAAACGTCGCCTGTTCGCTGCCGCTAAAGTCCGAACGGTTATTGTCAGCTTCATAAATCGCGCTTTTATCGCGGCCGGAGCATCCCGACATAGCGGTACCCGTCGCCGCGCATAACAAGAGAATCAAGCATAAAGCAATCGAACTGATTTTTACTTTAATATTCATATCACGCTTCTCCTGATAACATTCTCAAATAATGTCCGCTGAATTTTATAAACATTCACGTTCATTATACAAAAGGTAACGTTTAAAATCAATCAAATAATTGTAAATGAAGCTTTGCCGCGAAAAAACCCGGTGCATTTTTCTTGCTCCGGGTCTTCCGCTGTTTTGTTCATATTTTATTTTTCTTTGTAATAAAGCATACAGTGACAGTAGCCCTCAAAGTCAGGATCCTCCAGCTGTCTGCGGAATTCCTGACATATACATTTGTTTTCCTCGGTCTTTTCGGTGCGGCAGGGGCAGTAGCCTCCGTTTTTCGCAAGACCTTCCCTGACCGAGGAGACTACCTCCTCGTTTTCATTTAGTCTTATTTTTCCCATTTTTCCTCCTCAGATGCCGTACAGCAGTTTTGAAAGTCTTTTATGGATCGATTCCAGCTCCATGCTGCCCTCATTGCGGAAAACCTCTTCTCCGTTGCGGAAATACACGAACGTGGGAAGAGCCTTTATATCGTATCGTTTTGCAAGCTCCGTCTGAAACGTCGTATTTACTTTTATGAATGAAATATACGCCATATCGCTTGCCGCCTGACGGAGAAAAGGCGCGGTTGCTACGCACGCCCCGCAGTGTTCGCCGTAAAAATCCACCATAACGTATTCTTCCTGTATAAGGCTGTGGAAATTTTCTTTTGTCGCTTCTGTTACTGTCATAATTAATCCTCCATACATTCCATCGCTTTAGGACTGAGAGTCAGAAATACATGCTCTTT
>CAJTON010000016.1:26626-29510 GCA_910577605.1 uncultured Butyrivibrio sp.
ACCATCTTTACGGCTCAGCTCTTTTATTATCATGAACGGGATAAAATTGCGCTCCTGTTCGCGCGCCGCTTTTTCGATCGCCTGTTCGTCAGTAAGAAGTTCAAAGCCGTCTGACGGTATCCTCATGTCGTATCCCGCGGCAAGCATTCCTTCAAACATTACTTTTCCGCGTTCCATGCACCACTGACGTTTCTCTTCTTCGTCTATCTCGTATACGCTGTGCCTGGCGGTTTGATCAAGCCAGTAATGGATTATTTCATAGCTTTTCTTCGTTTTTCGCTCCTCGTCATGCTGTCCACGGTACCAGCGCATATAATCGGAAACGCTTTCGACTCCGGCTATGCCAAGCGATTTTGCAAAAGCGTCGTCCACCTTGGCGGGAACATTGCGCACCGCCTCAGCTGCCAAAAGTGTCATTTCCCATTCTCCGACTGTGCAGACTATCTCGTCTCCGATTTTATGTCCGAGTATCTCTTTCTCGGCATCCTCAGCTCCGGGAATATTTCTGCCCGGATAAAGCAGTACGCTTCTTTTGCTCCACTTCATTTCCACACACTTGACGCACCGGCATTTTACACAGTCGCCCCCAAGTATTTCCCCGTCCACTTTGATCTGCTCCGCTTTATCCGCAGACAGAGCGTCAAGCTCCCTGTAAATTTCGTCGTCAGGATAATGCCATTTTTTCAATTCATCAGGAATTTCCAGCGTATTGTAATCAAATAAATTTACGATTCTTGATTTCATTTTTTTCCTCCTCAATATTTTCACCGGCAAAAGTACGGTAATACGCATTGCGTTTAAGAAGCTCGCCCGGCGTTCCGGCGTCCTGTATTCTGCCGTCCTCCATAACGATAACCTGGTCCGCAAATACCGTTGCGGAATATTTATGCGCGATCATTACCGTGGTGCGTCCGCGCATAAGATTGCGCAGCGCGTTAGTGACCTGCCTTTCGCTTACCGCGTCGAGATTGCTGGTAGCCTCGTCCAAAAGAAGATAGTCCGGATTGCGCATCATGGCTCTGGCTATCGCAATGCATTGCTGCTGTCCTCCGGAAAAATTCGAGCCTCCCGGACCTGTCTGGGTGTCAAAACCGTCAGGCGTTTCCATTATAAAGTCATATGCGTTCGCCATTTTTGCCGCATGGATCAGTTCATCGTCGGTAACGGTACGTTCAATTCCGTAAAGTATGTTCTCTTTCACCGTACCTGATATCAAAGGCTTATCCTGAGCGACAATAGCAAGACTTTTGCGCCATGATGAAAGACTGAATTCGTTTATCGGAGTGCTCCCGAAAAGTATCCTGCCGCTGTCGGGCTGGTACATTCTCTCAAGAAGTTTAAACAAAGTGGTTTTTCCGGCTCCGTTAGTCCCCACTACCGCGGTTATCTTTCCCTTTGGGAAAACACAGGAAATATCCTTGAGAACAGGCGCGTCCTGATATGCGAAAGTCACGTTTTCGACAACGATATCGTCGTCTGCCACGTCCATATCCATTCCTTCAACGGATTCGTCCTCCGACTCAAGAATTTCGCTGACTTTGTCGACATTTCCCGCGTTTTTGGAAAAGGTTCCGAGATTGCTGCAAATACTCACCGCCCTTATGGTGAACAACCCCGACAATGTATAAAAGCCTATAAGCTTACCTACCGTGATCGCGCCTGTGGAAATCAGGTGTCCCCCCATAACAAAGGAGATCACTATCGAAATGCAGCCTATCGCCTGCATCCCCACCAATTCTATCATTCCGGTGAAGCTCATAAGAATATCCGCCTTGCACTGTTTATTGAAATGGGCTTCTGCGTTCCGATTTTCGGCGCCCTCCATTCTAAAGGATTTTATAAGCCGCAGTCCGCGCACATGCTCTGCGAGATAACCCATAGTAGCTGCAAGAGTATGCTTTGTTTTTGCGGAGGCCTTATATGCTGTCGTACTGTAAAATACCGTGATTCCTGCCACCAGAGGCAGAACGCCCAGAATCGCCGTCGCCATCTGCGCCTGAAATTTATAAAGCTTCTGAAACGCGACTACTGCAGCGTAAAGCGCCGTAAAAATATTTATCCATATCTGGAAATACTGGCTGGCGCTGTCCGCGTCCGTAGTTATTCGCGTAACGAGACGCGACGCGTTATCTCCGTCGTAATATTTGGTCGGAAGGCGCATCATTTTATTCCACAGCTTCATGCGGACCGAAAGATTAAGCTTATGTCCGAACAATCCTCCCACATATGTGCTGCCAATATTGAGAACGCTGTTAAGCACCAAAAATATAATATACCGTACAAGCTCATCCGTTTTTATGCTGCTCTGCGAGGCATCTATGATGGACGCGGTCAGCGAAACGGATTCCACCTCGGTATGCGAACGGATGACTGTTATCGCGACCAGCAGGAGCAAAAGTACCCACGGTATCCTGATATTTCGGAATATTCGCGTATAGCGTTTGAAAATCTTTATCATACCGACGCCTCCTTTGCATTTTCAAATTCCTGCGCCGACAAGAGCCGCATGAAGCTCGGAGACGTGCTTTTGAGAACCTCGTAGCTTCCGCAGGCAGCCAGTTTTCCCGTTTCGAGAACTACTATCTGGTCAACTTTTTCTAATAATGAAAGGTCGTGCGTCACTATTATTTTTGTTTTGCCCGCAAAAAGTTCAAATATCACCTTCTGTATCTCCGCCGATGCCACGGCGTCCAACGCGGAGGTCGGCTCGTCAAGCAGCATGATCTCCGAACCGCGCAGAAATTCCCTCGTCATAATAAGCTTCTGCCGCTGACCTCCCGAAAGAGACGAGCCGCCCGCCGCTATCACTGTGTCCAGGCCGTCGCTCCAAAGCGCGATAGTCTTGTCAAATCCCGTAAGTCTGGCGGCTTCGTTTATACGCTCG
>CAJTON010000016.1:29520-32049 GCA_910577605.1 uncultured Butyrivibrio sp.
GAAATCTGTTCTGTAATGCCATATGTAATGGCCTCCCTTACCGTTCCGCTGAATATTTCCGCGCCTTGCTGAACATATCCGAAAAGACCTCTAAGCGTATTTACGGATATACCGTCAGTATCCGTTCCGCCAATGATGACGCTGCCGCTCTCCGGCTCGTAAAATTTTTCCAAAAGACTTATGAGCGTCGTCTTTCCGCTTCCGCAAAGCCCCACCACTGCCGTGGAGGTGCCTGCGGGTACAGTAAAGCTGATATCTTTGAGGGCCTGTTTTTCACCGTATGAAAAGCTGACGTTTTCAAAGCATATATCGTAGGTTTCAGGCGGCTGACCGCCCGCTGTTACATTCTCCACAGGTACGCTCATTATATGCGAAGCCCTAGATAAGCTTCCCTGTATAGTTTTCAGATCTGTCCAGTAGCTGATTATCGTATCAAAGGTATTGGAAACCGTTCCCGAGAACATAAAAAACGCCACCCACTGCTGTATTGTTATATGTCCCTGCTGAAGCAGTATAACTCCCAACACCATGACTATCAGATTCTGCAAAAGTCCTATGCCGGTCGCCAAAGCCGAGATCGTACATTCAAGGTTCACCACCTTCATATTCGCCCCAAACAGGCGTTTCGCCGCGGCTTCTCCGTTTTTCAGCTCCGCTTCTTCATTTGTATAAGTCTTAATAAGGCTGAGATTCCGTATACGTTCGGCAAGATAGCCTGTAAGTCCGCCTATTTCCTGATACAGTCCTGCCTGCGTTTTGAAACGCCGTTTTCCTATATATATCATGTATGCTATTTTCACAGGCAGAAGCACCAGTACCGAAAGCATAAGCCACACGCTGTAGCCGGATATTGTGCTCATCGCCCTGACAGCATAATAAACCGCCGGGATAAAGCCGGCTATATAAAAAACAAGATTACGCATAGCCTCGGAGGTATCGTTCGTCACGGCGCTCATAAGCTTTGAAGGATCGTTTGAGTCATAATAATCCATGCGGATATTGAGCATCCTTTTCCATATGACTTTTCTCGCGTTGCGCACCGCAAAATGCTGAGCCGGGCAGCGTAAAAGCGTATCCGCGCAAAGCACCAGCGTATACAAAATATAAAATATGATCGCGTCCCACAAAACCTTGCTGTCAGTGCTGCCGCTCAGAAGACCGGCGGTCGTTGTCGGCAGCAGCAGATTGACTTCGCTGTAAAACATATTGGAAAGAAACGCCAGAAGAATCCAGAACCACGGCAGACGCACCGTTCTTAACAGCTTCCAGAATTCTTTCCAGTGCATTCTCTTATTATCTTTTGCCACGCGGCATCACTCCTTTAACATTCCCGCGAAGCGCGGAGCACTGAACGGGTATCTTATTATTTTTTATATAAATCCGGCGGGAAGTCATAACGACTGCCCGCCGTAAAAATAAGCACAAAGTTTACTGTTTTGTAAGTCCGTTTGTATTGGCAAGATACTCAAGGTAAGCTTCGGGCGTTTCAGACGAGAAAGCGCCTATTCCGGCATACATGGCTATCGTACTCTGTATCACGTCCGCAGGAGAAAATATATACAGAACGTTTTCCTCCTGAGTGAGATTCTGTCCCGCCGTCGAGTAAAAGGCTTTCAGCTTATCGGCGCTGTCTTTGTCGTCACAGACAATTACCTGATACTCCCCGACTGCTTTTTTCTCGTTTTCATAAAGTATTATGTAAACCTCGCTTGCTTTGTAGCCCTGAAGCACCATACCCTGAATCATCATACAGTCCTTGTTTCCCGTATAGACATGACGCGTTTCGTAAGTCAGTCCTTCGGGATCCGATACGGAAAAAGAATCCGTGATCTTTATAACGTCACCGCTGCTCCCCTCCGTGGTTTCCTCACCCTTGGTTTCCTTATCTGCTGTTTCCGCGTCTCCCGTCGTGGTGTCATTTTCCTTTGCAGCGCTTGTCACGTCTTTGCCTGCAGTACTCTCAGCTTTGCTTGTGCTGTCGTTGTTTTTGTCTTTTCCGGCACATCCTGCTGCGGTTATTACGATCATCAGAACCGTTAAAATCAGAGAAATATACTTTTTCATATTTCCGTCCTCCCTTTGTTTGTTGTTTAAAAGCGTTCACTTTCGTCTGTGAAATTCTATCACATTAAAGAGCGCGCTTCAATCAGCCGAGACAATCGTGCAGTTTTCTGTGTCGATTCCGCAGTTTTTGACGGATATTCGGAGGTTGGGAAAAACAAGAAAATCTTATATGAAGCGGACTCCGCAGCGTCTAAGTTCCTCTTTGAGCGGTGTCAGTCTGCCACGGCTTACCGGAACGCGGATGCCGCCTCCAAGAGCAGCCTCATAGGTCTGCCCGTAGGTGCCGGGAACGATTGCGGCAATGCCGTCAAGAGGTATCAGATATGACTGGTGACAGCGGAAAAAGCCGTAATCGCTGAATATAACGTCAAGCTCGTCCATGGACATGCTTACGGAAATCTCCTGACCGTCCTTAAAGAACAAACTAACTTTACGGCGGGATTTACCGATATAAAGAAGGTTCTC
>CAJTON010000016.1:32059-48714 GCA_910577605.1 uncultured Butyrivibrio sp.
TTGTTTTGTGTGCAGAGCCACCCTGCCTGTCTCGCGTTCGGGAAGGCTCCTTCCGAAACGCTCAAAGGTTTTGCCCAGACGTACAGTATCTATAGGTTTGGTCAGAAAATCAAGAGGTTCGTAGTCATAGCTTTTAGCCGCAAAGTCGGCGTAACCTGTGAGAAATACATACGGCAGTCCTTTATGGCGCTCGTCAATATACGAAGCCAGAGAAAACCCTGATGTCCCGGGCATATCAATATCTAGAAAAACCAGATCCGCTCCGTTGGACTCAAGATATTCCATAGCTTTTTGAGCGTCCGAAACATAATGTATCCTTTCTTTTGGCACAAAAAATTCAAGCGCCCGTATGCTCGCGCGTGCGGGTTCCTCCTGATCGTCCACCAAAAGTATGTTTTCCGGTTCCTTCATTCTCTCTCCTTTGCCAGCCGAATCGGTATTTTTGCCGTAAAATGTATTATGTGTCCCTCTTCTTTGGAATATACGGTTCCGCCGTAGCGCGACGCAAGCGCGCGTATTGACGCTATTCCGATTCCTTCATGCCCCGTTTTGGAGGAGCGTCCGATACTGTATGAGGACATGGGCATGGCGTTCCGCGTCCGGTTGCTTACTTTAATGACCGCGTATTCGCCGCGCTTTAGCACCGTAAGATGTATTCCGAAGGATTTATCCTCTAAAAGCGAGGTTTCGTCCAGAGCGTTCTGCAGCAGATTGCCGATTATCTTATTAGTCTCATATGTGTTTGTAGCGATGTTTCCGAGATCGTTTTCAACGGATATTTCCATATTGATACCCATACGCGCAGCTTCGTTCTGAAAAGAAAGGATAAGCGCGCTGACCGCTGCGTCAGCAAGCGGAAGAAGCCGGTTCATAGCCATCGTATCCTCAGCGAGCCGGTTCAGATAAGCCGCCGCCTCATCGTGCCTGTTTTCCCTTGTCAGCTCATAAAGCGTCTGAACATGTATATTATAATCATGCCGCTGTGAACGCACAATACTCATAAAAGTCTGTAATTCGTCGTTGGTCTGCCGCTGCAGAGCAAGCGAATACGCCTGACTGCGGTTTTCCAAAAGTATGCCGAAAAGCGCAATTCCTCCAATCTGACAGCATATCAGAGTTACCAAAAGCACAGGACTTTCAGCTTTGACAGCAAAAGGCAGCGAGCAGGCGGCCCAGTATACGCATAAAAAAGCGCAAAACCTGACCGCAAACCGCGCAAAAATCGGCGTTCCGGGTTCATCCTCAAGTATATCGTACCAGTTTTTACCGGGAAATACAGGGCGCATAAGATACGGTACAATAAAAAACAAAATCAACGCAAGTACCGCTAACGCAATCCTGAAAAAAAGTGAAATATAACCGACGGCAAGGATTTCTCACCGCGCAAGCCGATGCGCCGTAAGAAGCTCCGGTAATTGAAGCAGCCGCGCACGCGTCATATCCCGATACTTTAGGATTCATCAGCGACACAGGAATAAGTATCACAATAAGTACAGTTGTCAGAGGAAATCCACGCAGATAGTATGAAGCGATACAATTGGAACACAAAGCAAGAGCCGCCGCGACCGCGGCCGTTGAAAGCCAACGGCGTCTGGTCACGCCGATCCATTTCAGCCCGGCGGCGCATGCCGGAAATATGCAGGCGGCATTAAGTAAAAGCTCTGCAAAATCCACGTTGTTCTCCCTTTTATATCCGTATCAGCTCAGGCTCTGCGCCCTGTAACCCTCGGCAATGATGTCGAGCTGTCTCGCAAAGCTTTTAAGCTGCTCCAGATCGTTCTTTTTGTATATTTCAAAAAATTCGTCCTGAATCTTTATGACCTCCCTGCGGTTGGCGACCTTATAAAGATTCTGAATATTGTTAAGTATCTCTGAAACGATTGCGGCGTGAATGATAAAGGAGCTTTGAGCATCCATTATCTCGTCGTGTATCGAGGACATCTCCTCGTCAAGCTTCAGTATCGCCTCCGCCGACGCCGTGAGCCTTTTGGTAATATGTTCGGGTATGTTCTGACGGTATTTGTACTGGAGCGAGTGTTCTATCGTCGCCCAGAAATTCATCGCGAGCGTCCGTATCTGTATCTCCGCGAATATCCTGCGAGTGCCTTCCAAAGTTTCGATATTATATTTTATTATCATGTGATAGCTTCTGTAGCCGCTCGGCTTTGCGTTGGTTATATAATCCTTTTCCTGCCAGACCTCCATATCCTTGCGGTTTTTTATTATTTCAACGACTCTGTAAATGTCCTCGACAAACTGGCACATTATCCTTATGCCGGCTATATCCTCTATCTGTTCGGTAATGTTTTCTATGGGAATGTCTTTTTTACGGCACTTCTCAAGAATGCTTGAAATGCTTTTTACTCTTCCGGTAACGGTTTCTATGGGCGAGTACATTTTCTGAACTCTGTACTCGTTTATTATATGATTGAATTTAACCTCAAGCTCCTTGACCGCAAGCTCGTACGGCATAAGGATCTCTCTCCAAAGCTGAATTTCCATTATGTGACCTTTCTTTGATATCGCGCTGTTTTCCAGCGCATAATGGTATACCCTCAAGGTATTTCTTTCAGATAAAGAAGGTACGGGTAAGGATTCACGCTTATCTCGTTTCCGCTTTTATCCGAAAAATATATTCCAAAATGCAGATGCACGTCGAACTCCCCGACGGTTCCCTCCGCCCCGTAGCCGGAATCCCCCATAAGTCCAAGGATCTCTCCGGCTTTAACTCTGTCGCCCGGCTTAAAGTCTCCCGCGTAGCTCTGAAGATGGGCGTAGTAAAAATATATTCCGGTATCGCTTCTTATGCCTATCCGGTAGCCGCCGAGCGTCAGCCAGCCGACGTTCTCGACCGTACCGCCGCACACGCTCACTACGGGATAAACGCCCCTTTCGTTGGATGGAGGCATTATATCGGTCCCCTCATGCTTTCTTTTTCCGCCGAAGGTACGCTCGCCGCCGAAAGAATCTCCGAATGTCATCGCGTCCGCCTCCGCGACAGGGAACACTTCAAGACATTCAAGTATATTGTTATATATCTTTGAGGCTTCGCAGAATTCTTCGTATTCACGGCGAAAAAGATGATTTTTGACCGCGATGAACCTTTCTTTAGTGAAATTACCCGCGATTTTTTGTTTGCCTGCGCTGTCCGCGAGAAAGGCAGCCGCGACACTGCCGAAATCAGTGTCCCACGCTTTGGCAAGTTTTGAAAGATCGTATATTTCTCCGCCGAAATCCATCTGGCGGAACTCATCGTCACTGTATCGAACAGTAAGCGCGTTGAAGGACGAGGCGTATATGAGGCTGTCGGCAAGCATGCCCGCGCACACAGCCGCAAGCAGCATTATGCATAAGCCCGCAAAAAACCTCCTTATCAGAGAGCCTCCAAAAGCTTCTTCGTAAATTCGTACACTCTTTTCACGGACTCTATGTCGAGCCGCTCGTCAAAGGTGTGAATATCCTTCATAAGCGGACCGTAGGAAATCATGTCAAGTTCGGGCATTTTATCAGCGAAAATACCGCATTCAAGCCCCGCGTGTATCGTCTCAAATACAGCTTTTCTGCCGTACATGCGCTCATAGACCGCGCCCGCTATTTCACAGAGCTTTGAATCCGTCCGGCGCGGCCATGCCGGATAGTCCCCGGATTCCTCATATTCGCCGCCGAGAAATTCCGTAAGATATCCGATACGGTCGGCAAGGTCGCGCTTTGCGCTCTCGAAAGAGCTTCTTATGGAATAGCCCGCCCTTAAACATCCTGTTTTGTCCTCCGCGTCAAAGCGCAATATCCCGAGATTAAGCGAGGTCTCAACAAGACTGACATCGGCTGCGCTGCGCGAGATCACGCCGTAAGGAAGATTTCTGAGAAGACAGAGAATTTTTTCACGCCCTATGTCGTCCGCTACATCATAAACTCCAATCTTGCTGCCGTCACCTGACAGAGATGCTGATATCGTTATATTGTCGTCTATTCCCGCATACTCCGCCTGCAGGTCGCCGCATACTCTGCCGCATTCCGAGGTGATTGTCTGCACATCCTCCGGTGCACAGACTATGCGCGCCTTGCACTTGGGTGCGATAGCGTTGTCAACTATTCCTCCTTCAAGGCTTTTAATATAGAAATCCGAGCAGTCGTCAAGGCTTTTGAGAAGCCTTCCCATCAACACGTTGGCGGACGGTCTTCCTGTGCCTATCTCCGCGCCGGAATGCCCTCCGGTAAGATTGCATATATTGATCTCTATCTCCACGCCCTCATACTTTGTAAGATTCACCGGAAGCCTGAGGTCGCTTCTCAAGCCTCCCGCGCAGCCTATAAGAAAGCTGCCTTCATCTTCAGAATCAAGATTAAGCAGATATTTTCCCGATAAAAGAGAAGCGTCAAGCGCGTTCGCGCCGATAAGCCCAACCTCTTCGTCAACGGTAAGCACCACCTCAAGCGCGGGATGCTTAAGACTGTCGTCAGCGAGTATCGCCAAGGCGTATGCCACCGCGATACCGTCGTCGCCGCCAAGCGTTGTGTCAACCGCCGTCACAAAACCGTCCGCAAGCGCCGCTTCATCAATTTTAATCGGATCAGAAAGGAAATCATGCTCCGAGCCGTCTGCTTTTGCTCCGACCATATCAAGATGCCCTTGTATTATAACGGCGGTATGCCCTTCAAAGCCCTCGGACGCAGGCTTATAAATAATTACGTTGCCCGCTTCGTCCTTTACGCTTTTAAGGTTATGTTCCTCGGCGAATCTAGCGCAGTATTCTCCGAGTTCCTTAGTATGATAAGATATATGAGGTATATTACAAATTTCTTCAAAATAGTAAAAAACATCCTTTTCATAGGTCTGCCTTTCTGCCAGAATTTACTGCTTTCCTTTTAATATTGTGCCACAAAACCTCATAAAAATCAATCGTTAATGCATTAGCGGGACTAAAGCGAAATAAACTTTAGCATGGGGAAAAAAATTACTGCATTTATTTTTACCGCGCTTTTTATATTTATGATATTAAAGCCCGAAATTATTCTGGAGGGCGCCAAAAGCGGGATCCTTCTGTGGTTTGAAGCCGTTATGCCGTCGCTTCTGCCTTATATGATAATAAGCGGGCTTGTAATTTCGTCCGGTTTTTCGGGAGATATGGCGTTCATAATGAAGCCCGTCGCGCGGCTTTTTTGCATAAATCCGTCGGCCTCCTACTGTATACTGTCGGGAATTTTTTTCGGCTATCCTTCATGCGCCGTATCCGCCGCGCAGATGTACAGAAACGGGATAATAGACCGCAGGACCGCCTGCTTCTGCGCCTGCGCGTTCAACAATATCGGACCTGCTTTTATCGCGGGCTTTTTCTGCACGGGAATATTAAAAGATACCTCAACGATCGTTCCGGTGTTGATTTTATTTTACATAATATTATTATTGTCAATAATAATTATAAGATTTTGTTTTTTTCGTAAAATATCAATAGGTCCTGATTCCATGCTGCCGGAAAAAATGGCGTCCGGGAATATTTTTGACACGGCGATAATGTCAGCGCTTACGAATATCGCGAAGCTTGGCGGCTATATCGTGGTTTTCTCCATAATCGCCGCCGTAATTTCGCTTATCCCGTGGAAATACACGGGATTCTTATGCGGACTTGCGGAGGTCACAACCGGAATCGAGCGCCTTTCATGTGTGTTTGCGGATAAACGTCCGCTTATCATGCTCGTTATGCCCCTGCTTTCTTTCGGAGGTATATCAGGAATATTCCAGACCTTCGGAGTTGATACCGACGGTGTGATAGACAAAAAGAAGTATATAATAAGCAAGCTGACCGCCGCAGCGGTATCGGCGGCAGTCAGCTATATAGCTGTATATGTGATTGGAGTTGTAGGGAAATAAATATCGTCCGGCAGCGTAAGCATATACATTATTTAACTTCAAATCTGTCCTCAAAGACTCCGTCGTCTAGTACGATCGTATATATTCCCGGCTCCAAGTCTTTATCCGAACCGAAAGCTATATCGATTCTTGAACTCGTATTGGCGTCCAGATCAAAGTTCTCTTTTGTTTTTACCGAATAATCCTTCAAGAGCTCTTTTTCTCCGCCTTCGCCTTTATATATTTCAAAACTTTTATTACAATTAAAACCCTTGTCGGTATAATTTGTTACAGTCAGTACCATTGACTTTGGCGTCACAGAACTGTACTGAATGCCGAGAACCACATCCTCAAATTCCTTTTTATTATCCTTAAAAAAAGCTTTAAAAGCATATGAATCGTACAAAATAGAAAATACGCTGCCTCCGAGCATTGTTGATTCCAGACTCATTGAGCGCGAATAATAAATACGGGGCGCCGACATATGCAGTTTTTCTCCGCTTACAGTCACGCCTAACACAGCATATGTGTCGTCATAACCTTCAAGCGGTAATTTGATTATAAATTTATTGTCCGACTCCTTAACGCACCCGAAGTAATATTCAAGGAAATCTTCGACCCGCATATTTTTTTCCTTAAGACGGATGTCATAAAGCTCTTCGTATGTGATCTTTCTGTCCGATTCGGGTTTAAGCGTTTCAAAATCAATATTTTCTTCCGGTATATAATCAAGCCCGTTTATCTCAACGCCCGAAGACGGATTGTATAGCTCTAACCCCGTTCCCAGAAGGTTCCAGTTCACGGACTCATAATCCATATATGCTATGGCGTCTTCCGTAAACATAAGCTTTTCCGTGAGATAATCAAGTTGCTCTTTTGAAAGTATTTCAAGCACCGAAGTAGTTTCCTTCTGCGCTGATGTTTCCTTGTCAAATCTTGCGCAGCCTGAAAAAGCAAAAGTAAGCGCGAGCAGAAAAATAACGAGATATTTTTTCATAAATAACCCCCTAAAATCTGTATTAAACGTCTAACGAACCGATAACCATTAATCCCGGAGTATTGTCATAATACGAATCCACGCCGGATTTGAATTTGAAAACGTCTCCCATTCCCAACACCTGTATATCATATCTTTGGGACTTTGAAAGTGACAAATTCTTTACGGCATGTTGGTATGAACCCATTACGGCAAATGGGTCTTTTGATGTTCCAAAATTAACGGAGAAACTCATGGATAAAGATTTTGACACGCTGTCAACTATGTTCATTGACACCCCTATCCCTCTGCCATTCTTTTTAATATTATCTGAAGTATGATCATATTTTATCTTTTGTCCATCATAGTACTGATATCCTACAACATTTTCTGTGCCATTAATGTCAATAGTAAGTCCCGAATAATATCCTGGAACTCTGAATCCGATAAGATCATACGATTTACATTTGGGTATTGACAACCATGTGCATTTAAGCATTACTTTTTTTACCGAAGCCGAAACACTATACATATTTAGCTCTATCTTTTTCATATCCGTGGTAATTGTAGCATAGCGTTTTGAAGGATCATATCCGTATAAGCTTATACCCTCGTCATTACTGGAAACTTTTATATTTCTGCCGTTAAGAGTATCCTTCATTTCAGCTTCTGAAAGATATTCCTCAGTCAAAACCGAACCATCTTTTGATGATATTTGTGTCATTATGTATTTTGTTTCAGTTTCAACACCGTCATTTTCCACATGTTCAATCATATAATCTGCTTCTTCCTGCGTGAACACATCTAAATCACTACTATTTACAAATTGCGTCAAATATGCATAATTCTCATAGCTGAGTTTTAATCCCAACTCATTTGAATAATAATTCTCGTTTGCACTTATTTCTGCTGACGGCAACAATAGTATAGATGTTATAATGATTGCTATCAAGCCATATCTATTTTTGTGCTTCATTTTGTTCTCCCAGTCAATTTTTCTTAATAATAGCATGCGCTTACTCTGTTGTCAATGTATGCTTTATCAAATCTTAATTGTTCTGTTGTTCTTTTTACAAATTGTAGTATTTATATATATTGTAAACTCCGCAGCAAAGACCTTCTATAATTACTTCATATCTCCTTTATACTATCCGAAGACATCAAATCAAGCTACCAAAGATATGGTCTTCTAAAGCATTCTTCCGCTGTATCTTTACGTATTTCATCAACAAAATTTCTATATGTTACTCGTCTACTATCGTAAACTTTATCATTAGGAGAAAACCATGGCTGTATCCAGCAACATCCATTTTCATCAACCATACCAATTGACATTATTGCAGAAAAAAAACCACCACAAATATAGCTTTTATGATAGCATAATTTGACAACAATTTTTTCGTTTATTCTTATTTTTCTATCATAGCAATAAGAATAATTTAAAAAATTATTTTCCATTGATTCATTTATATGTGATAGTGAAAATATACAAGTATTTTCTTTGAAATTACATATAATATACAGCGTCGAAATGTCAGTTTTTCCTTTATTTTCAAAAGTATAAATTGCGCAACACCAATTATACTTATCTAAAAGCTCTTTGGTATTATAGTAAGCATACACTGCACTATATTTATCATTGCCATCTACTTTTATATTTTCTATGGGAGCAACGAAAAGTTCTATATCACATTTCTGATTAATTCCATATCTAGTACGTGATGTATAATCTTTAAATTCAATAATATCTATTTCGGGTCGATTGATAAATATTTCTTTTCGTTGTATTTTTCTTTCTCTTTTATTAGTACTTTTTTCTTTTAATAAAAAAATTGTTATATTTATTATTAAAGTAACCACTCCACTTAAAATTGCAGAAAAAATAATAGTTTCAATATCGCTCACTCTTTTACAGATTCCCCTCCACAACGATTATTTCCGTATTTTCAAGAACGTTTTTTATCCATTTAAGAAATACACAATAAAATTTCTTTATATCCTCCGGCTGCATATCAAGGTCCGCCTCAATTCCCGATATGATTATCTGCCAGTCTGTTCTTCCGAACCAGTTGTCAAAGCATAAGTCAAAAACCTTTTCCTCGGTACCGTCAAACGCGTCCTTAGTGGGATACGCCATATCAAAATATTTTTTCAACAGTCTTTCATAGTCCGCGAGGTAAATTCTCAATGGTTCACGGCAGCAGTGCCATTCCTCCCACGCGGGATTCCAGTCGGGTTTTGTATTCATCTTCAAGGGATTAAAAGTAAGGCATATCTTTTCCGACGGCTCGGCATACAATTTAAGTTCAATGACCTGCTGCGCATCGGCAAGTTTGTCCGACAGCCAAAAATCTCTCCATCCGTCCTCGACCCAGTATTCCGAGCCGTCCTTCAGCCGCCCCATAAATTTGTACTGAAAAAGCTCCCTCCGTATAAGCTCGACATCGGAAAAGGCAATGGAGCTTCTGATTACCCCGTTTACCTCTTTTTCGGAATATTTCCGCGACGCGTCAAATTTTTCCGCGATCGCTGAAAGCGCAAGGATACGCAGCGGACGTTTGGACGGGTACTGAATCAGTCTTTGCTCTTCATCATAAAATCTTTTTAATTTATCCTTTTCCATTCATCACCTCTCCAATCTGAGATTAAATCTCCGGTCCGATTATGTATCCAGCGAAATCTCGTTCCAATCCTCTTCCTCGCTTACAAGCCACTCCAGACCGCGGCGTCTCTCCATGACGACCTCCGGATTAAGCGGGCCGATATTTACGTTTCCCCCGATCCTGCGGTCCTCGCAAGCCCAGTGATAATTGTAGTAAAGGTCCAGCATATCAAGAATTTCCTCTATGTCGCGGAGAGTGCATTTTGACCTGAAATCCGCGTATGTTTCGCATTCGGAGACAAGCCTGATCGCTTTTTCGCAGTCGCAGATACCCGACGCGTCGCTTATGTCGTCGATCAACCCCAAAGCCCACACAAGCGACCAATACGCCTCGTAGGTCCACACGATGTCCGTCACATCCTGATCGCTGTACGCGCCGGTCAGCATACCGCTTTCCTTCTCAAAAATAACGTCTCCGACATCAAATCTTTTAAGAAGGTCTTCATAAAACTCCGCGCATTCTCCGGGGTCCTCCCCATTATTCAGATCGCAGGCCACCTGCGTTGACACAAGACAGGCGACAGCCCTTTTGCATACCGTGTCAATATCCTTCAAAGCCACATCTTCGCTTGTCTCCAAAAGCGGAAGCGTCTCAAGATAGTCCACGCCTTCTTTCTTCAGTATTGATATTGTTTCGTTCCTTCTGTCCGTATTGCTCTTCATGCGCGTTCCTCCTGCATATTATTTATAATTCCTTGTGCCCGAAGCATATTCGCCCGTTTCGATGTCTATCACCAGTCTGTCGGGTTTTATCAGCGAATCCTCATAATGGCATTTCCACTGCACGTCCATAACTATATTTCCGTCCCTTATTCCGTCAATCGAGTCGCCGTCCTTTATGGGATTGTCATTGTTCAGTATGTAATCCGCTATGTTGTACGCGTGGAAAACCATTCCGTTCGGGTCCGCGCCGTGGAAATGATACTGAAGATCCGGCAAAAACAGCGTGGACATTCCCAGTGTGTCCACCAGCATGTCGTTAGTACCCTCGATATTGAAAAATCTGGCGTTGACGGCAAATTTAATGAAACGGCTCTCCCTTCCTATCTGCGCGTTTCTTATGTAATCCGCGGTGAGAAGCTTTTCGGAGTTCTGGAAAAACACCGCCTCGCAGTCCGGGAAAAGCTCCAAAAGCGCCTCAAGGTAATCCATGTCAAGCTCCGCGCGCTCGTTTGCCGGAAGCGTCGCGGCAAGCATATCTGATGCCAGTATCATATATCTGCACTCGCCAAGTATGCGGTCTCTTTCGTTTAAGCAGTCCCACATCTGGCTTTTCTGCATCTCGTCAAACTTATCCTCAAACGGCACGCAGGCGAACATATTTATAGTGGGCGGCACTTTGGCGTCCTTAAACTCCGCGAGATATCTTTTTACGGCAAAATCCGCGAGGTCTTTAGTGCAGCCTAGCTTGTCAAGCTCGCCCAAATGCTTTGTGAACACCTCCGTTATCCTCTCCTCCCCGGGAAATTCCGGCTCATCTTTGAATAAAAGCTGCATCATAAAAATCATTCCGGGATGATTGTCGTTTTTTTTCTGTCTGTCTTCCTTCTTGTTCTCTTTATTCTTACCGAATAATCCCATTTTTTTATTCCTCCAAAATACAATATTGTTTCTATCAGTCTCTGCCGTACGGACTGTCAAATTCCGTTTCCGCTTTTTTGACCGCGTCCTCAAGACTCATTCCAGTAAAAAAAGGCGCGTTAAGGTAGCGTCCCGATTTTCGGTCGTCTATAAACGCTCCGACAGCTATTCCGGGAATCGCGCTTTCCGGCGCGTTAGGCGCGTTAGGACCTCCGAGGTCCGTTCTGCACCAGCCGGGATCGGTAAGGTTTATCATAACGTCGGTGCCCTCGACCGTCGAGCCGAGATCTATGGTGATTTTGTCAAGCGCCGCCTTGCTTGCGCTGTAGCCCGCCTGCTGCGGCTCAAGTCTTATGCCGCTTGTCGTGTTGATTATCCTTCCGAAGCCGTTTTTGATCATCAACGGCATAAAATGATAGCATATCATGGCGGGCGCGATGCAGTTTATCTTAAAGCTTTCGGTATAATCCGATACGGGCGTGTCAAAATAATCGTTTCTGTACGCTATCTGAAGTCCCGCATTGTTCATTACTATATCTATTCTCACGCCGAAAGAATCTATTTCTGACAGCATTTTATCTACCGCGTCAAGGTCTGAAAGCTCCGCGCACACGGCGCGCGCCTCCACTCCGGCAGCCCTTGCTTCTTCAAGTATTTTACCCGTGTGCTCTTTTTTCCTGCTGTGAAGTACGAGATTGCAGCCGTGTTCCGCCATGAATTTCGCGGTGAGGTATCCTATTCCGCGGCTTGCGCCTGTAATAAACGCCCATCTTCCTTTAACGTCAACCATGTGTATCTCCTTTTTACTGTACTTAAATATATGATTCCGTTCTGTTTAAGTCGGTCACTAAATCGGGATTATCCTTCCTCATAAGGTCGGCAAGCTCTTTTGCGCGGTCGGGATCTTCCTTAATTATCTCAAGCTCTCTCTGGGTTATTCCGACTAACTGCATAAAATCCGTTCTCCCGTAGATCGTGTCGGTTCCCTTGATCTCCGTATCGTTTACGACGAGCAGGGCTGTTATCGCGGAATCTCGGTCAAAGCATATGGAAGAGCCGCCGCCGGATATGTACTGATAAGGCTCGAAAAAACGCTTCTCGGTGTAGGTGTAGCGCGCAAGATTCCCAAGCATTCCAAGCGCCCACATGCATTTATCGTTCTCTGTTTCCTCAAGCTTCATCGTCATTTCATAACCCCATCCGTTCCACTCGCCTCCAAACGATTCTTCGTCGAAATAAAGCTCGGTCATGCCGAACGTCACAATATGCTTATATCCCTTGGGCGATGTATAGATCGTATATCCGTCCAGATATTCTTGGCCTCCGAAAACAGCCCTTGCCGCCATATTGGTCGCGTAATGTTCCCCGCCTAAAGGATATGCCTCGCAGAACGCCTCTTCTATCGCGTCCCATCCGGGCGCCCATTCCTCGTCCTCTTCTCCCCTTTTTTTGAATTCCTCCAATGTCATTATATTATCCTCCTTAATCTGATTTTACGCTCAATCCCACCAAAAACTCCATACAGTAGATATGCTTATATAATCTGTAAGGTATTTCAACGCGTCCCCGGAAGACATAGGCATTATGTCAATACAGAAAGCAAGATGATCCAAAGCGGCTTTTGCCGCCCCCTCCCTGTCTACGGGTTCGGGCAGAACAAATTCCAGCTGCGAACTTGTTATCATTGCGGGAACCGCCTTGTAATTTTTATACCATGCCATTCCTGCCGACATAAGTTCCTGTGTTCCCGGACACTCGTTCCAGCCTCCAAAAGGAACATAAGCGAATATCTCCCACGGATTTTTAACAGGTATTTCGGCAAGGATGAGCGGCAATGTCTGTCCGGGATAATCCCAGTAAGAAGATAGAGCGTTTCCAGGCTCCGCATCAAGTATATCCTGCTCGCCGTCAGTACACATACTGTCAAAAATCCCTTCGTTGAGCCAGCGTTTTACCTTGTCAATATTGTCGGAAAAAATCTCGTTCGCGTCTACGACAGGCTGAGCCAGCATTTTCCGTCTGTAAGCCCTGACATCCTCAATATCAAAATTATATTTTCCAGCAATAAAAGCATCATTGCTGCCGATATTGGCGATAAGCATCAATAAAAGATTCTCATCGTCCGCCGTGACCATAACGGGAATAAAGCCTTCCTTCACACCGCGCTCCTTAGCCTCAGCATACGCGCGCATAATGTTTTCGTCGTGATTGGCGGGAGCAAAATATTCACAGGGACAGTCAAGATATTTTATCATTGCCTCCGCCAGAGGTGACATTTTTTCATCTGCCGACATATTATTTCTCCTTCTGCTTTTGTATTATTTCTTCAATATTTCTGTAATGTTTTCCCGAAAGCGAAGCCGTTACAGAAGCAAGCTCCTCAGTTCTGTCAAGTGCAAAGAGCAAATCCGCCTTCAGGCGCAGCATGCGCTGCCTTGAGCCATACGCGAAAAGCTCCGGTTCGTCCTGAAGCATCGGCGCCATATAGCCGTCAGAATCCGCTTCGTATTTTTCAATCATCTCCGGTATATCGATTTTGCGGTCGGACGAAAGCGTTTCGGGCATCCTGCGGTTCATCTCCGACAAAGCCTGATTCAGCTCCGTAAGAGCTTTTCCGGCGTCGCCCGCCTTCATAAGGCATAGCGCGAGATTAAACTTCGCCGCCGCATTTTTTATTCCGTAAAAACATTCATAGCACTGCGCGAGTCTTCCGCCTTCAAGCGCCGCGACCCCTATCGCAAAAAGCCCGTCATTATTCACCGTATTCTTCGATACGGAATTTCCTGAAAGAAATCCGCCAAACTGCGCCATTTTACAGCCTCCTTATAAATAATTAAAGGATGCCCCTAAAACAAATCCGTAATTTCACGGTTGGGAGCATCCTGTTATATCTTACTATTATATCTCAAAATTACCGCTGGGAGAATCCATGACCTCCTTGACGCTCGCTGCAAGTTCCTCAGGGGATTCCTCCTCGGGCGCGGGATTGAGCTCCTTTCTGTTCGCAGCCACGATCTCAAGGTCCTTGGACATGGCATTGATAAGAGTATCGTATTTGGAGCGGGTATTTTCAATTGAATGCTCCATAAGCATCTGGAGATTCGCAAGCATATTATCGGTATAAAGAATGGATGAACGGCGTATCTCGTTCGCCTCCGCCATAGCCTGATCCACTATCGCCTGCGCCTTTGCCGACGCGTCGTCTATCACTTCGTTCGCCTGCTCTATTGCCCTCTGCATGATCTCATGCTCGTTGATCAGCTCCGCCGTATGCATCTGGGCTTCATGTATCATCTGCTCCGCCTGCGCTCTCGCGTCCGCAAGTATCGCGTCCTTATTGCTTATAAGCTTCTGATATTTCTTGATCTCGTCGGGAGTTTTAAGTCTCAGCTCCCTTATGTATTCGTCAAGCTCGTCCTTATTTACGCTGATCTTGGTATTTGAAAGAGGAAGAGGCTTGCAGCTTGAAATATAATCTTCAAGTTCCCCTATAATCTGTTCTATTTTGCTCATTTTAAATCTCCTTTGACAATATATCCTTCCTGTTCGTCAGCTATTATATATTTTATCACTTAAAACCCTCAAACACAATAAAAAATTCATTTTCTGCGCATAAAGATATGTCTGTTGGTCTTGTAATCCTTAGTCCTGTAAATGTCAAAGCCGTTTTTATCGGCAAAATCCGTCGGCGTGTCCAGGGCCGCCTCGACTATAACGATCGTATCCTCCGTCACATATCGCGCCTCTGAAAGAATACGCATAACCTGCGGCTCTATTCCCAGCCTGTAAGGAGGATCCATAAAAATTATATCAAAAGGAGGCTGACCTTCAAGCCGTTTAAGCGCTGTCAGCACGTCGCACTCCATAAGCTCCGCACAGTCCTCAAACCTTGTAAAGCTTATATTTTGCCTGATGCAGCTTACCGCTTCTCTGGCGTTTTCGACCATTACCGCGTGCCTCGCTCCCCTGCTCAGGGCTTCAAGCGCTATCGCGCCGCTGCCCGCAAAAAGATCAAGAAACCTCGCGTCGTATACATCGTCCCTGAGTATATTGAACAAGGTTTCCTTCGTTCTGTCCTGAGTGGGCCTTGTGTCAATGCCTTTCGGCGCTTTAAGCGGCAGACTTCTCCTGCTTCCCGCAATGATCCTCATTTTCTGTCCTCGCCGTAAAATATTTTTCCGTATTCAATAAGGCTGTAATCATGCCCGTCGACCTCGTATATGGAAAAACACCCGCCCAGTAGTCTTTTATATCCCTGTGGAGAAGATTGAGCGCAAGCGCGTTATTCATTGCTCCGTGAGCTACCACAAGCATGGAGCCGATCTCCTTTGATTTCGGAACCACTACATTCTCAATGAAATCGCCCGCTCTCGCTATAACGTCGGCAAATCTCTCTCCGCCGCCTGTCGGAGTATATTTTTCCGGCGCTTCAAAAAAATCCGCAAAGCAGGCGGGAAGCATATCCACTGAATGTCCCTCGCACTCCCCGAAGCTTATTTCCAGCAGCCTTTCGTCAGTATTTATCGGAATGCTTCTTTCCCCTCTGACTATCTCTGCCGTTTTATACGCTCTCTTGAGAGGGCTTGAATATATCGCGTCGAAGCGCACGTCTTTAAGCGCCTCGGAAGTAACCTTGGCAAGACCGATCCCGTTGTCGTTCAGCTCCGTATCGCTCCTGCCCTGAAGTCTTTTTTGTATGTTCCAGTCTGTTTCGCCGTGTCTCATAATATATAACCGCATTTTACACCTCGTTAAATCAAATATTCAGATTGCCGAAACCGGATTTCATATATTTTTCAAGCTCCGCCCTCAGCATGGCGTTATCCTGACCGCGAAGCTCCGGGGCCTCCTCAAGAAGCGAGCGCGCCGTATCGGCCGCTAGTTTAAGCACCTCCGCGTCGGAATAAATGTCCGCCAGCGCAAAGCCGAAATCCCCGCTCTGCCTTGCTCCCAGCATATCCCCCGGACCTCTCAGCTTAAGGTCCTGCTCCGCTATGTAAAAGCCGTCGTTGCTGTCCTTTAGTATCCCAAGGCGCTCTTTGGTCAGCTTATTTTTAGTATTGCTCATAAAAATACAGTAGGACTGAGCGTCCCCCCTGCCTACGCGCCCCCTTAGCTGATGCAGTCCGGCAAGTCCGAACCGCTCGGCGTTTTCCACAAGCATGACCGTCGCGTTAGGCACGTTTATCCCGACCTCGACGACCGTGGTGGACACAAGTATCTGTATTTCTCCCGAAGCGAAGCGCGACATTATTTCGTTTTTGACGGCGGGTTTCATTTTGCCGTGGAGATATTCGACAACGTACCTTCCGCCGTAATGACCGCGCAGCTTTTCGGAGTACCCTACCACGTTTTCAAGCTCAAGCCCGTTATCCGCGTCCGCGTCTTCCTCAGCCATGGCGCATATAACATACGCCTGATGTCCTTTTTTCAGCTCGTCCTCTATGAATTTATACGCCTTCTGTCTGTACGAATCGTCCACGACGCAATTCTTGATGGGAAGGCGGTGAGCGGGTTTCTCGTCTATAACGGATATGTCCAGTTCGCCGTAGAGTATTATGGCGAGCGAACGCGGTATCGGCGTCGCG
>CAJTON010000016.1:48724-57646 GCA_910577605.1 uncultured Butyrivibrio sp.
CTTTAAGGTGCAGCGCCTCTCTCTGCCTTACGCCGAAACGGTGCTGCTCGTCCGTTACCACAAGACCGAGCTTGTTGAAGCTTACTCCATCGGAGATCACCGCATGGGTTCCGACGATCATTGATGCCCGTCCCGACGATATATCCTCAAGCGCATCTCTTCTGTCGGCGGCGGGCATCGAGCCTGTCAGCAGCACACAGCGAAGCGGAATACTGTTTTTTTCAAGCGTACGGCAGAATTCCTCGTAATGCTGTTTTGCAAGGACCTCGGTGGGGGCCATCAGCGCGCTCTGATAGCCGGCTGCTGCCGCGTCCGTCATCGCGAGAAACGCGATTATCGTCTTGCCGGAGCCCACGTCGCCTTGAATAAGCCTGTTCATCACGCGTTTTCCGGTCATATCTGATATGATCTCTTCTCTGACTTTTTTCTGCGCGTTTGTCAGTTTATATCCTAAATTTGCAAGAATTGTTGCAGAATACGCGGATTCCGGTATTATTTTGTCGTTATTTGCAAGTAAATTTGCATTTTTAAGACTTCTTATGCCCAGCGTAAAAAGAAAAAACTCGTCGAAAACAATGCGTTTATGTGCCCGCGAAAGACATCCTGTATCGGAGGGAAAATGTACGGAGTAGACCGCCTCGGAGCGCTCCATAAGTCCCGCGCCGGATATTACGGAGGCCGGAAGATATTCATTTAAAGTCATGCCCGTTTCAAAGCACTGCTTTACGGCCTTTATCACAGCGTTGTTCGTAAGACCTGATGTAAGCGGGTACACCGGCTGCATGGCGTTCATCTTGGACATATACTGCTCATACGAATAAAGAGACGGCTGCTCCATAAAAACAAGGCTGCCCTTGAAAGCAGCCTCGCCTCTGAATATCCATTTGCATCCGCGCTTAAGCTGACTGGCAAGAAACGGCATATTATACCATGTCAGCCTGATCCTGCCGCCCTTTTCGTCGGCGGCGTACACGGACAGCACCTTATACCGGCTGCGGGTATTTATCTCGCAGTCGGAAATGACCGTACCCCAAAAAGCGTACGGCTTACTACCGTTCATTTCGTCAATATGCGCGGGAGGCTCGTAAACATCGTATCTTCTGGGATAAAAAGTCAGAAGGTCCTCCGCCCTGAATAATCCGAGCCTGTTAAAAAGCTGTTCGGTTTTGCTTCCGATTCCTTTTAAACCGCTTATTTTCATAGAAACTCCCAGATATGATCCTTACTCAACCGAAAGCAGGTAATAATAAATCGGCTGACCTCCGTAATTTACTTCAACGTCAACATCTGGATATGCCTCCCCGATTGCGGCGACAAGCGAGTCGGCGTCTTCCTTCGTAACCTCTGAACCGTAATAAATGCTTATAAGCTCGGAGGAACCGTCAACGAGCTGCGATACCATATCCTTTGTGACGCCGTTTATATCGCCGCCGACGGAAAGTATGGTCTTATCGCCGATACCCATGATGTCGCCCTGTTTGATCTCTTTGTCGTCTATCTCGGTGTCTCTTACCGCGTAGGTAACGGAACCGGATTTGACATTGGCGATCTCGGCGTTCATATTCTGAAGGTTGACCTCCGGCTCCTCGTCCTCGGAAAACGCTATCATTGCCGTGATACCCTGAGGCACGGTCTTTGTGGGAACCACAATTATATTCTTGTCTTCAACGATGCTCTGCGCCTGCTGTGCGGCGAGAATAATGTTCGAGTTGTTGGGGAATATGAAAATATTGTCGGCATGGACGTTTTCAATGGCGTTAAGCATATCCTCCGTGCTCGGATTCATCGTCTGTCCGCCCTCGATTATATGGTCCACTCCGAGACTGTCGAAGATCTCGCTCAAGCCTTCTCCCGCCGATACTGAAATAAATCCGTACTTCTTGTTGGGAATATCCTCCTCTGCGGGCTGCGCCGGCGTCCCGGCTTCCTCCTTTACGCTCTCGCCCGCCGCGATCTTTGACGCGTTGGCGATAACTCTCTCGTGATGCTCCTCGCGCATATTATCTACCTTCATTCGGGTAAGCGCTCCGTAGGTAAGTCCCTTCTCAAACGCAAGTCCCGGATGATTGGTATGGACGTGTACCTTTACTATTTCGTCGTCGGACACAAGCACTATTGAATCTCCGATGGATTCAAGGTAACGCTTGAATTCGCTTTCCTTCGCGGGCGTATAGCCCTTGTCAAGCATAACGATGAATTCAGTGCAGTAACCGAACTTAATATCGGCTTCCTCCGTCCCCTGCGCGGAGATCTCTGACGAAACCGAGTGACCGCCCGTTCCCGCAACGGCCTCATAATTTATTTCCTTGCCTAAAAGAGCGTCGTATACGCCCTTCATCACCTGCATAAGTCCCTGTCCGCCTGAGTCTACAACTCCCGCCTGCTTGAGTACGGGAAGAAGCTCCGGCGTCTGCTCAAGAACGATATCTCCGTATTTTATAACCTTGTCAAGAAGCTGTTCGAGATCGCTTATCTCGGTCGAAAGCTCAAGCACCTTGTCTGCCATTCCTCTTGCGACCGTAAGGATCGTTCCCTCCTTGGGCTTCATTACCGCCTTGTACGCGGTCTCGACAGCCTTCTGGAACGCCGTCGCCAGAACTATGGAATCTATTTCCTGATATTCGCGGATGACCTTGGTGAAGCCTCTTAAAAGCTGAGAGAGGATAACTCCTGAATTGCCTCTCGCTCCCCTTAAAGAGCCTCCCGAAATGGCCTTTGCAAGACTTTCCATGGTAGGATTCTCTAACGCGTTTACTTCCTTTGCCGCGGACATTATCGTCAGGGTCATGTTAGTGCCGGTATCTCCGTCGGGAACCGGAAAAACATTCAAATCGTTTATCCATTCTTTTTTTGCCTCAAGATTAGCGGCTCCGGCGAGAAAAAGCTTTTTCAAAGCCTGAGCGTCTATGGTAGTTGTTGCCACTTTTTAATCCTCCTTCGGTTAGTCGATGATCCTAACGCCTTCGACATATACATTGATCCTTCCGACCTTAAGACCGGTAAATTCCTCAACCTTATATTTAACGGTATGAACCAGATTGTCCGCAACGGTGGAAATAGTCACGCCGTATGCCACGATAACATGAAAATCTATTATAAGTTTATTATTCTCATCAAAGCTCACGCTTACTCCGTGAGTAAGACTTTCTCTCCTAAGAAGCCTGACAAATCCGTCCCTGACGTTAATGCTCGCCATTCCGACGATGCCGAAGCATTCGACTGCCGCCGCTCCTGCATACTTGGCTATAACCTCATTATCAATGCGGACCTCGCCGTACTGATTGTCTATGCGTCCTTTCATATAAGTTCCTCCTATAAATTTTATAGTCATTTTTAATAACTATATCATTATTCCCGATAAAATGGAATACATTAATTGGCGTGAAGTAAAAAAACCGAAAGGCGGCTGCCTTCCGGTTCTTGTTATGCCACAAATTAAGCTCTTTCAACAGCGCCCGATCTTAAACAAGAAGTACATACATACATCTTCTTGGACTGGCCATTAACTTTTACCTTTACGGATTTTACGTTTGCTTTCCATATTTTGTTGGATTTTCTATTTGAGTGGCTTACCTTGAGTCCAAAGTGAGCGCCTTTATCACAAACAGCACACTTAGCCATGTTTGCACCTCCTTTAAGATATTGAGTCCTTGTCCGGGCTCACAACAAAAGATATAATAACAGATTATTACAACTTTTGCAAGAGTTTTTATTATTTTTTATTTTTTTTTTACAACCGCAGCTCATAAACAGGTTGTAGCCGAGAATAAGAAGTCCCAGAATTATGCACACGCTTAGAAAAACGTTGTCTATGAACATTTTTACTATCATGCCGACTCCGGTAAAAAATAATGCAAATCCGATTATCTGTTTCATCCGTCCGCCTGCCCGCAGATACTTAATGTATTATATGAAAACGGTACGGAAATATTCCCGGTACGCCGCAACTTACTTGGAGGTGTCGGCGCCTCCCGACATTGCCTGGCTGACCGCGTTTTCCACATCGGGATCTTTGGAATTCTTCCAGTTTTTGACCTTGTCAAGTATATCGGGTATCATGTCGATGACCTTGGTAAAGGAATTCTGGTCCTTTACGTTCACAAGCCTGGTGATTCCGTCGTGTATCACGAGCACCGCGCTGGGGCTCATCTTGCCGCCCATTCCTCCTGCCGCCCTGTTCTTGCTGTCGCTGTTTCCGGCTCCGGCGGCAACGCCGAAGGATACGTCAACAAGAGGAAGTATTATAGTATCGTTTACCGTGACCGCCTCTCCGACTACGGTCTTCGCGGAAAGAAATCCGTCCATTCCTTTGAAAAGCGATGATACGGTCGCTTCAAATTTGTTGTTCTCTGCCATTTTGCTACCTCCGATCATTATCCGTTGATTTTTTGTATTATTCCTTTGACATCTTTGTTAAGATATATTTTAAGCGCCCATATCAGCACCCTTATAAAGGATACATGCCCCCTAAACGGGATGTCGCACTCAATTACTTTATTATCGAAATCAGGCTCGATGCAGAGATTAAGCCCAAGAAGCGCTCCGAAAGCATACGCCGCTCCGAGTATCTCTCCAGTCGTCGCCGGATCTCCCATTCCGAATTTCACATAGATTCTGTGCTTTCTTGGAAGAATATGCCTGAGCAGCTTTTTTACTATACCTAATGTAAAGCCTACCGCCCTTCTGTTGCCTTCGTCGTTTATCTCCTTGAATATCTTCTCACGCATATCCGAAAACGATTTAAGCTTGTCCGCAATCTTATTATATATGTCTTTTATGCGTTTGAAAATACTTTTTTTCTCTTTCGGCTTTTTGCCGTCCTTATCTTTTGAATATTCAGCGGGCGGACCGTAAGTTACAGCCTTCTTGTCCGCGTTTTCCTGTCCGGCGGGCGCATCCGCCTTTTCTTCCTTCGCCGGAGTTTCCGCGCGCTTTGCGTCCCCGTCCGTCTGACGCGCTTCATAGTCAAAGGCTTCCTTTTCGGTTTCCCTCAAGGCGGCGCGTTTACCGGCTTTACGCCGTTTTTTCTTGGTTTTCGGCTTTAAAAGACTGACCCACAGGATCTTTAAGTCGATCGCCTGATCTTTTTCGTTCTTTATAAAATATGCCCTTACAAGCCCGAAAAGATACCGCGCCCTGATGTTAATATCTATCCTGCCGTCATATTTTATGCGCCCCTTGTAGCTCACGGGCGACAGCAGGATTATCAGAACAAGCAGTATTATAAAACCGATAACGGAGGCGAGAACAATACCGATTATTTTCAATATTGTAAGCAGAACGGTTAAAAATCCCATAAATTACTGTTCCCTCAATTCAGATATTTTGCCAGATCAAAATCTCCCGTAAGCCTGTACGCGTCGTCTATCATCGTCCTGACAAGCTCGAAAGCCTCGCTTCTCCCGACCGCGATACCCGCCACTCTCATATGCCTTAGTTTTTGTTTGAACGGCGGCTGAACAAACTGCGAGGTATCGTATATCTCCAAAAGCTCGCCGTCGTTGCGGGAAAGCGAGATTATATATATGCCGGGCAGCCATCTGCGGCGTTTAAGCGTTCTTAACAGCGTCTTCGACTGCAAACCGGCGAGTCGTCCGTAGTAAAGCTTTTTGCACCAATACATAATTATTCACCGACTATCAACATATTAATTAAGGACATGCATGCCTGACGCTCCGCGCCGTCAGAGCATTGTCCGAGCGCGACGCGGACATATCCGCCGAATTCTTCCAGGCTGTTGAAAAAAACGGGAAGATTGCCGATAACAGATGACATTACCGCTCTCTTGAACATACGTCCCGCGTTTTCAAAAAGAACCGTAAACTCCTCTGTGAGCTTATCTGCGGCTTCCATTGCGTATCCGTCAGGGCACCAGTCGTCCCCCGTTTCGTTTTCAAGCCTCGCGAAGGTGCTTGCGGAGTGCAGTCCGGCAAGCTTTGAGACCGTATCGAGTCTGCCACGCATACCGAGGCGCTCTATCTCGGAAGCATTCGCTTCTTTTATGCCCTCAAGCGCGAGCTCCGGAGTATATATGAGCTGCATTGTTTTCTCCTGAAGTCCGGCGACCTCGTCAAAGATACCGTATATTTCCTCGGACGGCGCGCGGTTTTCCTTTATCGCGGCGTAAGCCTCTCCTATCGCCTCCGTAAGCTTCTGTTTTTCGTTCACATCGCCAAACGCTCCGTCCGTTAGAGCCAGCGTATAGACATCGTTGACAATTTCAGTGAGCATTATGCAGTTGTCGCTGTACTCACGGACAAGCTCCGACGCGCCGTCAAGCCTGCTCCTCAGACTTTCGTACTCCTCACTTGAAAGCTTCACGAAATCAGTTTCTAAAAAAGCCGCGTCCAGCTCCGCGAATTCCGTAAAATTTTCAAAGCCCTGCGGCTTGTAAAGAAGTCCCGCTGTCCTTATCATATATACGAAATCGTCAATCGCCGTCCTGTCGCTTGATTTGTATAAAGTAAAGGTATTTTTTATTATGTCAAAAAATTTGCCATTCGACAGACGCATCGGCAGCTGGCTTACCACAAGCGCTATTTTCATATTTATAGCCGAATTATCCTTATCGCTTGTGACGTATTTCATTATATCGTCTTCAAAACCGCTGTGGTAATACGAGTCGGTAAAGCCCGAATCCGCAAAACGGAACTCTACCCTGTTGAGCATATGCTCATACACCTGAAAACGGTCGGTATAAGCCGTAAGCACCTCCATAAGCGCCGTGAGTCTTGAGCGTAAAGCGGCGGCTTCCTCACGCAGAGAAGCATAGTCCGCATCTGCTTCAAGTACGGCGCGGTTCACAAGCCCGCACACCTCTTTGCGCATTTCTCCGGTTTTATCGTTCCTTTCGCCGCTTTTATCGTTTATTATCTCGGCAAGAGTATAGAAATTCATCGACATACGAAGATATGCCATTCTCCTGTACAATGAAGCCATTCCCTCGGTATATATATGAAGATTTTCTTCAACTCTTCTGCCTTTTAAAAGCTCGTTTACGGCAGTCGTCAGTTCAGCCATATTTAATCTCCCGCATTTATTTTTTAAGAAGGCCGTCAAAAATGTCAAAGCAGTCAAAGGTGGCGAAATAGTCCTTAGGTGTCTCCGCACGCCTTATAAGCTCAAAGTCTCCGTTCTCCTTTAGAAGTATCTCGGAGGAGCGCAGCTTTCCGTTGTAATTATATCCCATCGAAAAGCCGTGAGCGCCCGTATCGTGTATAAAAAGATAATCGCCCATATCTATTTTCGGCAGCATCCTGTCTATTGCGAATTTGTCGTTATTCTCACAGAGGGCGCCCGTAACGTCGTACTTGCAAACACAAGGCTCGTTTTCCTTGCCGAGTACGGTTATATGGTGGTAGGCGTTGTACATTGCCGGACGCATGAGATTGCAGGCGCAGGCGTCGCAGCCTATATATTCCTTGTAGGTATGCTTCTCGTGCTCCGCCTTCGTGACGAGCCCTCCGTACGGTCCCATCATAAAACGACCCATTTCGGTATAGATAGCCACATCGCCCATGCCGTGAGCGGTAAGCACTTCCTCGTACACCCTCCGCACGCCTTCTCCGATAGCAATAATGTCGTTCGGCTCGTCCTCGGGCTTATAAGGTATTCCCACACCGCCCGAAAGATTGATAAACCTTATATCGCAGCCGGTCTTGTCGCGCAGTTCGACGGCAAGCTCAAAAAGAATGCGCGCAAGCTCCGGATAGTAGTCGTTCGTGACCGTGTTGCTCGCGAGAAAAGCATGGATACCGAAGTGTTTTGCGCCCTTGCTCTTTAAAATCTTAAAACCCTCGATAAGCTGTTCCTTGGTAAAACCGTATTTCGCGTCGCCCGGATTATCCATTATGGAATTGGCTATGCTGAAATAACCGCCGGGATTAAAGCGGCAGCTTATAGTTTCCGGAATACCGGTGAGCTTATCAAGAAATTCTATATGCGTAAAATCGTCGAGATTTATCGCCGCGCCTATCCTTTCGGCGTATATAAATTCTTCGGCGGGCGTGTCGTTTGAAGAAAACATAATTTCGCTGCCTTTGCAGCCTATCGCGTCGGCAAGCATAAGCTCCGTCATGGAGGAGCAGTCAAGTCCGCAGCCGTATTCTCTCAGTATATTTATAAGGAAAGGATTCGGAGTCGCTTTCACCGCAAAATACTCCTTAAAGCCTTTATTCCATGAAAAAGCCTCCCTGACCCTCGCGGCGTTCTCTCTTATTCCCTTTTCGTCATAAATGTGAAACGGCGTGGGATACTGTTTTACGATCTCCTCTATTTTTGATTTGGTAACGAACGGTTTCTTTTCCATAAATTTGTCCTCTCTGCTTCTGCCTTAAATTATTTATATGCCGAAATAATCGACGTTCTGAGCATATCGAGCGCGCGCACCGCGGCGCTTTCGCGTATTTTGGCCCTGTCGCCGTTAAAATTGTATTTCTCAACAATTACTTTGTCCTTGACCGAGCACGCTATAAACACAAGACCCTTCGGCTCGTCTTTGGTATCGTCAGGTCCGGCGTAGCCCGTCACGGCAAGCGACACGTCGGAATCAGCCGTAAAAATACAGCCCTTCGCCATCTCCTTCGCCACTTCCTTGCTGACCGCCGAATATTTTTTGAGCGTATCGCGGTTTACTCCAAGCACCTTGCGCTTTGCCTTGTTTGAATATGTAACGAAGCCGTGAGTAAACACGTCCGAGGCTCCGCTTACGTTTACAAGCTTTGAGCAGATAAGCCCTCCCGTACAGGACTCCGCCACGGAGACCTTCAGACCGTATTTCTTTAACAGCCTTATTACCGCGTCCTCTATATCCTCCTTCTCGTCGGTGGAAAAAACCGCCGCCCCTAACCGCGACTTGATTTCCTTGACGACCGGCTTTACAAGCTCCTTTGCCGCCTCGGCGCTTTCCGCTCTCGCGGTCAC
>CAJTON010000017.1:0-7082 GCA_910577605.1 uncultured Butyrivibrio sp.
GAAATCAAATGTCTGCTCCGCAGCCGCTTGATTTCCTGCTGACATGGTATAATATGCGCAGGCAACGAGCAGTGCAAAAACAGACAGAGGCAGACCTGCTGCTTGCAGCAAGGGCTGGCTATGGCTGTTTTTATAGGGCGACAGCCCGTTCAGCGAGGAAAACGAAATTTCCGAGCGGAGCACTGCGCCGCATAAATCAATTCGCAGTACGAAAGCGCAAAATGACAAATCTGTCGGCTTGCATACGGATTTGTCAGATTGAGCTTTCATAGGGTGCTAGGCGCCAGTGGCGCCTGTTCAGCACGGACCGAAGCGCAGAAAATGCCCGTGAGCGATAAGACACCTCGCGGCTTTGAGCGGCGCTGCGAATCAGTGGTCCCGACCAGCATGCCGGCAGGCTTATCATTTTCGATAAATCACAGAAAATTTATCCTGCAAAGGAGTTTTAATGAAGAAAAATAATTTATTATCCAGAATAACCGCTGCAGCCATGTCTCTTTTGATGCTTGCGGCGACCGCGTCAGGCTGCTCCTCCAAATCGTCCGGCTCTGCGGCGAACGGAAAATACGGCGCTTTCATAACGGTGGACGTATACGACGCCTTGGCAAATGACAGCGGAATACAATCTGGATGGTACGCCAAAATAATCCGTGACAAGTTCAATATGGAACTGAATATCATCACTCCGAACACCACCGGCAGCGCCGATTCTCTTTACGATACGAGATTTGCCGCCGGGGATATAGGCGACATAATAATCTGCGCCTCCGGAAGAGGAAGACTGCAAAGCCTTGTTGACGCGGGACTTGTTCTTGATATGGAGCCGTACATACACGAAAAAAATTTGATACGCAATTATTCCCTGCCCATACGCTCGCTCAACAGAAGCGTGACTCAGGACGGTATTTACGCGATTCCCAGCTCGGTATCCTCCGCGACTCCCGACACCCCGTCCGAAGATACGGCAACCAATTACGGCGCATATATCAGGTGGGACTATTACGCGGAAATGGGATATCCCGCAATAAATACGTTTGAGGATTTTCTGCCGCTTCTCGCCAAAATGCAGGAGACTCATCCATACGACGATAACGGCAATCCCGTTTACGCTTTTTCATTTTTTAAAGACTGGGACGACAATATGATGAACGCCATAAAACAGCCCTGCTGCTTTTACGGTTACGACGAGTCGGGTTTTGTTCTTGCCAAAGCGGACGGCTCCGATTTTCAGAATATACTTGACGAAGACTCATTGTATATGCGGTTTCTGAGATTTTACAATAAAGCCAATCAGATGGATCTGGTCGATCCCGACAGCTACAATCAGACCTACAACGACCTTGCCCAGAAGTTCAAAGACGGACAGGTTCTTTTTTCACCGTGGCCCTGGCTTGCTCAGCCCTCATACAACACTACCGACCATATGAGCCAGGGAAAAGGCTATATGTTTGTTCCGGTGGAGGATGAGCTTATCTACTCTTACGGCTGCAAAAGCTTCGGCGACTACCAGACAGTCATAGCCATAGGCTCCGGTGCGGAGGATCCCGAAAGGCTTGTGGATTTCATTGACTGGCTCTACTCGCCCGAAGGCATTATGATAAGCTGCTGCTCACCTAATCAGGGTACGGCAGGTCCCGAAGGTCTTACATGGCATATTAACGACGACATTCCGGAACTGACGGATTTCGGCAGGCTTGTGCTGCTTAACGGCGACAGCGAGGTTCCTCCGTCATGGGGAGGCGGAATGTGGTGGGACGGCTCGTGTATGCTCAATTACACTCCGGTTTCCAAGGTCGAGAAAACCCCCGGCGGATACCCGTATTATTTCGCGACATGGGAATCTGTTTTCCGCAAAAATAAGTCGGCGCTCGAATCAGACTGGTCTGAGCATATGCATGCCGATACCGTGATAGAATATCTTCAAAAGAATAATCAGATAATAGTTTCGCCGGGCACCGACCATATTTCACCCGACGAAACGACCGAGCTTTCAACCATACGGTCGCAGTGCGCCAATACCATTATTACTTATTCATGGAAAATGGTCTTTGCCCAATCTGACGATGAGTTTAACTCCCTGTATAAAGAGTTGCTTTCAAGAGCGGAGTCTCTCGGATATTCGCAGATATATCAGTTCGATTTGAACAACGCTAAAGCGGAAGCCGCCGCAAAAGCAGCGGCAGTCGAACAGTCAGCCGGAAATCCGGACAAATCAAATGCTCCGCAGAAATAAAAGGAGGTCTTATAGTGATCGAATCACCCGTTATTACCAAAATACCGTACGGAGGGGACTACAATCCCGAACAGTTTACAGAGGATATATGGGCGGAGGATATGCGCCTTTTAAAGCTTGCTCATATAGACATACTGACCTTGAACGTTTTTTCGTGGGCGGCGCTTCAACCCTCGGAGGACGAATATGATTTTGACAAACTTGACAGAATAATGGCTCTTGTGAAAGAAAACGGCTTCAAAGTCTGCCTTGCGACCTCCACAGCCGCGCATCCCGCGTGGATGGCGGCGCGTCACCCCGACGTTCTGCGCGTGGAGTTCAACGGAATGAAGCGCAAATTCGGCGGGCGGCACAATTCATGCCCGAACAGCCCCACATACAGACATTATTCGGCGCTTCTCGCTTCAAAACTGGCGGAGCGCTACAAGGACTATGACAATATCGTCGCATGGCATATTTCCAACGAATACGGCGGAGCCTGCTACTGTGAAAACTGCGAGCGCGCCTTCCGCGCATGGCTGAAAAAGCGCTACGGCACGGTAGAGAACCTCAACAAGGCATGGAACACCGCTTTCTGGGGCCATACCTTTTACGACTGGGACGAGGTAGTCGCGCCCAATCTTCTGTCGGAGCATTTTGAGCAGGACAGAACCATGTTTCAAGGCATTTCGCTTGACTACAATAAATTTATGTCGGAGTCGATAAACGAATGCTACCGTCTTGAATACGACGCCGTACACAGCGTTACCCCCGACATTCCGATAACCACCAATCTCATGGGCTTCTACAAGCCTCTTGACTACCGCAAGTGGGCCAAAACCATGGATTTCGTTTCATGGGACAATTACCCGTCTCCCGACGACCCTTACACGCTGACGGCGATGAAGCATGACGCGATGAGAGGAATCAAGGACGGGAAGCCCTTCGCTCTTATGGAACAGACTCCGAGCGTCACCAACTGGCTTCCTTACAACTCCTTGAAGCGCCCCGGCGTAATGCGTCTTTGGAGCTATCAGGCAGTCGCCCACGGCGCGGACACTGTCATGTTTTTTCAGATGCGCAGAAGCGTCGGAGCATGCGAAAAATACCACGGCGCGATAATCGACCATGCCGGTCACGAAAATACCCGCATTTTCCGCGAGGCGGCGGCTCTCGGCGAGGAGCTTGAAAAACTTGGCGGCTCTTTTCTGGGCGCCCGTACCCGCTCGAAGGTCGCACTGCTATTTGACTGGGAAAACTGGTGGGCTGTCGAGTTTTCGGCAGGTCCGAGCGTTGAGCTGAAATATGTGAACGAGGTCCACCGCTATTACAACGCGCTCAATAAGCTGCACATCCCCGTGGACATCATAGACACCGACAGCAGCCTTGACGGTTACGAAGTCGTCATCGCCCCCGTACTTTACATGATAAAAGACGGCTTTGACAGCCGCATAAGAAATTTTGTATCAAAGGGAGGAAAATTTCTTACCACCTTCTTTTCGGGATATGTAAACGAAACCGACCTTGTTTTTACAGGCGGATATCCCGCGCCGCTGCGCGACGTTCTCGGAATATGGGTCGAGGAGGAGGACGCTTTATGCCCCGGCTTTGTCAATTCGTTCGTTTATAACGGCGTAAAATATCCGGCGAAGCTCATATGCGATCTGCTTCACTGCGAATCCGCCGAGGCGCTTTGCGTATACGAAAGCGATTTCTACGCAGGAATGCCGGCGCTTACCCGCAACCGTTTCGGAAGCGGCGAAGCCTACTATGCGGCGACAGCCTCCGACGAAGACTTTTACCTGTCGCTTATGTCGGACATCTGCAAGGGCTGCGGCATAGACGCCCTCAAGGACGCTCCCGCAGAGCTTGAGATAACTTTACGCGCCAAAGAAAACGGCAGCTTTCTGTTTGTCCTTAACCATTCGGACAACGAGCTTTCTTTCACGCTGGCTCGCAAAGGAACGGAGCTGCTGACAGACACGGAAATCAAAGCCGGACAGGAAACAAAGGTTCCGCCCAAAGACGTAATGATAATCAGAATATAATTTTATGGAGGAAAATAAAATGAAACCGCAAAACTACGACCGCATCAAAGCGGACTATCTGAAAACCATTGACGACGTTATCGAAAAAGGACCCTACAAAGCGTCGTGGGACTCACTCACCGACATGGAGATCCCGAGATGGTTCTGCCGCGATAAATTCGGAATTTTCATTCACTGGGGACTTTTCAGCGTTCCCGCCTTTAACAACGAATGGTACTCCCGCAATATGTACGTTCAGGGAACCCCCGAATTTGAGCACCATGTGGCTACCTACGGTCCTCACAAGGATTTCGGCTACAAGGACTTTATCCCCATGTTCACGGCTCCCGAATTTGACCCCGAGGAATGGATATCTCTTTTTAAAAAAGCGGGCGCCCGCTATATCGTTCCCGTAGCGGAGCATCACGACGGCTTTCAGATGTATTCAAGCGAGCTGTCGGAATTCAACAGCGCCGATATGGGACCTAAGCGCGACGTTCTGGGTGAGTTAAAGGCCGAAGCCGAAAAGCAGGGACTTACCTTCTGCACCTCGACGCACCGCGCGGAGCATTTATGGTTTATGGGCAACGGAAAAGATTTCGACAGCGACATCAAGGAGCCGCTTGAGGTAGGCGATTTCTACTGGCCCTCGCTTCAGGAGCAGCCCAACCAGGAGGATGTTTTCGCAACGCCTTATCCGACGAAGGAATTTCTCGACGACTGGCTTATACGGACCTGCGAGATAATAGACAAATATCAGCCGAAGATACTTTATTTTGACTGGTGGATACAGCATGAAGGCTATAAGGAAACCTTGCAGAAAATAGCGGCTTACTACTACAACCGCGGACTTGAGTGGGGTTACGAGACCGCGATCTGCTACAAGCACGAGGCGATGTCCTTCGGAAGCGGGATCGTTGATGTGGAGCGCGGCAAATTTGCGGACGTGAAGCCCTATCACTGGCAGACCGATACCGCGATCGCCCATAACTCATGGTGCTATACGACTACCCTTGATTACAAAAAAAGCGTGGACCTTGTGCGCTACCTTGTGGACGTGGTCAGCAAAAACGGCAACCTTCTGCTGAACGTAGGTCCCAAAGGCGACGGCAGCATACCCGATAAGGACAAAGAGATCCTCGCGGATATAGGAAACTGGCTTGCAATAAACGGCGAGGCGATCTACAACAGCAAGGTATGGCGTTTCAGCGGCGAAGGCCCCACCGCTGAGTCGGAGGGTAAATTTTCCGAAGGAAACATTTCCGAGTACACCTCCGAGGATTTCCGTTTTACGGCGGGCAACGGCTGTATTTACGCGATCGCTCTTAAATTTCCCGAAGACGGGAAAGTGTGCGTAAAGAGTCTCGCCGTCGGCAAAAACGCCAACAGCTCGGCATTCCAGGGCATAATCAGAAACGTTTCTGTTCTGGGCTGCGACACCCCTGTGGAATGGAGCGCCGATAAGGACGGACTTCATGTGAACGCTTCCGGACATACAAGCGATTTCCCTGTTGTAATAAAGGTTCATACTTTCTGATACACATTTATTCGATAAAAATATTATACGACGGTGTTGCGCCAGCTTCAAAAAAGTTGACAAAACACCGTTGTTTTTTTATAATCACAATAAGCAACAATCCTTATAATGGGGGAAAATGTATGGAAACCGTATTTATTGCAGACGATGAGCAGGTCATACGCGAAGGCCTTAAGTGCATAATTGACTGGAAAGCGTTTGACTTTGAAGTATGCGGAGAAGCCTCCAACGGCGAGGATGCTCTTGCTCAGATCATCAAGCTTGCTCCCAGTCTTGTAATAATTGATATCCGTATGCCCAAAATACATGGGATGGACGTTATAAAGGAGCTAAGAAATCAAGGTTTTTCAGGCAAGATCATAATAATAAGCGGCTATTCCGATTTTAAATTTGCGCAGCAGGCAATCCGCTACGGAGTTGACTATTATCTTACAAAGCCGGTTGACGAGGATGAGCTTGCCGATATAATCTCCCAGATAAGCGACAGCATACATAATGAAAAAAAGACCTCCCAAGTGCTTCTCCACTATCAGGAAAAAGCCAAAAAAGAGATACTTGACGATATTATTTCCGGCTCCGCCGATATTTCCCTTATAAATACAGACGAGCTTCATATCAACGCAGAAATTTATCAGGTAGTCATATACGAGCAGTATATGCGCGGCAATGAAACCATGCCCTACCAGTTTTCAGAGCTTCTGCGCGTCACCAACAACGGCGGTTCGACCTTTGAGCATATCGAAAAAGACGGCAAGAACATTATCATTCTCAAAGGGCAGTATGCCATTGACAAATTTCAGCGTTTTCTTGACCATTACATTACTCCGCCGCAAAAAGGCAGTCCGCTTGACTCTTTGTTTTTGACTTACGGAGAAACCGTGTCCGCGCTGACGGATATACATATTTCATATGAACAGGCGCATAAGCTAATAAGCAGACGTTTTTTCTGCTCTCCGGGCCAGCATACGCTCGGTTACGACGCCCTTCCGTCATACGAGGTCAAAAATTCTTCCATTGACAATTCCAAGCTGAAGGAATACTGTACCGTCATAAGCAACTATATTCAGGCGTTCAACCGCAAAAAAATCGCCTCCACGCTTGAAGAATTATCGGAATATCTATACAGCGCGCAGGAGGACATAAACGCGGTAAAGCTTTTCCTTACCGACCTGTTTCTTCTTATAAAAGAAAACATAAGCCATACATATAAATCGGCGCCCATTTCTTTTCCGTCCAATTCGGACGTAATCGCGGTGATCGACTCCAAATTTTATCTCTATGAGATCACGGAGTATTTTACCTCGCA
>CAJTON010000017.1:7092-11211 GCA_910577605.1 uncultured Butyrivibrio sp.
TGATGAATTCCATCGGGAATTCGTCGAGGGACAGCATTCTTGACGACATTATTTTTTATATTGACCACAATTACCAGACAAACATAAAGCTCGAAACCATCGCTCCGCTTTTCGGCTATAACAGCGCCTATCTGGGAAAGATTTTCAGCAAAACCGTCGGCGAGAATTTCAACAACTACGTTGACAGCATCAGAATAAAGCACGCGAAGCAGCTTATAATCGAAAACAAGCTCAAGGTATACGAGATCTCCGAAGCGGTAGGCTACAAAAACGTCGATTATTTCCACAAGAAATTCAAGAAATATGTCGGTCAAAGCCCCGCTGAATACCGCAAGCTCAATTGCGTTGACGACGTTCCGGAAGAAAACTGACAGGAGCAGATATTATGGAATTAACAAACAAAAACATCGACAACGGGCGCGCTTTTGACTGGGGGCGCGCATCGTCTGATTACGCAAAATACCGCGACATCTATCCGCCTGTTTTTTATCGGAAACTGGCGGAGCTTTCTATCGGCGTCAGGGGACAGCGCGTCCTTGACATAGGGACCGGGACCGGAGTAATTCCAAGAAATATGTACGGTTACGGTGCCGAATGGACGGGTATCGACATCTCCGAAAATCAGATAGAGCAGGCTGTAAAGTTAAGCGCGGAATCCGGAATGAATATAGAGTACCGTGTTTCTTCGGCGGAGGACATTGATTTTCCAGCCGAAACTTTCGACGCGGTGACAGCCTGTCAGTGCTTCATGTACTTTGACCGAAGCGTTCTTATTCCGAAAATACACCGTATCTTAAAGCCGGGAGGACACTTCTGTATTCTTTTTATGGCATGGCTGCCTGACGAAAGTCCCATCGCCGCCGGGAGCGAGGAGCTTGTTTTAAAATACAACCCCTCATGGACAGGCGGACATATGGCAAGGTACGAGCTTTCCCAGCCGGAATGGTGCGGCGATCTCTTTGAAACAGCCAATCTCTGCGCCTTTGACTGCCCCGTTTCTTTTACCCGCGAAAGCTGGCACGGAAGAATGAAGGCGTGCCGTGGAATAGGAGCCTCGTCGCTGAGTGGATCCGAAATCGCGAAATGGGAAAAAGAACATACGGATTATATGCAGACCTTACCCGAAAGCTTTACAATAACGCACTATGTGACTATTACGGATGTTGTAAAAAAAATCGAGTAGGGCAGGTTTTCTCCCTACTCTCCGCGCGGTCCGCATAAAAAAAGAGACAGGAATCTCTCCCTGTCTCTCTTTTTATACGTTATAGTCCGTGTCTTATTTCTTCTTTTTCTTTGAAACCACAACGATAACAACAACCGCTATGACCGCAACCGCGCCGATGGCTATACCGACAATAGCTCCCATGGGAAGTCCGCCCTTATCGTCGTCCTTCTTGTCGTTATTATTGTCCGCCTTGGTTGCTCCGTCTTTGGTCTCATTCTCATTGCCGGCAGCCGTCGTTTCCTCTTCTCCTCCGGCAGGCGCGTCATGATCGAAGCCTGACACCGTAAAAGTAACGCTTACTTTGGTAACTTCTCCGGGCCAGTTGGACTTGTCACCGAATACGGCGTTCGCGTCCGTACAAACGTCTGAATTCCAAATATTTACGCCAAGTACATTGAGGTATCCGACATTCTTTATTCCGTCGGGATCAAACGAAGCCTCCGGATATGTATACTTGAGCATTGCGGAATCATTGACCTGTATAGTCATATCGGTAATCTTTACTTTATCCTCTGCCGACGCGGGGAGGTTGGTCGATACTCCGATAAGATTGAAAAGCTCTCCTGCTGTTCCAGCGCTGTTTGTAAAGTCAGGATTCTCAAGAGTAACCGTGTAGGTTCCGTTTCCTTTGAGCACAACGTCAGTAAATTTTCCGTCGTGAACAACGGCGTTGTCCGCGCCCTTGTCAATATCCACGAGCTTATCCGCATTCTCCCAGCCCGTAGCCGTTCCGAAATCCTTGTCGGACCATGAATTTCTGAACACCCATGAACCGCCGATCTGAACATACATCTGAGCCACATATTCATCAGATGAAGGGTCAAACTCTCCCGCTTCGGGAATAGCCCCTACCGTTTCCTTAGGCTCCTCCGGCGTTGTTTCCTCATCTCCGCCGCCTTCTGCCATAACTATATCGGAAAGCGTGAACTTGATAGTTATTTTCTGAGGATTCTCAATGGTAGTAAAATTAACGGTAAACGCTGTCGGATCGGTGGTAATTTCCTCAACAACACTGCCGTCCCACGCGTTTAACGGATCTCCGGTATCAAAAATACCGTTTGACTTAACCGCCTCCTTAGGTTCTGTCTGCGTTACGGTAAGCTCAGTTCCGTCAACTATTACCGCGTCATATTTAATCTTGCATGAAGATACGGGAGACTCGCCTGTCGTAAGGGCGCTGTCATCCGAAATATAAATCGCGCCGAAATCCTTGATAGCGGTCACTCCGGCTGACTTTCCCGCCTCGGAAAGGTCCGACGCAATATCAAAGCTCACCTCATACTGACCTTCCCCTGTCACCGTTACGGGCTGACCTTTTTCAGCCCCTCCGCCGATTGAATAAATATTGAGTGAAAGCGGCATATTAAGCTCGTCGTCTGCCTTAACGGGCGCTTTCCCTATTGAAAACGCAAGTCCAAGCGCAAGAAATCCGCTCATTGCCGCAGCAAAAGCCTTGCGCAGCTTACTTTTTGATCTCATTTTGTTCCTCCTTAATATCAGAATCCTGTACGTCATTTAAAATATCCGCGTTGTCTGTCTGCCGTATCACTCCGCCCTCTTTTTCAATCTCTCTGAAAAAAAACATTGAAAAACCGCTGACTGTCAGCATCATGCACGCGGGTCCGATAAGAAGCCCTATAATAAGCGTTATATAGGTGAATCTGAAAACCAGCGTCTCAACCGCAAGCAGTACGGCAAGAAAAACTGTTCTTCCGAAATATCTCATTGATATGCGCATAGAATTCTTTATCGTTTTAAATAATCTGTTGTCATATCTTGCCAGCAGAGGATAAGCGTATATAAGAGCTATTCCGAACATAAACGCGGAAAACACTCCCAGTATGGCAAATCCTATATGCTGTTTGGCAAAAGTAAAATCAATATACAGCACCGCCGCGAAAAGAAGGGTTATCGGGCCGATAGCCATTCCCTGCTTAAAATTCTCCTTGAACGCCCTAAAAAAATTCCGCACTACATACCCTTCATTCTCCTCGATCATTCTGAGGGTAACGGAATACGCCGCGACAGTCGAAACTCCTATCGTGATAACGGGAAGGGAGCATATAAGCCATATGAAATTAAGCTTTACCATGTCCCAGAATCTCGTTATGAATTTATAAAGCGCGCCGTCGGCACTGAAAAATTTCATCGCTTACTCCTTGATTTTCCCTTTACATATAAAGGGCTGCCCGTATGGACAGCCCATATATGGTTAGGTTTGATTATTATTACTGAGCTGACTTAGCCTCTTTAATAATATCGGTAAGAATCTTAGCCTCATTCTCAGACCACTCAACGCACTGATTGTAGCCTTCTCCGTTGTTATAGGATTTAGCTTCCTTTATCATCTCGTTGACCGCGTTCTCGAATTCCTCTTCGGTATTGGCCTCAATAGCCTTCCATGACCATGTGGTTATGGATTTGGTAACCTGCTCCCATACAACCTTAAGGTCTGCGTCCTTCTTGCCTTCAGCATAGCTGTACTTCTGGGAAATAACAAATTTGCCTCTCTTGTCAAGATACTGATCCATGCTTTCGGCATCGTTGTTCTCTCTCCATATAGCCTCTATACTGTCCTTTGCGGGAGGTGTCTTCTCGCTTGCCCATCCCTTGCAGTTAAAGGTCTCGCCGCTCTCAGGGTTGATTGCGTCAAGCGACCATACAATGTTGTTGATCTGCTGCATTCCGTTCTTGAACGTATCGCCGCAGTATATCTGATAATCAGGATTGTCGGAGGTAAGCTCCGTATTCTGCTCTCCGGTAGCGATCTTTCCAAGCTCGGTAAAGTATGTCTTGCCGTTCTCATCGTAATCCCAGCAAAGTCCTTTAGGTCCGTACTGCTGCTCAAGGTTACCCTGAGGAGTAGCGAACCAGTTGATTATCTGCATGCAAAG
>CAJTON010000017.1:11252-17009 GCA_910577605.1 uncultured Butyrivibrio sp.
GGGTTCTTGGTCTTGGAGCCGATCGTCCAGAGTGAGTTTCCGCCGAGAGGGCTGAGTCCGTATACTACGGGCGTCGCCTCTTCGGGAACTACGGTAAACAGACCCTTACCGTTGGCAAGGTTCTCTACGGAGTTGAACTGCGCGCTTCCCGCGTAGTTGAAGATCGACCAGAAGGTACGTCCCGACTTGATCTTCGCGCTAGCCTGATCGTTCTTCTGAATATCAGAGTCAGGATCAAGAAGTCCCGCTCTGTAAAGCCTGTTGAAGTACTGAACCATTTCAAGATAAGGTCCGTAGCTTCCGTCGTCATTGATCTTAAGAGGATCAATAAACTCATTGGTAGTAAAATCATAGAAGCCAAGCGCAAACTCGTCTATTCCATAATAAGCGGATGCCAGTGACTTCGGATACATTACCATGTTGCCGTCCCAGTCAGGCCAGATCGAAACCGCATATGTTTCCTTGCCTTCGTCGTCAGTAGGATGCTTCTCCTTCATCTTCACGAATACGTCGAAAAGGTCGTCAAGGTCCTTTACCTCAGGACATCCAAGCTCCACGTAGTAGTCATAACGAAGCTCCCAAGCGTACATGAATTCCTGATGCTGCTCCTTACCGCTCTCGTCCTCGGCAGCGATGCCCTGTCCGATACCGTGAATATGGTTGTCTCCGGAAATTCTCCTGTTTTTCTCAAGCGCGGACTTCATATGCTCATTCATATACGATCCGTACTGCTCAAGGAGCCCCTGCTCCTCCCAGTCAAGAAGCAGACCCGCTTCAACGGCGGACTTGTAGTCCTCTCCGTCGTTACCCCAGACAACTATGTCTCCGAGATCTCCCGCTTCCATTCTTGTGGTAAGCGTGTTTCCGCTCTCTTTAATAATGTTCAGTTCAACGCCAAATCGGTCTTTCATAATGGCGCCCATCCAACCGCCCTGAATTCCTTCAAAGTTAGCTCTCTGTGAAAATACATTAAGCGTAACGACGCCTGAGCCTGAACCGTCCTTGCCGCATGCAGCGAATGTCGATACTGCCATTGCGGCTACAAGTAATGCAACGATAACTCGTTTCATTATTTTCATTGATTTTCTCCTCCTTTTTATATTTATATGAACCGCACCCGGCCATGAACGCGGTTGACATATCATAATTCGATCAGCCCTTAACCGCTCCGAGCATGATTCCTTCCTCAAAATACCTCTGCATGAACGGGTATACGATAAGTATCGGGATTATGGAAACCATTGAAACCGTATACTTGATTACGTTGGCGAAATCCGCATTGTTCATCGCGTTCTTTATCGCCTCGCTCGATACGTTGCCCTGTATCAAAGTCTTCAGGTCGGAAGAAGCGTTGAGGTAGTTATACAGCTTATGCTGCAAGGTCTGGTACTGAGGAGCCGAGCCCATGAGCATAAGTGAATCCGTAAAGGAGTTCCAGCTTCCTACCGCACCGAAAATAGTGATCGTAGCAAGTATCGGCTTACACAACGGCCAGATTATCCTGCGGAAGATCGTCATGTATCCCGCGCCGTCAATAAACGCGCTTTCCTCAAGCTCCGCGGGTATCGACTCTATGTAAGTCTTAACAAGTATTATATTGTAGGGCGCAACAACGGCAGGAATGATATATGCCATATAGTTGTTGGTCAATCCCAACATCTGCATATTCATAAACCAAGGGATGATGCCCGCGTTAAAATACATTGTTATAACAAGGAATCTGTACCAAAGTTTTCTGTGCCACATTTCCTTCTTCGTAACAAGATAACCGATAAGAGCCGACGCCACAACCATCAGCGCAGTCGAAATAATCGTCTTGCTGATAGTTACCAAAAACGAACGCCCGATATCCTGCACCTGAAGTATAGCCTTGTACGTCTCAAACGAAAATCCCTTGGGGAAGAAGGTTACCGCGCCTTTGGTAACTTCGGCAGGCGACGATATTGAGTTTATGAAAATATAATAAAAAGGGAACAAACATATAATCATAAACACGGTAAATAATGTATAGTTGATGATATTGAAAATAATATCTTTAAACGTAAGGCGGTACATTCTTTTGTGCTTTTTGTTGTATTGCTTTTCCGCCTTAAGCTCCTGTTTCATTTTATCCGACATTTTAGCCATATCATCACCTCCTACATTATGCTCTCGCCACGTATCAGCTTGGAAATACCGTTCGCGGTGAACAGCAGGATAACGCTGATAATTGACTTAGTCATACTTACAACCGTTGACAGTGAAATTGCCCCGCCTTCAAGTCCGAGGTTATATACATACAGATCGAGCACCTCTATAAGCGACTTGTTGTGCGCGTTAGAGAATACCAGGTACTGATCCATACCGTTTGAAAGAATGTTACCTATTGACATGAGCAGCAGCACCATATATGTAGGTATAAGTCCGGGTACCGTGATATGCCACATTTTCTGACCTCTGCCCGCGCCGTCTACCGTAGCCGCCTCATAAAGCTGAGGATCGATTCCTGAAATACCGGCGACATAGATGATCGCGCTCCAGCCGACCGACTTCCACATTCCCCACGCAAGCATCTTGAACCATGTTCCTTTAGGATTGCCGAGGAAGTCAACATTTGTTCCAAGAATCGTGTTAATGAATCCGTCGCCGGAGAAAATAGCGAAAGCAAGCGCAAACACAAGAACCCAGCTTACGAAGTTAGGTATCGTGGTAATTACCTGTACGCTCTTTCTGAACCATTTGGTCCTTATTTCATTAAGAAGTATCGCGAACGCCATAGGCACCCAGCTCGTAGCTATACCGAGACCGCTCATTACCATGGTATTGCGAAGAACGTTCAGCACGTCTTTTCTTGTAGCGGGATCGGACAAAAGTCTTGTAAACCATTTGAAACCGACCCAGTTATCCATGTTCAGCTGCTGACCTGCCTTATAGTCGAAGAAGGAATATCTCCATCCCCACAAAGGCAGATACGAAAACGCAAACACAAGAACAAGGAAGGGAAGCAGTATAAGAAAGAGCGTATACTTTGTAGGCATCTCGCATCTCTCGTCACCTTTGAGTTTCGGAAGCATAAATACCGCAAGAAGAGTAAAAATAAACACTGCAGCCGCCAGTCCGAGATAAACATACATTCCTGCCGGAATAAACGGAAGCTCATCAGTATAATTTCCTGCGCTAAGCTTCTCCTTAAACATATTGCTCGCTACCATAAAAACAGCAAAACTGCCGCCGGTAACAAGAGCGCCCACCAAAGAAGCAATATTGCCTCTCTTCTTAAGCTTCAGATTACCTAATGACATACATGCACCGGCAGCCATTATAATAATTCCGATCAGCATACAAATAGACGCTATCTGAACCATATAAAACGGCGTATAACCCGTAGCCCTGATCTTTATACCGACATCCTGCGTAAGTCCGTCAATCGATACGGCGGACGTGAACAAGGACATATTTCTATTGATCAGAGACGTGATCCTAGCAGGATTGATAGCGGGCAGGAAAATCAGCACAACCGCCGCCAGCACTGCCGTTCTGACGACCCAGTACAGCTTATCTGCTACGGCTGTTTGGGAATCTCCTTTTTTCATCCTTTACCTCCATTCAGTTTATTTTTTGTTGCTTAATTTATAAAAACTGTATTATGTATTATTATAAATTAAGGAGTCTTTAATAACTACAATAAATTATTTATACAAGATACAGTAATTATTTTATTTTTTACAGAACACAAAATCCCTGCCGGAATTCTCTGTTCCACAAAAAAGAGGACGAGGCATTCGCTCGTCCTCTCTGTTTACAACAAATCCTCAATTAATACGATTAGTTGCTCTTTTTCTTCTTGGATGTTGCAACTACAATGATTATGATCACAACAAGTACAGCGCCTGCAACTATTCCGATAATTGCTCCCGTAGGAAGTCCGCCCTTAGCGTCATCCTTCTTGTCGCCGTTATTATTGTTGTCCGCCTTTGTAGCTCCGTCCGCCTTGGTCTCGTCTCCAGATGCAGCGGCAGTGGTCTCATCATCGCCTGCAGCCTGTGCGTCATGGTCAAAACCGGAAATCGTAAACGTTACGGCTACCTTCGTAACCTCTCCGGGCCAATTGGACTTATCGCCGAATATAGCGTTAGCGTCAGTACAAACTTCACTGTTCCAGATATTTACGCCGAGAGCGTTAAGATATCCTGCCTTTATTCCGTCGGGATCATAAGTAACCTCAGGATAAGTATACTTAAGCATTGCGGAATCGTTTACCTGGATGGTCATATCGGTGATCTTTACAGTTTCCTCGGCAGAACCGGGAATGCTGGTCGAAATACCGATGAGGTTGAACAACTCGCCTGCCGTACCCTCGCTGTTGGTAAAATCAGGATTCTCAAGAGTAACCGTGTAAGTTCCGTTTCCTTTAAGAACTACGTCGGTAAAGGTTCCGTCGTGACCCGCAGGATTCGCGGAATCAGCAACGTCCGAAAGCTGGTTCTTGAACTTATAATCGGTAAGAGCGCCATAATCCTTATCGGAATATGTATTTCTGAATACCCATGAACCGCCGACCTGAATATAGAGCTGAGCAACATATTCATCCGATGAAGGATCGAACTCAGCACCCTCGCTGCTTGCTGCCGTCGTCTCTCCTGCCGCCGCAGTGGTCTCATCTGCCGCTACCGAGATCACAAGACATGAAACTGCCATGATTCCGGCAAGCAGCAATGCTAAAAACTTTTTGATTTTCATTACTAATTATCCTCCTTTTTCGCGGTAGACCCGCCAAAATATTGTGAAAAATCACCTTGTAATTATAGTATACAAGGTGATTTGAGAATACCCGTCTTTTTAGTTATTTTATACAGATATTATTAGACATTTGTACGGCGTATTCTCGCCGTAACAGTCGTGCCTTCTCCCTGGACACTCTGTATTGAAAGTCCGTAGCTATCGCCGTAACATATCCTGATCCGCTGGTTTACATTATACAGACCGATCCCGTATCTGTTATTCATAGTCCCCTTCTCAAGATTCCTTCGCATCCCCGCTAAAGTCTTCGCGTCCATTCCGCAGCCGTTGTCGGATATGGCGATCGCAATACAGCCGCCGTTTGCCGGATCTTTCGTTATAGTAACCTTTATCCTCCCGTTGTTTTCAACCTCCTCAAGACCATGCAGTATAGCGTTCTCGATTATCGGCTGCAAAAGCAAAGGAAGGATTTCTATATGTTCCGGATCAAGACCGTCCCGGCATTCAAGGATGTAATTCACCCTGTCGCCGAAACGCAGCTTCTGTATCTGAAGATAAGTTTCTATATGCGAAAGCTCCTTTGCCAACGTCGTATACTGGATCCCGGTATTATCCAGCACATACCGCATGGATTTTCCGAGAAGCTTTATAGCGGTCGCCGTTTCGCCGTCACCGGCAACGATAGCCTTCATTCTTATCATCTCCAGCGTATTATACAGAAAATGCGGATTTATCTGGCTTGCGAGCATCTGAAACTGCATTTTCTGCTGCTCGGTCATAAGCTTCTGCTCAGTTATAAGCCCCGCGTACATCCTTTCGTCCTTTTCCTTGATTTTTTCGACCATTATCTTAATGTCGCTGTAAGCCGCGTTAAGCTCATAACAGCCGTCAAAGCTCTCGAGCATCTCATAATCCTCCTGACTTACGCGGTACATCTCGTTTCGCATGGTACTTACCTGTCTGCTGAAGCTTCTTATGAATATGCTCATTATCACCGCCGGAAGCGCGAGCGCGAGCAGGATTATCATAATAGTGGTA
>CAJTON010000017.1:17049-24826 GCA_910577605.1 uncultured Butyrivibrio sp.
GTTGTCACCACATATATCCACGAGTTTGAATGCAGCATGTTAAGCGTTGACACACAGGATTTGGTAGTTATGCCCATATAGGCGATCTCGCCCTCATATGTAAAATAATTATCGTCAGGGTTGACAAAATCAAGCACGTCCGTACGTCCGCACACAGACCTGTCCGAGCCGTAAAACACCTGTCTTCTGTCGTTCGCGAGTATAACATTGCAGTTGTTGTCCTCAATACGGCTTTTCAGATAATTGTCGCTGACTTTTATCATAAGCACCGCCTCCGCGTCCGTACCGTAAAGAGTAATTTTGCGGACCAGCGTAAGGTTCCAGTAGCTGTTCCCGTATGAATCCCCGGATTCAAGTATATCCCAGTGTATGCTGTACTGGTTTTGCGCGGTCCTGTACCAGCCTTCAGACGCGATTTCCTCCGTCACCTCATTAAAATTGCGGTAATCCGAAGCGCCTTTCTGATTCGTATACACGACCACATCCGCGACTCCCGCATAATTCAGTTTGTATGACTCAAGAGCGCCATAGCCGTCCACCGCCTCGCAGAACTCCTTCCTGTCCGCGTACTCCTTTGAAAGCAGCTCCGTAAGTCCGCTGCTGAACACGATCTCGTCGGAAATGCTTTGTATCTGGCTCGTTATCTCATACATGACCGAGCGCACCCTGTTGTTGTTGGCATTTAGAAGCCCGGAATGGTACTCCTCCAGACGACTGACGTTATATGCGATCAATATTATACTTATTAAAAAAATCGGCACAAAAACAGCCGCAAAGTACATTATGATCATCTGCGTCTTCATTTTCGTCTGCCTGAATCGGACAGAGATATTTTTAAATAATCTATTCATCTCCTGTACGCGCTCCTCCTGCCGGCATAAAGCTCCGCCGCTATAATGATATTATAGATGCCGCGTCCATTGCTGTCAAACCGCCGGTATGCAAAAAAAATCGTATTATATATGAAATAATAAAGGTTTTTTTAACCGCAGCAATACTATAATATACAAAAAAGAGCGGAATAACGCTCCGAAAAAATTTTTCCGCGGCTCGCCGCGGTCGGCAAGGAGGAAAAATGAAATTCAGTAACGGATGCTGGCTTCAGAGAGAAGGCGTGGAATGCTTTTCGCCGCAGGAGGTCTACTATACAAACGCAGAGGAACGCAGCGTAACCTTATGCGCGCCCACATACAGAGTCGCCAACAGAGGATGCACTCTCGGAGGCGTCAATCTCACAATAACCGTAACGTCGCCCATGCCCGGAATTATCCGCGTGCAGACGGCACACCATCTCGGAAAAATACGCAAAGCTCCCGAATTTGAGCTTGCTCTTGGAGACGGAGAAATTCTCACCGTTGAAAATACCGGCGAAAAAATAAGCGTAACAAGCGGAAGCCTTACGCTTGACATAGCAAAGCTTCCCTTTTCCATGACGTACAGAAGCGGCGGCAGAGTGCTTACCAAATGCTCCGGCAAAGACCTCGCGCTTATGAAAACAAACTGGCGTGGGCTGGCTTACGACAAGGGGGATATGAAGGATACATATATACGCCAGCAGCTAAGCATAGGCGTGGGCGAGCTTATCTACGGGCTCGGCGAACATTTCACGCCCTTTGTCAAAAACGGGCAGAGCGTGGAGATATGGAACGAGGACGGCGGAACAAGCACCGAGCAGTCCTACAAAAGCATTCCCTTTTTAATTTCAAATAAAGGATACGGCGTTTTGGTCAACCACCCCGAAAAGGTCGAATTTGAAATCGGCACGGAGACGGTTACCAGAACCGAATTTTCCGTACCCGGAGACTATCTCGACTACTTTGTTTTCGACGGTCCGGCCATGAAGGACGTGCTGATGAAATATACCGCTCTTTCGGGCAGACCCGCGCTCCCCGCTCCGTGGACCTTCGGACTATGGCTTTCGACTTCTTTTACTACCAATTACGACGAGGCTACGGTCATGAGCTTTGTGGACGGTATGCTTGACCGCGGCATTCCCTTGCGTACGTTTCATTTTGACAGCTTCTGGATGAAGGAGTTCCATTGGTGCGATTTTATATGGGACGACAGGGTATTTCCCGACCCCGCGGGCATGATGCGAAGAATGAAAGCAAAGGGGCTGAATATATGCGTCTGGATAAATCCCTATATAGGACAGGAATCCGTTCTTTTCAAAGAAGGGCACGAAAAGGGTTATTTTATCAGGCGCGCGAACGGCGACACATGGCAGTGGGATATGTGGCAGCCCGGAATGGCGATCGTGGATTTCACCAATCCTGACGCCCGCAAATGGTTTCAGGACAAGCTTGAGGCTCTGCTCGATATGGGCGTGGACTGCTTCAAGACCGACTTCGGCGAAAGGATCCCCGTCAAGGACGTGGTGTATTTCGACGGCTCCGACCCCTATAAAATGCACAATTATTATTCTTATATTTACAATAAAACCGTTTACGAGCTTCTTGAGCGCAAGCGCGGCAAGGACGAAGCGGTGCTGTTCGCGCGCTCGGCGACCGTAGGCGGTCAGAAGTTCCCCGTTCACTGGGGCGGCGACTGCTGGTCGGACTACGAGTCCATGGAAGAAAGTTTAAGGGGCGGTCTTTCGCTCTGTATGTCCGGCTTCGGCTTCTGGAGCCACGACATAGGCGGCTTCGAGCACACCTCCACCCCCGACGTGTACAAAAGATGGGCGGCGTTCGGTCTGCTCTCGACCCACTCAAGACTTCACGGCAGCCAGTCCTACCGCGTTCCGTGGGCGTATGACGAGGAAGCCGTAGACGTCGTAAGGACCTTCACAAGACTTAAAGCTTCGCTGATGCCGTATCTTTACAGAAATGCCATTTACACCTGCGAGACCGGCGTGCCGATGATGCGAAGCATGGTCCTTGAATTTCCGGAGGACCGCAATACAGCATACCTCGACAAGCAGTATATGCTCGGCGACTCGCTTCTTGTCGCTCCGGTCTTCAACGACAGAAGCGAAGCCTCCTTCTATCTTCCCGAAGGGCTTTGGACGGATTTTCTCACAGGCAGGGAATACGAGGGCGGCAAATGGTACTCCGAGCAAATAGATTACCTGCATATTCCGCTTCTTGCGAGGGAAAACAGCATAATCGCCGTTAATCCCGACGCGCCCGGTCCCGAATACGACTACTCGGAAAATCTTGTTTTCTATATAATGGGGCTTATCGACACAGCCGAGACCGCGGTGTACGCAATGGATAAAACTCCGGTCGCGCATATCAAAGCCATCCGCGCACAGAATACCGTCAATATCACCGTTGACACCAAAAAGCCCTGCAAGGTAAAGCTCGCCGGACTTGCGCAGGAAATCGAAATAGCGGGCAGCATGACGTATACCTTGACGCTTTAAAAGAGAAATCTGCTTTTTGGATTTTTTGAATACAAAAACCGGACGAAGCATAACGCTTTTCGTCCGGTTTTGATTGTTTATATATAAGAACTATTCTGCTTTCTGTTACTCCCTATGTTCTTTTATATAGTTTTCCCAGTATACGCTTTTGAAATCCTCAGTGTCCGCATACTTAAATGAATCAATAAGCTCCATCTGCGCCTTTCCCGTCGGCTCAAAAAAGCCTTTTTCGGCGTTATATTCAAGCGTCTTGTATACCAAGGGGCCGTCAGTAATTGATCCGTCAACTCCATTCCAGCCGGACTCCGGTCTGGTAGTTATCCGTATCCAGTATCCCGCGCTAATTTTTCCTTCACGAACCATAACATACTGCGCGTCCTTATCCAACCAGCAGCCGTCAACAACCCTGTCATCGCTAATTTTGTTTTCCAAAATAAAATCCCGTTTTTCGCCGGATTCCGTAACCGACAGCGACAAATCTCCGTCTTCACTGTCAACGGTGTCGCTTATCGTAATTTCGTTTTTAAACTGTTCATGCAGACTGTCTCCGGCAATGGTAATGAAATTATCATTTGCGCAGTCATAAACATAAAGATTGCATCTGGCTGTCTTACCCATTAACCAATTTTCAAAATCAAAATAATCAATGCGGATGCATATATCCTCCTGTCCGTCGCCGGTAACATCCGACCAGAAAAGTCTCGGTGCAACGGAGGTTTGACCTCCATGCACAGAATATGCATCGCGCCTTAGAATGTCAAGACTTATTCCGCCTATCGTGTCACCGATCGGATATTCTTTGCCTTTCCCATCCTTCCCAATCTCTATAATACAATCTTCCTCCCAGAATTTTTTACTCTTATCGATTATATACCAGCCGTTATCCGCGACAAATTTGCGGTAGCTTTTACCGTCGATCACTGCCGTTTCAAGCTCAAAGCCCGGATAAAAAACCTCCCTGAAATCGCTTATATCCGGCTCAGACCAAGAGGTTATGCTCATTATTTCGGGTCCTTCGGGCTTTGTTTCCTTTGGCTCATGGGTGACGCTCTCCGTCAGCTTTTCTGTAACCTGCTCCGTTATCTTCTCCGTGGCGCTTTCCGTCGTCTGCTCCGCTCCCGTCCCCTTACTCTCATCAACACTGCCGTTGTTCGGCGAAGCGCAGCCGGATATCAGCACTGCCATAGATAAAGCAAGCCACAAAAGCACTGATTTTTTCCGAAAATTTCTCATATTTATCTCCCCCTTGTTATACAAACTTATAAAAAACATTATATTTATACATTTTTCCATATCTTACATCCAACGAAGCCAATGTCTCTATAGATGTAATATATCCTCCAACATAAGATGCTCCGTTCTCATTGACCACAGTGTAAATATCTTTGACCGGTACATATACATCTCCGTTTTTCGTTCCCACTCTTGCGTACCATTTAGTTCCGTTCATATATTTAAACTTAGGGTAAGCATCTACAACTGATTTATTAAGTCCTTTAAAATTATACACATTATCAAACCACGAGCTTTGATATACAAGCGAAGTCTTATTTATCAGTCTTCTTGCGTTCTCCAACGCCTGACTCCATACGGGGGAGGTCGTGTCGGGAAGCTGCCCTGTCAACACTCTTTGATATGCCGCGAAGTCATCCGCATTACTTATTACCTCAAATGCGGAGCGCGAATCTCTTGCCATGCGGTTCTGAATCACCTGCGCCACCCCGGTCTGATCCAACGCATCTTTTGGAGATTCAAACCATATGGTTTTGGATACTTTATCTAACTGCTCTACATACGGCACAACGCTTGCCGCGGAACTGTATGCAGCCACGCTCACATTCCCGTCAGATATGCCACTCTTCCTGCCGCCAAACCCTATATCATTAATACGGTACATAATTTCAGGCGTTATATCTCCTGCCTCTTCTATGTACCGCTGCATATCCGCGCAGGCAAGCCCGTCGACATATCTGCCTTTTTCCCAATCTGCATAACGTCCGCTGTAGATCCACCCTGTTTCACTATCCACATAATTGCTTTTATATTTGTATCCGTTTACATTTCCGGCATACAGCGGATCCGTGTTTAGAAATCTGCCGCCGTTTTTATCAAGCTGATATACAGCGCAAAGCGCCCCGTCCCTATATTCGTATTCGCAAATAACCGAATCGTTATGCCTTAATCCGGTTATCGTAAAGTCCTCGTCAAAAATATACTCATATACCTCTGAATCATACTCAAAACCGATAAGGAAACCCTGCGCATATCTGTAATTTACGGTGTAATTATCATTTACCTCGCTGACAAGCGCTCCGTCGCCACTCCATACATAATATGTTGTTATTCCGTCCACATTCTTTGATATCCGCCGGAAATCTCCGTCATACCCGTAATGCGCATGAAAATCCTGCGCGTCTATATCCGTGAGCAGGTCGCTGAATTCCGTTCCCGAATACTGCCATGTCAAACGCATATTCCCATATTGCTCCTGAGAAACGGTGTCCGTGAAAACCCTTGTCTCCGAAGTAATCGCCCGTTCAACTGCCGCCCCGATCAAAGCGTTTATATCGAAAATTTCCTCCGACGATTCCTCCGCTGTCGCATCCTCTGCCATTACCGCCGAATTAGATAAAAATATCAACGACAGCGCAATGCCTATGACTGCGCCTAATCTCTTATGCATATTTGTAAGCTTCTCCTTTGAGTATTCTACACATTAACTATACCTTTCCATAATTCTCTTGTCAAATATTTTTTGTCGAAATATAAATTACAGCTTTAAATTTAATAGTACAATCTCTCTGTGCAATAGCCATGCATTTTCCACCTTACAGTTCCATTCCCGAGCCCCAGTATTTTTTCCTGTACTCCCTAGGAGTTACGCCAATTTCCTTTCTGAAGCACTGAATAAAATGGCTCTGCGAGGCAAACCCGAAATATTCGGCGACCTCGGCATACGAATAATCAGAGAATTTAAGCATGTTGGCAGCCGCCTTTATTTTCTCGCTGCGTATAAAACCGCTCATGCTGCGTCCGGTTTCTTTGGCGAAAAGAGCAGACATATAGCTGCGGTTGACGCCAAGCGCGGACGCAACCGATTCCACGGTAAGGCGTTCGTTCCGGTGTCTGTATATATGCTCGATCGCGCGCACGACCTGAACGGAATATACGGAGGTTTTGGGGATATCCGCCATTTTTGACGTAAAGTCCAGAAGCATTTCGTTGTGAAGCTCAATGATCTGGCCCGCTTTCTGCAAAAGGTCCATTTTACCTATGTAAAGGTCGCTCAACGTGTACGCTAGCTCGCGCTCCAGACCATGCTCCACGCAAAGTCTCGTTATCAGAGAAACCGAAACGACAAAATGATACCGCATATTGCGCAGCGAATCCTTTGAAAGCCGTCCGTAGCGCGGTTCGTCATAGATTTTCACATTATCGGGACTTACAAAAGCTTTCTTAATTTCCTCAATATCTCCCTGAACCACTTTATTGTAAAATCCGAACTCATCTTTATATTCCACATGCGCAAGCTGCTCCTCCCGCTGTGTAAAAAGCCTTGAATTTAATTCTCTGTTCATGCTCATACTAAAATCACCTCTTTTTTATTGTGCAACATATTTTATTTTTTTACAACGAATTTTATATATCTTTACAAAAAAAAGAAATATTATATGCTCATAAAACAGAGAAAGGACTTACTGCCATGAAAAAATTTACAGGATTTTGCAAAGGAATCAATCTCGGCGGCTGGCTTTCGCAGTGCAAATTGGAAAAAGAACACATGGAGAGTTTTATTACCGGAGAGGATTTAAAGAAAATCAAAGAAATTGGCGCCGATCATGTACGCCTTCCTATCGACTATAATCTTGTTGAACAGGAGGACGGCACCCCGATACCCGAAGGCTATAAATACATTGACCGTTGTGTGGAATGGTGCTCAATGTACGGGCTTAACATGATTCTTGACCTCCACAAAACCGCGGGTTATGTATTTGACGATGCGGCAAACTGCGGCGGCTTTTTTGAAAGCGAGCCCTTGCAGAACAGGTTTCTTGCTCTTTGGAGCAGACTTGCCGCCCACTACGGGAAATATGATTTTATTGCCTTCGATCTGCTGAATGAAGTTTCGGATGACTCCATAAACGGAGTCTGGAATGAGCTTGCCGCGAAAGCTGTCGCAAGAATAAGGAATCTTGCTCCGCATAACTGGATCCTTATAGGCGGAACCAATTTCAACAGCATTTCTTCGGTAAAAAATATTTTACCTCCGCCTGACGACAGGATAGTATATTCCTTCCATTTTTATGAGCCTATGATTTTTACGCATCAGGGCGGACACTGGGTCGGCGGCATGGATACGTCCTTCAGGACCTCATACCCTCTGACGGCTAAAGAATACATTGAGCAGTC
>CAJTON010000017.1:24867-30765 GCA_910577605.1 uncultured Butyrivibrio sp.
TCCCTCTGCCTCCGGGACCGATCTGCTGCTGCCCCTCTTTGACGAGGCAATACGCGCCGCAGATGAACGCAATGTTCCTCTTTACTGCGGCGAGTACGGCGTTATCGACCTCGCGGCGCCCGAATATAAGCTTGCATGGATAAAAGATATCCATTCGGTTTTTGAAAAATACGGAATCGGACGCGCCATGTGGTGTTACAAGGAAATGGATTTCGGTCTGATTGACGAAAGCTGCGCGTCAATTTATGACGAGCTTTGCGGATTGCTTTAAATTTCGGAAATTCGGATAATAACGCGGAATATTACGCGGCGGATAAAAAACAGGCTGTCCATGCGGACAGCCTGTTTTCGCTGCGTCTTTATTAATCAAGCGAATAAGGAAGAAGCGCGATATGCCTTGCTCTTTTGATCGCTACAGTAAGCGCTCTCTGGTGCTTTGCACATGTGCCTGTAATCCTTCTGGGAAGGATCTTTCCTCTCTCTGATACAAATCTCTTTAATTTATTGACATCCTTGTAGTCGATAGCGTTGTTGGCGCTGTCGCTGCAAAATACGCAAACTTTTTTTCTCCTGCGGCCCATTCTCTTCTTCATCGGAGAATCGCCCTTGCCTTCTCTAGGATTAGACATTTCTAATGACCTCCTTGCAATTTATTCTATAAAACTTTTAAAAGGGCAGTCCCTCGTCGTCCACTCCGTCGGGAATGTTCATAAATCCATCCCCCGCCGCGCTGGGCGCCGGTCTGCCTGCCGCGGGAGCATATCCGCCGTCGCCTGACGCCGCCTTGCTCTCCGCAAACTCGATCTCGTCCACCATAATACGTACACTGTAAACCATCTGTCCGTCCTTATTGGTATAATTGTCGTTCTGAACACGTCCGCTCAGAACTATCTTGGTTCCCTTGTGAAGATAACGCTCAACAAACTCCGCCTGCTTGCCGAAAGCCGTACAGTTAAAGAAGTCCGCGTCGGGCTCTCCGTCCCTCTTGAATCTTCTGTCAACCGCGATTGAAAATCTTGCGACCGCCGTCTGGCTTGCCCCCTGCGAATATCTGACCTCAGCGTCCCTCGTGAGTCTTCCCATTAAGATAACTTTATTCATATCTGCCTCCACTCCCGGTCCGGCACACTGCCCCGAACCGATTCAGCGATTATTCCTCTACCTTAACGCATAAATATCTGAGAACATTGTCCATGATACGAAGCTGAGCTTCAAGCTCTGCCGGAGCTGTCGCTTCCGCATCAAAACGGATAAAGTAATAAAAGCCGTCGTTCATCTTCTGGATCTCGTAAGCAAGTCTCTTCTTACCCTGTTCGTCAACACCTGTAACGGTTCCTCCGAAACGGGAGATAAGCTCCTTAACCTTCTCGATGACAGCCGTTCTTACGTCGTCCTCAATAACCGCGTTAACAACGACTACTAATTCATACTTGTTCATGCTGTACTGCACCTCCTTCTGGTCTTGTGGCCCCCTGTCGCAGACAAGGAGCAAGGAATATAATCTTTATATCACGAAAACATATGATACCATATAAAGTAATATAATGCAAGCTTTTTTTATTCGGACTTTTCCGCTCTGCGCACACCGCGCACGTTTTTCTCCACAAGCCTGCGCGCGAGCATCACCTGATGTCCGCAGCCCACGCACTTGAGACGGAAATCCGCGCCCACGCGAAGGACTTCCCACTCGTTGCTTCCGCAGGGATGGGGTTTTTTCATTTTTATAATATCGCCAAGCTCAAACTCCATATAAACGCTCCTTTGCGTATAAATTCATACCCGCGCCCGCAACAGCGCGACGCGCTGTGCGCGATGATAAAGAAAACCCCGAAAACATATTGTTCCCGGGGTATATATCCAGAGGCGAGTGACGGATTTGAACCGACGATCAGGGAGTTGCAGTCCCACGCCTTACCACTTGGCTAACTCGCCCTATGCCTTAACAGCTTCTACATTATATCAGTATAATTTTACGCCGTCAAGACATTATTTAAAAAAGATTCAGAAGCGAATGGAGCAGAATATTTTTGTCGTATAAAAACAGCAGAACCGGATTGGAATTAATATCCTCAAACACCGCAGCGGCAAACGGGTGGTTTCCGAACACAGTAAGCACTATGAAAAGCACCCATACGACAAGGAAGCCTAACAGCGCACCGACTATCGCTCCGGTAAGCTTGTTGATCTGTTTAAGCACCGGCAGACGGCTGACAAGATTAAGGATAGCGCTCACGACCGCGAATATTATCATAAGCAGCACGAAAACGGCGGCGTATACGATTGCGGAAAAAATGATCCCTGCGGCGGTATCGACTATATAGCGGTTGTACACGTCGTAGCCCTTCTGCAAATATCCCTCGGCGGATTCGGCAATGCTATCCCTTATCGTAGCGGGGAGCGGAAGTTCGTCGGTATCTATCTGACTGTCCGCGCTCATAAGAATGCCGTTCTGCTCAAAATAACTCTCCGTCCTTTCCCTTACCGCCTCGTCCCATTCAGTATGCGACTTCACGAATCCGGCGATATGCGGCGCGGCGATGCTCGTTATCAGCACCACAAGAATTACGGATACGCATGAAAAAAGCATTTTGATTATGCCCTTATACATTCCTATTATCGTACTTATTAAAATAACCGCCAAAACGGCAATCAATGTCCAGTTCATATCATCCTCCGTGTTTGAATTCTATCATCATAAGCTTATCGGGTCCGAGACAGATGTACTCATTGTCTCCGGAAACGGAAATCATCTCAACGATACCCTCCTCGATGCTTCCGTCAAAAAGAGTCCTGCCCTTCATGTTTACAAGTTTAAGACTGCTCTCCCCGTACATAAGCAGCGCGTCGCCCGCAAAAATATACTGTGAATAATTTCCGTCCGCTTTAAATGCAGCGGTAAGGCTGCCCGACGTATCATAAACGTCAACCCTGCGTACATTATCGGAATCCGTATACTCAAGCCCGACATATTTATCGGAATACAAAACCTTATCGACCGTATGCTCCTGCTTCACGTCCGCCATTAGCTTAGGATATTCCCCTACTTTAAAAAAGCTTACGGTATTTTCACCTACAGCGACCGCTGCCTTGCCTCCCATAAACTTCACGTCGGCAACCAGCTGCTCCCCGTATGTGTCATAGCCGCCGACCACTCGCTCGACCTCGCTCTGACCTACCTCTCCGAAATTATAAAAAACAACGCTCGTAGCAAGCTTCTGTTCTTCAACCGCGGTATACGAAACTATAAGCAGATGTCCGTCGGGCGACACGTCCATGCTTACCGGGACCCCGTTTCCTGCAACGGTGGACTTGATGTTGTATATCTGCGTTCCCTCGGAATCGTACAGTCTTATGTACGCGGCGTTTGTATCCTCAAGAATCGCGGCGACCGTACCCTTCTCCGAAACCCTTATCTGCATTATCGGCAAAGCTGTGTCAACCGTTGAAATATATCCGCTTCTGTCAAAAAGATGTATCTGATTCCCGTCAGTATCGGCAACCGCCATATAGTGACCGCAGACATCTGTAAGGGGACTTTTCATCTCATACGTTTTATTCCACTGCTGCACCCCGTCATACGAATACATCGCAATGCCGTCTTTACTGCACCTCACATATCCGCTGCCAAAATCCATATACTTCGCGTAACCGTTATCGTTGCGCGCCGCCGAATTATGTACTGCGTAAGATTTATAGCCCGAACTGTAATTTACAACGCATAAAACGACGACCAGCACGACAACCAGCGCTGCGGCCGCCGCGATAAGCTTTATCCGCAGCCGGTGCTTCTTCAGTCTTCCGTCGTCATACTCTCCGTCGTTCTGCGCCTCAGCGTCCTTTGCGAGACTGTTTTTTTTCTCTTTTCTGTATTGCCTTATATCCGCCAACTGTAATAACTTCCCTCTTAATTAGGTATTTTCAACTCCATACCAAGCAGAATCTGCGACGTATCGGTAAGTCCGTTATAATCAAGTATCCTTCTCGCATCCTCCATAGACTCCCTTCCGTAATACTCCCTGCATATTTTCAAAAGAGTGTCCCCGGACTGGACAGTATATAACTGATACGGGGGCTGTGTGGGAGCCTCTGTCGGTGCCTCGGTAGGCGCTTCGGTAGGCTTTTCCGTCGGCGCTTCAGTAGGCTTTTCCGTCGGTGCCTCGGTCTCCTGCGTTCCGGAAGTCGTTTCCTTGACGCCGGAGGATGTCACGTCGCCAGTAACCGAGTTCACCGGCACGCTCTCGGCGTCCGTGGTCTTTGGTTCGGCGTTTACCTCCCTGTCCGCAGTGGTTCTGGAGCTGCCGTCCGTCCTGTCGTGCTTATTTATCGCGTTTACACCGATTACCAGAACAACTATTATCAATAGCATACTTAGCGCATATATAAAAGTAAGGTGGCCCTTGACGCTCTTGGAAATATTATTTTTGCCATCGCCCCCGGCAAGCTTGCGGTACTCTCCGCCGGCAGGCTCCTCCGGCTCCCTTGATTCGCGGCGCGGCGCGTTTCCCCTGAACTCGCTCATATACGTCTGCATTTTCTCGTTGCGCTCATAGAATACCGTATATCCGGAAAGCTGCGACAGTCCGCCCGCCGACTTTTCGTAGAAAAAATCCTCCTTCGTTTCGGGATCGACCATGAAAAATACGCTGTCCGCATTCTCAAAGCTCTCCGCGTCCGCCTTGTTTATCACATAAAGGCTGTCCTGCGTTATTTTTGAGGACACGAGATACCATCCCACTATATCAAATCCCGCGAAATACTGCGAAATGTGGCTTCTTACTATCGGCCACGTCTCCTCGGTGAACGCTATCTTATCCGTAAAGACCGCGGCGTTTATGACCTCGATCGCTCCTCTTACAAATATGTACGACGTATCGCCGTCGGACTTTGCTTCTCCGAGCAGCACGCCCACCGCGCCGTCGTCGTAATCGTCAACCAGCGTGTCCCTTATAAAAGAATGTACATAATCCTCTATATATACCTTACGGCTTCCTTTATCCGTTCCTATCTGTCTTATATTCCTCGGCAAATTGATATTGTTTCCCATTTGTTTTCCTCCTGCCTAAATTCCCCGCGAACCGCTCTCCTGTATTCTAACACATTCCCGTATTTTGATTTTATCATTTTATGTCGCTAAAATCATTAGTTTTTTTTAATTTTTATATATTATTTGACTTAAAATATTTTCCAGTCCCGCCAAAACTCGCAATATGTCTTATTTAGTCGTAAATATTACTGCATAAATTCACAGGTTTTTCCATACACTTCTAAGGTAATTTTTCAAAAAAATCAAGGAGAGGACTTGCTTGTAATGCTTCAGACCAAGCCAGACAAGCCGGCAAACGCATACCGGACCGCAAAGCAATCGTCGCAGACAATCTATTTTGACTCGGATGTTCCCAAGTCGCCGTACGAACTGAAAGAACAGCTTATCGCCATGTTCAGGCGGCACCGCATATACTCAAGGGAAATCGTGGTGCTGTGCATAGGGAGCGACCGCTCGACAGGCGACAGCCTCGGTCCGCTTATCGGCTACAAGCTTGAAAAATACCATATGGCTGACGTGTCGATATACGGCACTCTGCAAAGTCCGGTTCACGCCGCGAACCTCGCAGAAAAGCTTGACGAAATATATTCCCTGCACAGCAATCCTTTTATACTCGCGATCGACGCCTCGCTCGGAACAAAGGACCATATCGGCTATATCACGCTCGGCAACGGTCCCCTGCGCCCCGGTCTCGGCGTAAATAAGGAGCTTCCCGACGTAGGCGACATCCACATAACCGGAATAGTCAATTTCTCCGGCATGATGGAATCCCTCCTCCTTCAGACCACAAGACTTTCGCAGGTTATGCGCCTTGCGGATACGATAAGCAAAGCGGTCCTGTACGGAATCTCGGA
>CAJTON010000017.1:30775-32058 GCA_910577605.1 uncultured Butyrivibrio sp.
TTTTGAAATGTAATGCCCCTGTGAAATTATATGCCCGCCCATGCGGGATATGCCAAAAAAATTCATACGCCCGTTCAAAAGCGCCGACGGCGCAAAAAGGTATGTCTGCGTTTATCCGCGCCGACATACCTTTTTCTCATATTATTACGTTCATTCTGAAGTCCGCTATGACCACGGTTTTCCTAAGTCCTCGTCCTGAAAACCGACACTGCCTCGGAAACCGTGGACGCCCTTCCTGATTCCATTATCGAAATAAGCTCGTCCAGCTTAGCCGTATCCGTAAAGTCCTTGCCTAGGAACGCCTCATACTCCGTCGAAATCTTAAGACCTAAAGTCTTTACGCTGTCCTCAAGGCTCGCGTGATGCTTCGCCATCTCGCTGTAACTCGCCTCAAGCTCGTTTATCCTCGGCATCTCCCGGCTCTTGATCTCAGACCTGACCTCGGCGCTCGAAATCTCGTCAAAATTTTTAAGCGCTGCGTCCTTATCCGCCGTTATCTGCCCTATCTCCGCCTCAATGTCCCTTATCTGCGAATCGAAATCCCCAAGTCCGTACATTTCCTCATTTTTATCGCGGGTAATCGAGCGGCGTATCACCGCTATCTGTTTTTTATTGCTGACTATCCTGTCGTGAAGCCCCCTTATGGTTCTAAGCTCCTCGACATGCTTATGCTTGGTCATATCCCCGACGATCTTGTATATGAAAAATACTATCAGGATCACCACAAAATACGTTATGGCAAACGACGGTATCGTCCATGCGTCCGGCAGCTTCTCCAAAGGCAGCGCCACATAGACCGCCGCGGGCAGAAGCAGGAACATAAGGATTATCATCAGGGCGCACCCGAACACTTCCGCGGCGCCTTTTGTAAAATAAAGCATAAAGTAAAAACCGCTGCCGCAAAATCCCGGAAGATGAGCTTCCCTGAGAGAATGCTTAATGTTTTTCTTAAGCTCCTTATTCTGCTCCGTAAGGTCGGAAGTTTCCTCGGCTATCCTGCCCTTAACGCCTTTATCCTTGGCCTTCTCGCGTTTTGCCCTGACTTTTTTAAGCCTGTCCTGGCTCTTGCCTATCTCCTCGTCAAACTTATCGGCAACCTCCGCACGTCTTTTCTTAACCGTGCTTTCAATATTATCCTTAAGGTTTTTTCTGCAAAGCGAAAGCTCCTTCTCCAGCCGCTTCTCCTCCGACGCCGACTGACTGCACATTGCCTTCGCGTCGTCATACTCCTGCGCCAGACTGCGGTACACCCTCAGACTGGCAAGGTCGCCGTTAAGAATATT
>CAJTON010000017.1:32078-37895 GCA_910577605.1 uncultured Butyrivibrio sp.
CCTCCTTCCAAGCGCAAACCTGGATCATATAGTTATGTCGTAATACACACCTCAGGCTCGAAAACCTCACCCAGTGTCTATTATAAAACATTTGATTGGTGTTCACAAGTATTTTGTGCCGTAAAAGAAGATTTTAAACCTCAAGCTTCAAGTCGCCGCTCTTTATCCATCCTGCCTTGCGCATTCCCTCAGCGATCGCTAAAGTAAGAATCGCGGGCAACACAAAGTGCATAAGCGCTATTTCTCCCAGCGCCACAATGGGCTTCATCCCCTCGGAAACCATGACGCCGTAAGCGGAAAACTGTCCGACAAGTCCAGACGTACCCATTCCCGAACCTACCGGATTGCTGTGCATCTTAAACACAAGCGTCGAAAGCGGCGCAAGCATTATGCTCGATAAAATAGGCGGGATCCATACGCGCGGGTTCTTGACAATATTCGGCATCTGAAGCATAGACGTACCTATTCCCTGCGAAATAAGACCTCCGACTTTATTTTCACGGTAGCTCATAACCGCAAAGCCCACCATCTGACAGCAGCAGCCTATCGTCGCGGCGCCCGCCGCAAGTCCGTCAAGCCCCAGCACTACGCCTATTGCCGCCGAGCTTATCGGAAGAGTAAGGAAAATTCCCATAAGCGACGACACAAGCATTCCGCCCACGAGAGGATGCTGTTCGACGTTTATGGTTATCAAGCTTCCGAGCCATGTCGTAAATTTGTTTATGTACGGTCCCGTAAGAAAAGCGACCGCAGAACCTGCCGCTATCACCACGAGCGGCGTAAGGATAATGTCCACCGGAGTTTTGCCCGAAATAAGATGTCCTATCTCGATCGCCACATAAGCCGCTATAAACGCGCTCAAAGGATTTCCCGGAGAGCCGAGATTTATCGCGGAGGTAAGCACCTCGGTCCCCGCAGCGAACGCCGTCGGAAACGCGCCTATCATTCCCACGACCGCCGCCGAAACCGTAACAAGCGGTCCTTCCTTGTATTTGCTCGCTACGCCGACTCCTATGCCCGCTCCCATAAGGCTCTTGGCGATATTGCTGGCGTATTTCATGTAAAGTCCGACCGTTCCCGGCACAAACGACGCGATCTGTCCGACGATCGTGCCTATTATCAGAGTTGAAAACAAGCCGAGCGCCATTCCGCTGAACCCGTCGATAAAAACTCTGTGTAAATATTTCTTTATTCCTTTCATTTTCATTCTCTCCTGTTTCGTCTGCTTTTTAACTGTCCGTGTAATACGGCGCCAACTGCATTGTCAGCTGTCTTGTCAGTTTAAGCAAGTTTACCACAGTATAAAATTTAAATCAAGTACCCTTTTTGCTTTAATTCCTTTTCAATAATATCAAGCGTTCGCTCCGAGTCCGCCTCGACGGTGTGATAATGTCTCCCGTCCGTCAGAATGTTGAGAGGCTTTGACGTCTCCGTGCCTATCCTGTCCATAAACTCGTTCACGTCGCGCCTTGTAGCGATCTGGAGATCCGCCGTTATCGTCCCGTAAACGCCGTGCTCAACCACAACGTCAAGCACCTTTCCGCCGTTATCGACAATACAGGTAAGCTCGTCCCTCATATCCCCGTCCGTATGGCAGACGCTGAACGTCCGCTTAAATTTGCCCATATCCGGCGCAAAATACATATATCCTTTGTTAGTGGAGATAATATTTTTGTCCACGGCGCGCAAAAGAGCTATATCCTGCACGATCACCTGTCTGCTGACTCCCAGCCTCGCCGCAAGCGCGGTCCCCGACATCGGCTCGGCGCTGCCTTTAAGCATTCCTATTATATTCTGCCGTCTTTCATTGCCTTCCATTGTGAATCTCCCGAAATAAATTATGTCCAAAGTTCCGTTGATTTTATTTTAAAAATAGTATAGACTACATTTATCGGCGGCGCAAGCCGCAAAGTGAGGTAAAAAAGATATGTTCAGAATATGGTGCAAGATTTTCAAGGATAATCATATGCTTCGCGATACCGTTATCGCCTATGAGGACGAACGCTCGCGCACGCAGAAGGTCTTTGCAGCCCTTGAGGACGCCTGCTACGAATTTGATCTGGCGGTCCCCATCTGGCTTGAACCTACGGTCAACGATTTCAAGCGTCACTCCAAAACAAGATTCGGTCAGGATAATTTTATAGAACATATAGATTTTGATTATCTGGAGATACAGATCATTGAGGAAGGGTAGGCGCGAAATTATAAGCCCTGCACTACTTCTTCGTCTAACTGTTTTTTGATATTTCGCCAATAACCAATACCTTAAGAGCTGCTTTGACTCTCGCCATTTTGTTGATGTCAACAAAATGGTCGGATTATCTGATGTCTTTTGTATTATTTTTATTTACACCATAATTGTTCCGCCAAAAAGCCCCTTCCGCGCTTCTCCACGCGAAAGGGGCTTTAACATATGCTCTTAACTTCTTACTTTCCAAGCTTTGCCTTGATCTCTTCTCTTTCCTTCTCATATCCCGGCTTTCCGAGCAGCGCGAACATATTTTTCTTGTAGCTCTCAACGCCCGGCTGGTTAAAGGGATTAACGCCGAGGATATATCCGCTTACGCCGCACGCGAACTCATAGAAATAGAAAAGCTCTCCGAGATAAAACTCGTTCTGCTCAGGTATATTGACCATGAGATTGGGCACGCTTCCGTCTGTATGCGCAACCATAACGCCCATCATGGCACTCTTGTTCACAAAGTCGATGCTCTTGCCGGCAAGATAATTCAGACCGTCGATGTTTGCCTCCTCAAGTCCGACAATAAGCTCGCATCTGGGAGTTTCCACATTCATAACCGTTTCGAACATTATTCTGGTTCCGTTCTGAATGAACTGTCCCATAGAATGAAGGTCGGTCGTGAAATCGCAGGCAGTCGGGAAAATACCCTTCTCGTCCTTGCCCTCGCTCTCTCCGAAAAGCTGCTTCCACCATTCCGATATATAGTGAAGGCTGGGTTCATAGTTTGCGACGATCTCAATGGATTTGCCCTTTCTTAAAAGTATGTTCCTGATCGTCGCATACTTTAACGAATCGTTATCCTCAAAATCGCTCTCAAGCGCGAGTTTTCTGCCCTCTGCGGCTCCCTGCATGAGCTTGCCGATGTCCGCGCCGCTTACAGCGATGGGAAGAAGTCCTACCGCTGTGAGCACCGAGAATCTTCCGCCCACGTCGTCCGGTACGACGAAGGTCTCATAGCCCTCGGCGTCCGCAAGATTTTTAAGCGCCCCCTTAGCCTTGTCGGTGGTCGCGTAAATTCTCTTTACAGCCTCGTCATGCCCGTACTTTCTCTCAAGCATTTCCTTGAAGATACGAAAAGCGATCGCCGGCTCCGTAGTGGTTCCGGATTTGGAAATTATATTCACCGAGAAATTCCTGTCGCCTATAACGTCGATAAGTCCCGCGATATAGGTACTGCTTATATTGTTGCCGACAAAATATATCTCCGGCGTCTTTCTCTCGTCCTTCGTGATATTGTTGTAAAAACTGTGCCTTAAAAATTCGATCGCCGCCCTGGCGCCAAGATACGAACCGCCGATTCCTATAACCACAAGCACGTCGGAATCGCCCTGTATCCTCCTTGCCGCCGCCTTTATTCTCGCGAACTCCTCCTTGTCATAATTTACGGGAAGGTCGATCCAGCCGAGAAAGTCGTTGCCCGCGCCGGTTCTGTCAACAAGAACCTTCTTAGCGTCAAGCGCCTCCTTCTTCATTGCTTCTATTTCGCCGGCTGTTATAAATTCGGCAGCCTTCGAGTAATCAAATGTTATTTTAGCCATCTCATCATTCTCCTTTGTCTTGCATAACTGAAAATCGATATACATTATAATTGATTATTTCAAATTAATCAACCCAAATATTCCCTTAAAATCTCGTCTATGAGCTTTTTTTCTTCAGCCGAGAATTCCTTGGGGCGGCTTTTTTTGACCTGAGGCCCGTCCTCTTGTTCTCTCTCCGTTCTGCGCGGCGGTTCCGCCGTCGCCGCCGGAAAGCGGTTTTCAAAATAATCCACCAGATTGACGGTTATTTTTTCCTTTTTTCCGGGAATATCTATCAAGCGCCTTGTGCCGCTTATAATATACATCGCAAGAAATCCAACCAAAAGATACTCCATCGTGTGGGATTTGTCAAGCAGCGCGCCGCAGATTCCGCACACAACGCACATTCCGGAGGCAAAAGCGGATACTTTTTCAAAATTGCTCAGTTTAACGCCGTATATTTTGTACTTGTCCAGATATTTTTCCGCAAAGGCAGTCGTATTATTTATCTCATGCCCCATTTTGAGGCAGTTCTCGTACCTGAGCTTCATCTGTCTGAAAAAGCCGAAGCCCGTATGCTCAATGCTCTCCGCTTCCCTGACCAGCTCGTTCATGCGGTTCCTTAAAAATGTGTTTATAGCCAGTCCTGCCAAAAAAGCGGCTGCCGCCATAATAAAAAAATACATTTTCGCCCTCCTGATTATATTTTCTTATACTAATGATAACCAAAAAGAGGACAAGTATAAAGCCGCTTTCCTTCGCCTAATTTTTACAAAATATCTAAATATGCGCTATCATATCGCACATAAGCGCCACGGAATTGTCTATCGCGCGCCTCTCAAACTCGCCGTAATCCATCGTCGCGCTGTCGTCCGCTTTGTCGGAGATCGCCCTTATTATAAGAAACGGAATGCCGTTAAGGTACGCCGCCTGCGCTATCGCCGCGCCCTCCATCTCCGTACAGCAGCCGTCAAAAAGCTCTATCAGCCTTGCCTTCACAGCCTTGTCGCTTATAAACTGGTCGCCGCTGACGACTCTGCCGTCATGCACTCCTATATCGGGAACCGCTCTTTTACAAGCCTCATGCGCAAGCCTGCGAAGCCCGCCGTCCGCCTCGAATACCGAAGTCTTCATGCGCGGAATGACTCCCGGCTTGTAGCCGAAGCCCGTAGCGTCCACATCATGCTGAAGCGCGTCCGTTGAAAGCACAACGTCGCCTATGTTTATTTCATTTCTGAGCGAACCCGCGATTCCTGTGTTTATCACCGCGGCAACATGAAAAACCGCGGCGAGTATCTGCGTGCACATGGCGGCGTTCACCTTGCCAATCCCGCTGCGCACCACAACAACGTCCCTGCCGTTTAATTTTCCCTTGTTAAAAACCATACCCGCGATCTCCGACGATTCGACATCAGTCATTTTCTCGACAAGCTGATTTATCTCCTCGTCCATCGCTCCAATTATTCCGGTCATAGAATACCTCCTGACATTCCCGCGCGGCGCTATGCGCCGAACGTGGCTTTCCGTTCCTGTTATTTTACTTCGATTTTAATATACCACTTTTTCCTCATATATGCTATACTGTTTGGAAAGAACGTTAAATATAATATTACAGGAGGCTTAACTTTGAATACTTATAAGACAAAGGGCGTTTGCTCAAGTGAAATCCGTTTTGACATAGAGGGTGACACTATAAAATCCGTACAGTTCGTCGGAGGCTGCTCCGGCAATACGCAGGGCGTGGCGAGCCTTATCGCCGGAATGAAGGTCGACGAAGCGATAAAAAGGCTCGACGGAATAAAGTGCGGCGCAAAATCCACATCATGCCCGGATCAGCTCGCCAAAGCACTTGCCGAATATACTGCGTCTCAGAAATAAGGAATAAAAAATCCCCTTCGGGTACACCACTATTTAGAAAACAGCGCAATATCAGCGAAAGGCTTATTTTATGAAAAAAATAGTACTTACAGGCGGCGGAACGGCAGGTCATGTAACGCCCAATATCGCTCTTTTGCCGCATCTCAAAGAAGCGGGCTTCGAGGTATCGTACATCGGCTC
>CAJTON010000017.1:37926-56647 GCA_910577605.1 uncultured Butyrivibrio sp.
GGAGGAACTGGGCGTGACCTATTACGGAATTTCCTCCGGCAAGCTCAGACGGTATCTCGACATAAAGAACCTGACCGATCCTTTCCGCGTTATCAAAGGACTTTCTCAGGCCAAAAAACTTATCAGACAGATCAAGCCCGACATCGTATTTTCCAAAGGCGGCTTTGTCGCCGTTCCCGTCGTAATGGCGGCCGGAAAATGCAAGGTCCCGGTAATCATACACGAATCCGACATGACCCCCGGACTTGCGAACAGGCTTTGTCAGAAGCACGCGCTCAAGGTCTGCTGCAATTTTCCCGAAACCGTCAAGATGATTCCTGACAGCAAAGGAGTCCTCACAGGCTCCCCGATACGTCAGGAGCTTCTATGCGGCGACAGGGCGGCGGGGCTTAATTTCTGCGGCTTTAACACATCGAAGCCCGTACTGATGATAATCGGCGGCAGCCTCGGCGCGGCTCATGTAAACGACGCGGTGCGCGCCGTTCTTCCCGCGCTTCTTGAACGCTTTCAGATAATTCATGTGTGCGGAAAAGGAAAGACCTACCCGACGCTTGACGGCACAGCCGGATACCGCCAGTTCGAGTATGTCACCGACGAACTAAAGGACCTTTTTGCCGCGGCGGACGTCGTAATTTCCCGCGCGGGCGCGAACGTGATATGCGAACTGCTTGCGATGCGAAAACCCAATCTTCTCATTCCGCTCCCCGCAGAGGCAAGCAGAGGCGACCAGCTTTTAAACGCCGCCTCATTCCAGAAGCAGGGCTATAGCGCGGTCCTTGAGGAGAGCGAAATAAAGGGCGACGCTCTTTTGAACGCGGTCATAAAACTCTATGAGCAGCGCGACAAATACATCGAGACCATGAGTAACAGCAGACAGAAGGATTCTATCGCCGCCATCGTAAGGCTCATACAGCAGTACAGCAAGTCAGACACCCCGCCGCAGGCAGCGGGACATAAAGCTTGAAACGGCGCTTACCGCCGCCGGAGGTATTTTATTTTGTTCAGGAAAAAACAAAGACTGTCCTATGACAAGGAAAACAAACGCCCCGTTATCCGCGCAAGCATCTGCAACGGCGAACAGGTCGCCGGCTTCGAGGATAAACGCACCGGCGTTTTCACGGAAATCATGCTGATAAAAAATGACAAAGACTTAAAGGAATTTACAGATACCTACGGCATAGCGGAAGAAGAAATAAAGAAAAAATATTAAGGCGGGGGAGTCCCGCCTTAATTTTATTCCTGCACCGCCTGATATATACAGCTCTTTATCGTGTCGGCATTCGCGCACCCGTGAGCCTTGATGACCGGCTTTTTTACGCCAAGTATCATCGCGCCGCCGTAATCGTTGAATCTGTAAAATAATCCGGTTTTCTCCGCAGCCGCTTCGATTATTGCCGCGTCCTCTCCGGCAGCCGATTTCAGACGTTCGATAAGCATTCTTCCCGCCGCCTCGGTATTTTTGAGGATCATATTGCCCGTAAAGCCGTCGCACACTACAACATCATAATCTCCGGTAAAAATATCCTCCGGCTCTATATTTCCCTTAAAATTCAGCTCGCTCTCTTTGAGGGCGGCAAAGACGCTCTTTAACTTTTCGGTGCCCTTGCCCTCCTCCTTGCCTACCGACAAAAGAGCGACGGCAGGATCTTCTATGTGTTTTGCCGTTTTCATATAATCGCAGCCAAGCCTCGCGAAAAGCGCCATGTCCTCCACTGTCGGTTCAAGATTCGCGCCGCAATCCAAAAGACAGAGCCGCCCTTTTTCACTGTACGGCAGAAGCGTTCCGAGGACGGGCTTCACAACTCCGTCCAAAAGTCCGAGCTTTACGAGCGAGGACACAAAAACCGCTCCCGTACTGCCGACGCTTATGAGATTGTCCGAGTCAGCGTCAGCCGCGTAATAATCAAACGCCGCCGAGAGCGTATATCCGTTGTCGCCGTGAACAGCCAGAGTGGGGTTGTCATGATTAGTAAGCACGTTAGGCGCGTGTATTATACTCAGTCGTTTCCTGTCATATTTGTACCGCGACAAAAGCACCTCTAGCTTCTCCTTATCTCCGGCAAGCACCGTCTCCAGCTCAGGCACGGCGTTTAGCGCCTCCACAACTCCGGGCAGCATCACCGACACATCATTGTCGCCTCCGTACAGATCCAAAACTATCTTTTTCATAAAATTCTGTCCTCTCACTGAATGGCAAAAACATAATCGTAAACGCTTTGACCGCCGCATACATAATAGATCTCCGCGTCCCCGCACAGCTTTGAAAGCTCCGGCTCAAGCGCCTTGACTGCCTCAAGCGCGTCCTCGTCCCTGCATATCGCAAGAACCGACTCCTTATCCCCCATATCGGGAATATTTTCCATAAGCGCAAGAACAGCGCCGTCACGGTCCTCGCGGTCCGCAATGATAGTTTTGCCGGACATTGCTATGTAATGACCCTCATGTATCTCTACGCCGTCGATATCAGCGTCCCTTGTCGCGGGGCAGACTGTTCCCGTAACCGTTCCGCTTATTTCCCTGTCCATATATTTGATGATATTCTCAACGCTGTCGTCCTTGTTAAGTATGGAAAGCGCGCTGTAACCTTCCGCCATAGAATGCGTGCGTACAACATGGATATTAACGTTTTCGCACATTTTCTGGACCTGCTCAGCAACCATTATTATATTGCCGTTGTTCGGCAGAAGGATTATATCGTCCGCCATAAAGCTGTCTATCACTTTCACAAAATCGTTGACCGAAACATTGTCGGACTGACCGCCGTCAACGATGCGGCTCGCTCCAAGACGCATAAAAAGCTCGCCTACGCCCGGACCGTCGGCAACCGCGATAACGGCGCATTTCTCCTTATCCTTAAGCATGGTCTCCTGATGCTGAATGGTCATATTTTCTATTTTGATCTTGATAAACTCACCGAACTGATGACAGTATTTTAAGACCGCCTCAGGCTTTAACGTATGTACATGAAGCTTGAGCTTGCTGCCGTCGGTCACGGTAACCACGGAATTTCCCACATAGTTAAGAAAATCGGTCGTTTTCTGCATATTGAACTCCGCGCCGCTTTCCGAATCGAGCTTAACGATAAGTTCGGTGCAGTAGCCGAATTCTCCGTCGTCCGACATGACCGCCATGGGCGAAGCAGACTTCACAAATTCGTCCGCGTCAAAGCCGCTCTCGGAATCAAGAGCGCCAAGCATTCCGCCGAGTATGCATACAAATCCAAAGCCGCCGCTGTCAACTACTCCCGCCTCCTTAAGCACCGCAAGAAGATTCGGGGTATTCGCAAGCGATTTCTTAGCCGCTTCAAACGCGCATCTAAGATAGTCCTCGACTGTGGTCTCCTCCGTGAGGATCTCCTCGCACGCCTCATAGGTTTCCCTCGCAACCGTAAGGATCGTTCCCTCCACAGGAGAAAGCACCGCATCGTACGCCGTTTCAATGCCGTTCATAAAGGCATTATTCAGCGCGAACGCGTCAAATTCCTCCGCCTCAATATCCTTCAGGCTTGCAAAAAAGCCCTTGAACCACTGTGAAAGGATAACGCCGGAATTGCCCTGAGATGCCATAAGAACGCCCTCGTACAGGCTGTCCATATCATCGGGGGTAATGTCGCGGTTTCCCACTTCGGCTATCGCTCCGATAGCGCCGAGCATCGTTTTTTCCATATTCGTTCCTGTATCGCCGTCAGGTATGGGGAAAACGTTAAGGCTGTTGAGCTTTTCTTTGTTGTCGGAAATGTTCTGTGCCGCCTTGGCAAGCATTTTTTTCAAAATCGAAATGTTCATTTTATCCTCGTGTCAAATTAATTATTCTGTATATGTGATGATTTGAGCGCTCCGTAATAATATACGATAACGGTTCCCGGTCCCACAGAAGCGCCTACTATCGGTCCGATAACGTTAAGCTCTATCTTCACGTCGCCGAGAGCTTCTTTAAGATATTCTTTAACCGTAACCGCATCCGCCTCGCATTCGGCGTGACCTATGCATATCGTCTGCTCCGCAGGATTCTCGATATGAGCGACCGTATAATCGGCGATCTCCTTGAGAGAGCTTTTACGTCCCTTGACCTTGCGGATTCCGACATTCTGCCCCTCCGCATCGGATATTATAATGGGCTTCACTGCGAAAATATCTCCGAAGAAGGCGCTTGAAGCCTTTATTCTTCCCGACCTTTTAAGATAAGCAAGCTCCGCCGTCGTCGCGCAGAGATTGAATTTATGCCTGTTCAGATCGAGCCATGCGTATATCTCTCCGATACTCATGCCCTCGTCGCGCATCTTAGCCGCCTTTATCGCCATAGTTCCCTGTCCCATTCCGCTATGCAGCGAATCCACACAGTAGATGCTTCTTCCGGGATATTCGGTCATAAGCTTATCCCTCATCACATAAGAAGATGCGACCGAACCCGAAAGCGCGGACGAACAGCCTATGTACAGAATGTCCATGCCCTTCTCAAGATACGACCTGAATTTCGCGTCAAACTCGGTCATAGGGACCTGAACCGTCGTAAAACGCGTTCCGTTCTTCATTGCCGCGTAAAAGTCCGCCGGAGCTATCTCCTCCCAGTCAAGCGAAGCCTTGTACTCCCTGCTGCCGTCCGAAAAGCCCATAAGAACATAATCAATATCATACTGCTCCCTCAGCTCCTTGCTGAGGTCGGCGGTGGAATCCGCCAGAATCACAAAATCTGCCATTTGATGCGCCTCCTGTTATAAACTTTTAATAAAATCCTTAATGCTTGTATCGTATTTGTCCTCGTTCGCAATGCGCAGGTGGGAGTGCGCCCCATGCTCGAACCACACAAGCTCCTTGCGCTTACTGCCGCAGGCCTTATATAATTTCTCACAGTATTCGGGCAGAGAGCTTATGTCCTCCTTACCCGAAAACATTAACATGGGAGTGTCTATCTTACGGATACATTTTATGGGTCTGTACTTGACTACATCCGCGTCCGCCCACTTCTTAAACAGCCAAACCATCTCCTCCGCAACCGGAAACGCGGGATGGCCCGTCGTCCTAGTCCTCTGTTTGATGACATTGTAAAACGAAAGGAACGGTCCCTCAAGCACTATCGCCTTCAGATGCGGATTTCCCGACATCGCCGTGTATATGGCTGTCGCGGAGCCTATGCAGATGCCGTGGATAATTACCTCCTCCACTCCGTAGTCGCGGTTAAGCATATTTATCCATTCGGCGATATCATACTGCTCCCTTATACCGGCGGTACCGTACTTGCCCTCGCTCAGACCGTGCGCCCTGCCGTCCACCACAAGCACTCCGTATCCCATTTCATGGTAGGGCTTGGCAAAATAATAGCTGTACTCCAGCGCCTCCGCGCGCCCGGACAAAATTATGACCGCCTTACTGCTTCCGAAATCAAAATATTCCCCGACAAGTTTAAGTCCCTCGCTGGTAACGCTTACTTCCTTCTTAAATTCCTTTACCTTATCCGCCCAGTCAAGCCCTCGTTCGTACATTCTGCAGTGCTCCTCGTTCTCGGGACAGCTGTTCGCTCTCGCCCATTTATCCGGCGACGTCCTTATGAACTGGTTCTCATACTGCTTTTTAGCAATAGGCATCGTCACAATAAGCATACCGACCATGGATATTATGATAAATGCCACGATCGGTATTACTATTACTAGGGGGCTGACCGCAAGCGCTATGTATACGCTTTGCATATTATCCTCCACATATATTAAATTATTTTCCTAAAATCTCGTTGAGGACCTTAGTTTCCTCGACAAGACCCTCGGACGTTTCGGGTCCCATAAAAAATATGTTTACCATGCCCGGTCCGATAGAAGCTCCGCAGGTCTGACCTACGACAAGCATAAGTATTTCCTTCGGGTGAAAATTCTCCTCGACAAGCTCCTTTATCCTGAGCGCCTGCGCCTTACGGTTGGTGTAGGATATGATTATACGCTGATTGCCGATATCCTCCGCCATTCTTTTAAGATACTCGACCGAAACCTCATAAAGTCCGTTATAGCCCTTTGTCTTGGCGATAACCTGATTCTCGCCCTTGCTGTTGACCTCAGCCATAGGCTTGATGCCGACAAGACTTCCCATAAGCGCCGTCATTCCGGTAACTCTTCCCATAGCCTTGAGGAAGAAAAGGTCGTCCACGGTGCCCATCTGGTGAACCTTTTGCTTGTTCTCCTCAAGCCACGCCGCCACCTCGTCAAGCGCCTTGCCTTCTTTTTTCATCTCACTAGCCCTTGACGCGAGAAGCGCGATGGCTCCGGCATATCTTAAGGTATCGACACAGACGATACGCTGTTCGGGATATTTTTCCTTGAGCGCCTTAGCCGCCGCCATGCAGTTCGCGTAAGTTCCGCTTATTCCCGAAGAAATCGAGATATTAAGAATCTCATAGCCCTGCTCAAGATATTTCTCAAAAAATTCCGACTGGGCGGCAAGACTTCTTATCGAAGTCTGATATATGTTTTTCTTGGACATCGAGCCGTAAAACTCGGCAGGCGTCATATTTTTCCAGTCCAGATCCTGCAGAATGGTCGTTCCGTCGGGCTTTGTAATATTGCCCGGAAAATAATCCGTAATTCCGAATCTTTCTCTAAGCTCCAGAGGCAGATCGCACGCCCCGTCGCACAGTATTACATAATCTCTCATCAGTTTATCTCCTTCTCAACGATCGCAATCACGTCTCCCACATTTTTGCAGGCGGACATACCGTCCACCGACAACGTGATTCCGAATTCCTTTTCAATTTCTAATATTATCATTACGAACGACAGACTGTCAAGACCGAGGTCCTCCCTGAGAAGACTGCCGTCCTTTATGTTTTCCAACGGAATTTCAAAGCTCCGGTTCATAACCTTGTAAACCCTTTGTATAACTCCGTACAATCTTTCCAATGTGTCCATATAATACCATTCCTCCTGACGTTCATGCGTTTTTATGTTTCCTTGAGCTTCTCAATATGATTTTTTTCAATTTCCTGTCTGGCTCTCCTGTCGGCATCCGTCTCCTGCAGATCAAACAGCTCCTTCAGATTGACAAGTCTTTCGTAAAGAAGCCTTGTGACCTCGGCGACAGTATCGGGATTGATGCCGTTTTTCGCGTAATAATCCTTCAAAAACACCGCGTCGCCCATACAAAGCCCGACTCTTTTGAAAAGCCTGTAAATTCCGTTTATGTATACGGGTACGACGGGAGCGCCCGTGAGCGCCGAAAGCATGGCGGGACCCGTATGAAATTCGCTTATCGTTCCGTCGTTGTTAAAATGTCCCTCGGGAAAAATTATCAGCACGCCGTCCTTTTCAAGCACGTCAATGCAGCTTTTCAGCGTGGGCCAGTCAAAGCCCGTTCTGTCAAGGAACACCGCCCCCACGTTTTTTTGCAGATTATAAAGGAACTTGCTTTTAACGGCTACGTCCTTCGCTATCATGCAGTGCGGCTTACGTTTAGCGAAAAGATAATAAAGCATCGGACCGTCAAGCCACCATGTATGATTGCCGATCACGATAAGCCGCTTCTGATGCTTACGCATAAGCTTTGTCCCGCTGCTTTCATATATCACGCGCGGACGGAGCGCCAGCTTTATCGCCGGAAGCGCGGTCCAAAGAACAAATCTGCCCGCAAAATTCATTTTATCCGCCGGAGCGCGCTTCGTTCCGTCGGTAAAAAAAGAATTGACGTATATCCTCTGATACGAGCATATTTTATCGTACAGCGCCTTGGTAAGCCGGTCGGCGTTCTCCGCGAGACTGGCGCCCTCGGTCGTATGATCCTGAGGATACACAAGACCGCCTATAAAGCATTTATCGCGTTTGAAAAAACCTATCCTGCCGTTGTGGTATATCGGAAGTACCGGAACCCCGGACTCTATCGAAATGAGCGCCGCGCTTCTTTTAAATTCCAGAATCTCATCGGAAGTCTCAATCTTGCTTTCCGGATAAATAAGAACGACGCCGCCCTTTTTGAGAATATCCACGGATTCGTTTACAAAAGAAAGATCTCCGGAAAATCTGTCCGCCTTTATAACTCCCATGACCTTGAGAATAAATCTTAAAAAACCCGAGCTTGCGTAAAGCGTCTCCGATACGACCACATGCACGCGCCTCAGCGCGAACATTCTGACTATCACAGGGAAATCCATAAAGCTTTTATGATTCTGCACTATAATAAGCGGGCCTTTATACGCCGCCATGTTTATTTTATCCTCCACAAAATATTTGCGGGAATTAAGAGCAAAAAATGCCGGAATCACGCTCGTAAGCTTGATAAGCCATCTTATGAGAAACATATCATACACCTTCCCCGCCGCTTTTCATCGCGAAAATACAGTCGGCAAACGCCATCGGCGTAAGCAGAACGTTCCCGTCAAGCTGTATCTCAACGCCAAGCTTCTCGTTGATCTCGCAAAGAAGCTCCACATATCCGAGGCTGTCGCCTTTAAGGTCGTTTATATAGCTGCTCGTGTCGCTTATCTGCGCCCTCTCGATTTCAGTCACTTTTGCAAAGACGTCCTTTACACCTCCCAGTATACGCTGGTATTCCTCGTTCTTATAATTCTCCATATCCTCGGAATCCGGCAGCCTGCATTCCTCGCAGAAAAGCTCTCCGTTTTCAAGCATGGACGTAAGCTTTTTGCGGTTCACCGATTTAAGCGTATACGGAACCTCTCCTATTACCGACACGATCTTTTGAGGGCGCTCGGTAAGCGGCAGCTTGTCGGCGGATTCGTACAGCGTCTTAAGGGAAGCGGCTCTCTCAAAAGCGCTTTCGCCGCCTGAAGCCTCAAGCGCAAGGACTATCTGCTTTTTCCCCTCATACATCATATAAAGTACGGAGGCGCTCTTAAAGCTGCCCCTGTCAAGCCTCTGTTCAATGGCGTCGGGCGAAATATTCTCCCCGCTCTCCGCCACGATAACATCGTCGCTTCTTCCGATTATCAGAAGCCTTCCCGCCTCGTCTATCTCCACCTTATCGTTTGTGCAGTAATATTCTCCTTCAATGGGAACAAAACCCCCGTCTTTGAAAATCCCCTTAAAGCAGTTGTGCGCCGCTATCTCAAGCTCGCCCCTGTCATTAAGCCTGTATGTAATATCCTTGAATATCCTTCCGCAGGATCTGCTGCTCCGGCGCGACGGCCTTCTGTCAAGATCGACGGAAACTATTCCGCTTTCCGTAAGACCGTAGCCCTGATAAAGCGAATATCCGATTCCGTTCATGACCTCGACGGTCCGCTCCGAAATAAATCCTCCTCCCGCTATACAGAAATCAAGCTCCGTTCCAAGCGCCTGCTTTCTTACCTTCTTAAAAAGAATATTTCTCGCTATCCAAGCGCCCGCGCCCGGAAACGCGCTCTGCAATTTATTGGAAAATCTTACCGCCTTGTCAAAAACCTTTTGCTTATTCTGCTTCTTAACCTCAGTAAGCAGGCTCGCCGTTATTTTTTCCCATACAAGAGGAATGGCAAAAAAATGCGTCACGCCCTGTCTTCTGCATATATGCTGTATTGTCTTGGGCGAATAGTCAGGCAGAAATATAAGCGTCCTGCCGAAAAAAGAGAACCACATAAGCGTCGTTACAAGCCCGAATATATGATAAAAGGGCAGAAAAGCAAGAATCCTTATCTCTATTTTACGATTATGCTTGATAGTCGGATTTATTCTTACTATATCGTCCGTAAGCTCGATCTGACTGCATATGCACTGACCGTTGTGACATATTATCTTAGGCTCCGCCGTAGAGCCGCTTGTCACCATGACGACCTCGTCCGACCACCGGCTCTCGCCCGCCATACCCTGCTTTGGCACCGCGGTAAAATCGCTTACCGAAACGCTGCCGTCGATTCTTTCATCCGCCGAAAAGCAGCACGCCGCTCCGAGTTTTTTTATTATGCTGTTGGTCACGTCTATATCCTGCCTTGTATTGAGCAGCACAGGAATGTTGCCCGACTTGAGTATCGCCCAGAAGCATGCCGCCCACTCGTTGGAATTGTCCATATATATTCCGATATACTTAGGACCGTCCGCTCCGAACCTTACGCCTATATTGACGCTTATTGCTTCAACCATATTAAAAAGAGCATTATAGGTCATTTTAACCACTCTGCCCTCTTTTACGGTCTCGGAAAAGACCTCGCTCCTGTGATGCTCCTGCATTATCTCGTATATTGATTTAAAAGTATAGTCCGTATGATTAAGCAAATCCAGATATTTTGCGACTAAATCCACTTTTTCGATCCTCCTAAAGCTGCTTAAGCTCTTTTACAAGCTCCATAAGCGCCGCCTCCGCCTGCGGCACTACTCCCGTGTAGTCCAAAAAGGCATGGGAGACTCCGTTGTATCTTATTATCCTGCATTCATTGCCGCTTTTTACATACTCTCCGGCAAAATATTCCTCCTGAAGCCTCAGCCCGTCAAACTCCGCCGTATATACCGTACAGTCCGGCAGTCCGCTAAGGCTTCCGTATACCATGCTTACGCGGGGATTCCTTTTAAGCTCCTCGTAAGCGCCGCCCAGATACGCCCTGAGTATCATCTCCATAAGCGAATTATTTCCTTTTCCGTCCGCGCGTCCGAGAACGAGCCGCGACTCTATTATCTCGCGCTGTTCCCCGTCAATCGTATACCTGTCCTCGCTCCAATCGTAAAGACCGTCCTGAGAAAACATATCCACCACGGGATAAAACAGCTCAAGCCTTCTTATCTTTATATTGTCCGGACAGCTCATCGCCGCCGCAAGCGCAAGATTTCCTCCGGCGCTGTCGCCCGAAAGCACGATTTTGTCCCTGTCCATCCCAAATTCATCATATCTGTCATAAATATATCCGACTAAAGCGGTGCAGTCCTCAAGCGCCGCCGGATATGGATTCTCCGGCGCAAGAGAATAGTCGATATTAAACACGACGCAGCCCGCCTTTTCAGCTATATACTGACAAGGCACACGGTACGACTGCGCCCTGCCCGCGATAAACGAGCCTCCGTGTATGTAAACAAGCGCCGCGGCATTACCTCCCGTTCTCCCGTCATAAGAGAACACGGGGACCTCCCGTTCTGCGACTTTTAAAATGAAGCTCTTTTCCTCTATATCCGTATCCGCGACCGGCTTGCAGTATGTCTGCGTCTGCCGTCTTATAAGCTCAAGGTCGGGGGCCGCGGGGGGCATTTTCTTCTGAAGCTCGTAGAGCGCCTTTCTGATATAAAATTCCCTTGCGTCCATAACCCCGGGCTTTTGCGCGTCCGGCACCGGTTTTATCTCAATATTAAATCCTCCCGCCGGCTCGTGAACCGACGGCTCTTCATATATTTTACGGGCAAGCTCTCTTACATCCGCTTTCATATTCCCCACCTATCCTGTTTTTTCTTAATCTTCCCGACAAATACGCCACTCCCGATATAAGAAGCAGCGGTATAAAAACGCCGAGCACGATTCCGCCTGCCAAAGACGCCACCGCCGCTGCCGCCGCCCCGGACAAAATATGTCTCACAAACGTACGGCACACACTGACCGCCGCCTCTTTTTTGTTGCGCAAATAAAAAAATCCCGTAACGCTGTACGCGCAGTGCAGCAGCCAAAGACCTCCGTTCCAGACCATACTCCACGCGAGGGTTTCCTTATTTCTGCCCAAACAGTAAATACCCGCCGCGCATACGGCATATATAATCAGCGGTATAAGTCCTCCTAGCAGCAGCCTTCCCTGAATCCTAAACGTGTCAAGCATGGGTTTAAAATGCGAAGCTCTATTGTTATTCTCGTATATGGTTTTAATGGGAACTTCAATTATAGGACAGCCCATAAGCGCTGCCTTGACAAGTACGTTCATCTCATATTCGTAATGACTGCCTTTGACCTCAATCAGCCATTCCGCCATATCCGCGCTGAAGCCGCGCAGCCCCGACTGATTATCGCTGAGATAGCGCCCCGTGACAAGAGTGTATGTAAGCTTTGACATGTTATTGCCTATCCTCGAACGCTTAGGAATGTCTTTCGTCAAATTCCTTGTTCCGAGAACTATCGCCTTTTTCCTGTCCAGAATACGGGCAATTTTTAAAATATCGTTTACGGTATGCTGTCCGTCCCCGTCGGCCGTCACAAATCCGGTAACGTCCGGTTTACCCGCAAGATAACGGATTCCCGTTTTAAGCGCATATCCCTTACCGCGGTTGGTCCCGTATCCCACAACCTCTGCGTACTCGCTCACTTTGTCAAATATCGGTTTGTACTCCTCGCCGCTGCCGTCGTTCACCACAAGCACCTCAATGCCTCCGGCGTGAAGCTCCTTTACCAGATTTATGAGTACATCCTGCGGATTATACGACGGAATCAAAACAACTGTCCCCATATTTTATCCGTTCCACTAGCTTTTTTTTGACAAAAACCGTCTTTTTTATTATACATTACACGGGGTATTTGTCAATAGACCGACCCGTCAGGAAAGCATGGAACATCCTGCCAGAGCGATACCTGCCAGTATCGCGCCAGTGCCGGAAACTCCATGCTTTCATGTAAAATCCCGATTATTTTATTCCTGAACGGCAGAGGCTTTTGCATCCTGTGCTCCTTTATTCCGCTTTACAATAAGGCTTACGGCGGAAAACGCGAAAAGCGCTATGCTTATCCACTGGGACGTAGACAGTCCGAAAAGAATCCCTCTGATCTCATCGCCTCTCAAAAATTCAAGCCCGAATCTTACCGCCGGATATATCATAAGATAAATATATACAAGCTTGTCTTTTGCTTTCTCTTTTTTGTAAATAAATAAAAGCACCAGAAAAATTATGAGGTTGCAGCCCGCCTCGACCAGCTGTACCGGAAAACGGCGTACCCCGTTGACTCCCGGAGAAATCTGGTTTCCGTTTATAATAAAACCGAAGCTGCTTTCGATTCCGTAGCAGCAGCCGCCCAAAAAGCATCCGATTCGCCCGAACACATGGAAAAGAGGCACTACCACTGCATAAGCGTCCAATATATTCGCTTTTTTAAGGTTCACGGCAATTTTGAATCTTCTGAAAACGGCGATGCACACGAAAGATCCGATAAGCCCTCCGTAAAAGACCATACCTCCAAAATATCCTGCAAACTCGCGCCAAAAGCTGCCTGCCGTGTGCTGCGTCATATTTTTAAACAGCCGGACTATATCAGGGATACGGGTTATCGCATATAATAAATGTCCTCCTATAAGCATTCCCGCCGCCACCGCGAACGCTAACAGCGCAATGTCCTGAGCATATATCCCTTTCTTTTTGATAAGGTTATACATCACCACTCCGGCTATCACCATTCCTACGATCGAACATAAGCCGTATACTCCGATCGTCTTTCCCATAAACTCAAATGTCGGAAACATTTTTACTCCTTATTTATCTTTAAACTGCGGTATTACCGCCGCCGTAATTTTATGATCGCCGCCTTACCGCGGCATAAAAAAAGGCTTCACCCATAAAGCATGTGAAGCCAATTTCTACATTATTTACCGATGCTTATGCCAAAGCTGCGCATACTGCGCATCCGGTACATGCGATCCATACGATCAACATTACCGCTGACAAAATAGTACCGATTATACCGCAGATAAAACCTGCCTTGGACATTCCGTTCTCCTCACCGGCATTCTTTACGCCCGATGACAAAACAACGGCAACAATACCTAACGCAATACCTGCAATAGCTCCATAGCTGGCCCATGCCCAGATAAGTGATAAGATACCGCATACCAAACTCGCAATCGACTTACCCTTCATCTCAAATCCTCCTAAAATATGTATTCATTTTCCTGAATCGCTCAGTATAGCTTATACTTTATCATTATTCATCGTTAAAGTCAAGAGATAAAATTTCACAAAACTCTACAATAATTTTACATGAATTTGTTAATCAGATCCGCCGTTTCCCGGAACTCTTCATCCGTAAAATTCTTCTTCTCATATTCAAAGCAGACCGAATCTCCATTCCATCTCGGAATCACATGAACATGGAGGTGGAACACTGTCTGCCCCGCCGCTTCTCCGTTATTCTGAAGAATATTTATTCCGTCGCATCCTAACGCTTCTTTAAGCGCCTTTCCTGTTCGCGCCGCCGCCGCCATCGCTTTTCCGAGCGTTTCCATATCTGCTTCAAGAGCGTCCGCAAAGTGTTTTTTAGGCAGAACAAGCGCGTGTCCGCGCGCGGCAGGCGCCGCGTCAAGAATAATCCTAAGATCCTCGTCTTCATATACCGTGTTAGTATCAATAATACCGTTCGCGAGCTTGCAGAAAATGCAGTCTTCTTTAATCATGTCGAATAATCTCCTTTTATAAATTATTTTTGTAACGTTATAGTTTGCTTAAATCGAATAATTGTGGTATCATGAACATATAGAGGGGATAACAATATGTACACGAAAGACGATTTAAGATATCTGGATTCTCTTAAACTAAGCAATCCGGATATATACGAGCATATAATCGCAATTTATTCAAAATTGCAGGCCGACGTGCGTAAGGGCTGTCACGATCTGCGCAATATTATCTCGCTTATCAGCGGCAATTACCAGCTTATCGGACTTGACGCTCCGGATATAGCCTGCAACGAACGATGGCTTCAGATGGGCGGAGACATAGATTTTCTTATTTCCGCGCTCAACTCAATAAACGAATACCGCTATGCCGGCACTCTTAAATTACAAAAAATCAACACATACGAATACATCTGGAGACTTCACGAAGAACTGTCCTCGGACGAAGACATATGCCCGGACATTTCCCTGTCTATTCCGCCTACCGTTCCCTGCATAAATATTGATACCGATAAAATCTCTTATGTTATCAAATCCCTAATCACCAACATAACCGACGCTCAGTCAGACGCTTCAATAACTCTGAGCATCGACTACGGAACTGACAATTTATACATCCGCATAGCGGACGAGCTTGACGACTTTGACCTCAAAACAAGCGAAGCGTTATTTGAACTGTTCAATACCAGCAAGCAAGATCATATCGGAATGTCCTTAGCCACCTCGTACCGGATCCTTCTCGCGCACCACGGAGAACTTTCTTACGGCAAAAACACACCTTGCGGAAGCATTTTCACTCTGACGCTTCCAACCGTTCCCTAGATAAAAACAAAATTTTCATCCAGCATCCTGAGCGTCTTAAAGTTGCCCTTAGCTGTCATTTCTCCCGACATGAACGCTCTCTGAAACGTCATTCTTCCCTGCATTATCTCGTCAAGCACGCTTGTCGCAAGCTTGCCGATTACATCCGCATGTTCGATCTGACCGAAATAACAGTTTAAAGACTTATTCTTTATTTCAATAATAAGCGAATCGTCTTTATTGTCGATTTTCAGAAGGTATGTGGCGGTAAAATTGTTCTGAGGAACATAATGTTCCTTAAGCATATTTATATAATGCGCGTCCCCGCCTTTTTCCTCGTCCTCAAGCATACTCTTGAACATTCCCGCAAGCTCTTCTATATCTTCCTTCTGCTTCTTGACATATCTGTCGTCCGAAGCATATTTTGAAAGCTGTTCTGTCTCCTGTGGCGTAAGGTTGATGGTATCGCTCACAATACTCTGTTTTATCGCCTTATTGCTTGTAGGCAGCGTAACGAATTTCTGGGACACCGCGCGGTAGACCTCTTCAGCCTTTTTCTCCACAAGCTCCATATATCCGCCGTTCAGCTCAAAATCAGAAATTTCCTCCACATATGCGCAAAGACCGTTGCATGCCTTTCCTCCGAGCATTTCCCACGCGTTAGTAAGCTCAAGCATTCCTTCGCGCTCCCCGTAAGCTTTTGACATGACTATCGGAAACATATATGTGTGCGAAATCTTGTTCTTATCACCGTACAGCCAGCACGCGTCCAAAAAGGTGTGCATATATCCTCCTATGCCGAGCCACTCCACTGTAGATGCTAAGATAATTGCGTCCGCGTCTTTCAAGGTCTGAGGCAGTGTCATAATATTATTTTTCTGCTCGTAAAGATTAAAACGCTCGACCTGTACGCGAAGTTCCTCCAGCACTGACGTCATTCTGTTAAGCACCGCAGTCGTCGGATCGTCTATAAGTCCTCTTCCGCCATAATAAATATTAATTTTCATTCCCTTATACCTTCCTTCCTGTAAAGCAGCACGGCAAGCAGAAAGCCGCCGATAAGTCCTCCTATGTGCGCCGACTGGCTTACTCCCTCTGACGTAAATCCTATAAATACGCTAAGCGCAACTCCTATAATATAACGCGGCAGTACCGCCTTTTCGACACGTCCCTTATTGCGAACCAAAACCCATATCATGGCGCCCATAACGCCGAAAATCGCTCCCGACGCGCCTATGCATACCGTATACAGTTCTCCCTGCTGATAATAATATAGCTGTGAAACTATTCCGCCCGCAAACCCGCTGCCCAAATATAAAAGCAGATATTTTATCCTGCCGATCGCCGCTTCAAGATCGTTGCCGATAAAAAACAGCACCAGCATGTTATTAAATATATGGCTTATTCCCGAATGTAAAAACATACTTGTAAAAAGCCTGTAGATCTCTTTTTTCTCGAAAAGGCTTTGAGCCGTTATTCCGCCGTGTTCATACAAAAATATCCCATTTTCTGTGTCCCCGATTATTTCCATCACGGCAAAAACAATGATATTTACCAAAATCACCGCGTTATTGAACGATAAAATACGGTTTGCGACCGTCCTTTCAGGACGCTCGATCATCGCCCTCAAATTGAGAAATTCTCCCGGCTGATTCTCATATATTTCAAGCATACAAGACTGCTCATTATATACCCAGAAATTTTTAAGATCCGCCATCCGGCATCTCGCGTCATATGAATCATAAGCAAAAGCCACAAAAATAATATCTGTTGTACCGTAAATAACGGAAAGATTGCTTTCAAGCGCGCTCACCTGCGCCATATCCGCCGATCTCTGCGGACCGAAATCCAGCAAACCGACAACATAAGCTTTTTCACGCACTTTTTTAAGGTATATATCAACCCCGAAAATTCCGGTATTAATACGACCGAATCCGCTGTTTGCAAGTCTTGAGGCTAAAGTTTTTACATTCATAAGCATTCCCCTTGACGACCTATAAATGTAGATTACCATTATTTAATTAACAAGTCAAATAAATACACACTCTACATTACCCAATATTATTTTGCTGCCGGATCTGATGCGGCACAGTTCAAAACACGCAAGTTCTTTGCCGTCAACAACGGTTCCGTTTGTCGAGTTCAAATCCTTTATATAGTACGCGTTGTCCTCCTTTGATATTCTGGCGTGCATTCTGCTGACTCCCGGCAGCCCGATCGCGCAGTCAGCCTTTTTAGCGTCGCAACCCACAATGACCGCCCTTTCTCCTATTTCGTATTTATGCGCGCCGGAAACATCCTCCCACTTTAAATAATGCAGGTTTGCGTCCATACCGTCCAGCACTACCGTAAGATTGCTCTGATCGTTCATTTTATCCGGCACAATGATCCTCACATCCTTTTTTTCAAATGGCGTTTGCGTCCTGACCGTAGTGACCTTAATAAAGCTTTCTTTGTGCGAAGCAAACCATCTATATCCCCAAAATGCCGCCGCTCCGATCAAAACGCAGACTCCGGCGCAGCCCGCCTTGCCCGCTCCGAAAGGTCTGAAAGCCGGCAAAACCGCTCCCGAAAGGAAAATCAGAAAGACGATTCCCAGGACTCCCGCCAAGGCATATACCGCATAAAAAAGCTTTCTGTCCTCCTTCTCCTCCTCGCTGTATACCGTTTCGGGAACAATTTCTTTAATTTCTGTTTTTTCCTCCACCACCTCGCAAGCCTGACTGCCACGCCTTTCTTCAATTTCAAACAGCTTTGCAGGATTGTTTTCGCCATTGTTTATCCGTTTGTATATGCCATAAGCAATAGCGACTGCCTCTCCGTCGCTGTGACATAACTTCCTGATAATGTACTCAAAAAGACACTTTATATCTTCCTCAAAGTCCGTTTCTTTTCCCGAAAAATAACACAGCCGGAAATTCTCCCTTTCGGCATCCGTAAATATCTTGTCCGGCTCCATAACGATTCCGTCAATATCCAGCAGATATTCCCGTACGGTCTGTACCGAGCGTTTAAGTGCCGCTGCTAAGTTCCTCATATCACGCGCCTCTATTTCCTTATCCTCAAATATAGTTTCCATGCCGATTAACGAAGAAATATCGTACCAATAACAGCTTTCATCGTTTACGCGCCGTTCGCTCACTCGCAAAAAACCGTCCATTTCGTTTCCGCCCGCCATTTTCATCTGCGCTTTATCCGTACCGCAAGCCGCTTTCAGCTTCATATAAGCAGCCCCGCTATCCCTGACAAACTCCGCTTTCATCCCGCTCTAATCCTCCCCCGTAATCTGAATTACTCTTCCACCCGCCCTGACGACTGACGCGTTATCGTTTATGTCAAGTACCGAGCTTATATCCGTCTTTGTAAACCGCGGCTCATATCCTATTTTGCTTGCAAGATAATAGTCCAAGGCTAAATTGCTTATAACCCGTTTTTGTTTGTCCGTAAATTCTTTATCCTCTCCAAATACGGGCGAGCAGGCTATTTTTTGCAGACTTATACGCTCAAAGCCTGCGTCGTAATAAAAAGATTCCGCTTCATGGTACCTTATTCCGCCCAATATTTTGCTTACGTCGCTTAACAGCTTATCGTGAAGAGTAAAATCAAAAATAATTATCCCCACGATAATTGCCATCATCAGCGGAAAAATGAATGCCGCCTCCAAAGTAAA
>CAJTON010000018.1:0-15380 GCA_910577605.1 uncultured Butyrivibrio sp.
GTCTGCTGCTTGTAAAACGGGATCTCCGACTGCTTGATGTAAGGATTTCCGTCCTTATCCCTGTAAACAAGCCTGTCAACCACCTCGTCACGGAGTATCGTTTGCTCTACTATCTCCTCACAGTCCTCCTCCTTGACCTTGACATAAAGCCAGCCCATAGGCTCTATGCGCATAAGCGGTCCCATCTCGCAGAAACCGTGACAGCCGCTTTTCTTAAGTCCTATGCTTCCGTCGTGAGGCTCCTTCTCAAGCCTTACCTGACATTCAAGTCCTTTTTCCTCTATGATCGATCTGATCCTGTCATATATTTTCAATGAACCGCCCGCCACGCAGCCTGTGCCCGCGCAGATAAGGATCTGCTTTTTCTGCGCGTTAAGAGCGCGTCTGAACTCCTCGCGCGCGGCTCTCATTGCATCTCTTGAATCAATTATCATTCTGCTCCTCCTTTAATATTCCGTCTATAAGCTCGCGCGCCTTCTCCGGAGTCATCGCCGGATTCACAACATCGTTCACGGTGCACACAGGCGCAAGGCCGCACGCGCCGAGGCATGACACCGTTTCCACGGTAAAAAGTCCGTCTTTGGTCGTGGGCGACTCCGCGCTGACTCCAAGCACCTTACGGAACTCCTCCAGAATCGGAACAGATTTTCTGACATGACAAGCCGTCCCGTCGCATACCTTGATAACATACTTTCCCTTGGGTTCAAGTGAAAAGTTTTCGTAAAAGGTAGCAACCCCGTATACTTTCGCTTCGCTGATATTAAGCTTCTTTGCGATATAGCACAGCGCGTCCTGCGGCAGATAACGGCATTCCTTCTGAATATCCTGCATGATCGCGATTATCTGGCTTGGATTGTACTCATGCGCTTCCAAAATATCATCAAGAACCTTAATGTCGGTTTGGTTAGTCATATAGTTTTATCCTCCTTAAAGTAATCTCTCAAATTAAAGTATACAGTATAACGAGGTACATGTACACAATTTATTAATATTTTATTTTTCCAATTTATACAGTTACAGTCCATACGCCTGATTGATTTTTTTTCAGACAAGTGCTAAAATATCGGCATAGAAATACAAAAACAAAAGGAGCAATATGAATACCGCGTATTTGGACAATCACATTCCCACCGGGACTATCGCCGTCGTTGTCCCGCTTGACAAGGGTATAATAGAGCTGTCGTACTTTCAGGCATGTACCATGGGCGTATGCGAAGCGGCGGACCTCGCCGGCTGCGAAGTTCTGTTGGTCTATTCCGATTACAGGGATTTGAAGCATCTGAGAAATCTTATTGACAGTCACAAAATCGACGGCGTTATCATAACAAGAACCTATCACGACGACGTTGCTGTCGCTTATCTCAAAAAAGAAGGCGTTCCCTTTGTCACGCTCGGCTGCGTTCCCGACACCGATGTGGTTCAGGTCGACAACGACCATGAAGAGGCGTGCAAGGAGCTTACGATGATGTCGATAATGAAGGGACGCCGCAAGATCGCTTTCTTGAGCAGTCACGACCAGAATGTAGTAAACGGCCGCCGTTTTGAAGGATACAGCGAAGCGCTGCGCTGCTCAGGCAGAAAAATAGACCCGCAGATAATTTTTCACGACGTTGACAGCCAGACTCAGGCGGAGCAGATAGTGGACGGACTTCTCGGCTTCGGTGTTGACAGCATCATATGCAACGACGAGGTCATAAGCTTCTGGGTATATACCAAATTAAAAAAAGAAGGCGTTGACATACCCGGACAGGTAGAACTGTCCTCATGTTATCACAGCAACGCCCTCGAAAATTATGTACCGTCGATCACAACCGTCAAATACGACGCGAAGCTCCTCGGCTCGACAGCCTGCGTTATCCTGTCCGATATTCTGGCAGGGAACGAAGTTCCGCAGAAAACCTTTCTTTCATACGGATTTAACATTAAAAAAGCGTCCCCCTAATATCCTAGCGTTTCGCCTACAAGGATGACCTTTATCCTGCCCGTATGTCCGCTTCTGCGCGTAACCACTATCTGGTTGCAGAAGCATTCGTCAGCAAGACAGTCCGCGCACACTCCCGTAACCGCGCAGGGAAGTTTCCTGACATGCCTCGGTTTTAACTCTTTTATACGCGGACTCAACATCAGAAACGACCTTATTCATGCCGGCTATTATTATCACGCATTTCGGTCCGTGTATAAGCGAGGCAAGGCGGTTTCCGTTACCGTCTATGTTCACAAGCTCGCCGTCCAGCGTGATGGCGTTGGTTCCCATAAGATAATAGTCGCTCATAGCGGTCCTCGCAAAAAGCGCTCTCTGCTCCTGCGGGGCCAATGCCGCTGAACGGTCGATAAGTTCGTAGTCCCCGTTTTTTACAGCCTCCATAAGTCCGCATTCCTTTACGGATTCCGAGCCTCCCCATGCCACCGCCGCGCCCCTTTCCATAAGCGAAAGCGCGCATTTGACCGCTTCTTTGCTGTCTGCGCAGTAAAAGCCTTCCATGTTTCTTTTGGCAAGATTTGCAATAACCGTTTTCGCGGTCAGTTCATAAGTTTTTTCTTTAAATCCCATTTTAATACCTCTTATAAAATATGATAATAAAAGAATAACATAATCATTCCCGATTATCAAACGCAAAAATCCCGCGCGTATTACCGCGCGGGATTCGTAAGCCTAATTAATTCAATTTTGAATTGTTTTAATTATCTCTCTGCTGCGAATTTCTTAACAGAAACAGTTGCTACTACTGCAAGCGCTGCTACTGCTGCAAGGATAATAGCTACGGTTGCTGCGCTGTCTCCAGTAGGAGTGTCGTCAGCGGGAGGATTCTCACTGGGAACAGTACCTATAGTCTTAATGACATTGCCTGATGCATCTTTAAGAGCGATTCCGTTAAGGGTAAAGCTTCCTGCTCCGTCTTCCTTTGCATTAAGCCACCAGAACTGAATCTGAAGAGAATCGCTTCCGTCTTCACTAAGCTTATATTCCTCTATGGGGAACGTAAGAGTCGCATCTCCGGCTTCTTTGATCTCATACTGGTCAAACGCAGTCCAAGTAGCTCCGCCCTTGTTGTAACCGCCGCCGCCGTTCATGAAATCGGAATCAAGATTGAAATAGCACTCCATAGAAGCAATGCTTGCGCGCTGCTCGTCTGTAAGGTCCTTCGTGTCAACTACAACTGCGTCAACACCGGGATTCGCGCTCTCCGTAACGCTTCCTGAAGCAACAGGATCAGCCGCGAAAGCCGTTACTGCCATTCCAAGCACCATTGCACCTGCCATTACAGCAGCTGCAACCTTTGAAAAAACTGATTTTTTCATTGTAATACCTCCAATTATTTTTTTGTGTGTGTATTCTACACCACCTACGATAAGATTATATCACTTTTGTTTTGGACTGGCAATAGATAATCTTAACATTTCGCTATAAAAAAAATTGCATTTATTGAATTAATTACTATTATTGACAAAGTAAAACACCCCTCCGACCGTTACCGGTCTTCGGTGTGCTTTATCTTTAGTAGTTTAAGTACAATAAAATTAATATTATCTCTCTGCTGCGAATTTCTTAACAGAAACGGTTGCTACTACTGCGAGTGCTGCAACTGCTGCAAGGATAATTGCTGTCGTTGCTGCGCTGTCTCCGGTAGGAGTATCGCCTGCCTCTGCAGAAGCCTTTACAGCCGTGATAGAAAGAAGACCTGTATCTCCCTCTCCGCCGTTAAGCTCGTTCCAAGCTGCCGCATCAATGTCTGATATTACTGCAAGGAAGTTGTTATCGCCCTTAACCCAAGCTGCTTCAGATGTAAGAGTAACGGTATACTCGCCGTCTGCTGAAACCTCAGCAACAGTTGACTGGCAGCCATCTTTAGCGGAACCGTCCTTCTCCCAGTAAGAAACGTCGCATCCGTCAACGTTGGCAGCGCCGTTGAGCCAAAGCTTGAAGCTTCCAAGTCCTGAAGCCTCAAGACCCGTAACCTTAACGGTTACGTCTACCTTAACAGCTCCGTCAATAGGCTCCATTGACTTAACAGCATGACAGCCGTTCTCTTCTGTTCCCCAAGGATTGAATACGTTAATTCTGATTCCGCTGTCATCCATAGTGATCGCGGTTCCCGTAAGCTCAAAATCGCTTACAGCGAAAGCGCTTACAGCCATTGCTGCGATTACCATTGTTCCGGCAAGAATAGCTGCTACAATTTTCTTAATTTTCATTGTAATTAAGACCTCCTAAAATAATATTATTTTAGAAAATAAAACAAGCGTCGCTCATAACCCACTTAAAAACAACGCTTTATATTCTCTGCCTAAATATTAGCACATTTGTCCTTTCTTGAGTGCGGTAAGAATTAGTCATTAAATGCAGTAAGAATTAGTTATGATATTTTATTAAATTTATTTTTACCAAAATTGCATATATTTTCCGCTATTTTCCCGACGTTTCCCATCGCAAACGGGATCAGCAAATACACATACGGATATACATACTGACTTTTCGTTTCCCAAACCGCGTGAAACAAAAAACCGCCTGCAAGATACATACATACCGTCAGCCCGAAAAAACCCGTTTCCCTGCGACAAATCAAATTGAAAATCAGCCCCGCCAGAGAACAGATATATATCAGCGCAATTATAACGGTCCCGAAATGGTTTACCGCCTCATAAACGGGTCCGCCGCCGTACAGGTTCTTAAGAAATCCCGTCTTCACATACTGCCCGCTGTCCGCGAGCGGTCCCGACCACAGCGACTGAAAAGTAGGCTCGGTCCATGTCGAGCGAAGCTTGTTGGTAAAAAATCTACAGGCCTTGTCCGGATTATTTTTAAAATATTCAAGCCTTTCCTTAATATTCTCTTTAGCAGCCGCCGAAGACCTTTCACTGTCGCGGTCATATTCCATGTATGTCTGCTCGTTATACGCGTTGCTCCAACCGTCCATTCGGAAATCATTATCCTGCAGGCCCATCGCGATCCAAAGCGTTTTGGGCATACCGACGTTCACCGGAGCCCCGGCGGCCGCCCCGTAGCTCCATTTTATAAGGGACAGCGAAAGCACTGTCGCCGCAAGCATAGCCGCCGGATAAACAAGTCGTATCGGCTTTTTATCTTTTATTGCGTAAAGAATAAAGCCTGCTCCTAACGCAATCGCTCCGATATAATTATTATTGCGCACGATACAGGACAAGACGGCAAAAACGACGCACCAGATTCCTCCGAATCTTCCTTTTCCTTTAAGATATCTTATCCCGAAATACAGCGCATAGCATAAAAAACACAGCCCGGGCGTGATTCCGTACGCAAAAAGAACAAAAAACAGATGCGGCAAAAATAAAAAAAGCATTAGGCACACATAGTTTACGGCGGGACTGTCCTCGCCCCACACAAGCCTTGCGCTGCTCCACATCGCGAAATTGGCCGCAAGCGCCATTATCAGATTGACGGCAAACGCGGCATGAGCGCCAAATCCAAGCGCGGCAAACGGGCGCCAGAATGTAGCAAGTCCAAGCTGATGAGGATACATATGCATATATTCTCCATAGCCCAGCGCAGCATAATTCCCTTGGTTAAATTCTTCCGCCGCCAAAAACACATTTCCCGCGTCGGCCCTCAGCTTTGACGGCGCGTTTATAATAAGAAACAGACCCGCAGCCGCAAAAACGGCATTGCAGGCAATGAACAATACTTTGTGCGGGATCTTCGCGATAAATCGGAATGTTACAAGCAGCACGGCGATTCCTGCCGCAACAGCAATATAGAAAAATATGCCGTTATTTTTAAAAACAATGTGTTCGTGCCAGTCCATAGGCATATAAGCGCGCCCAGCAAAAATCATTACCGTCAGAATAAAAAGCGTCAGAGCGGCTGCCGCCGCGATGACCGTTTGCAGAACTCCGTATAAGCCCTTTATATTATCTTTCCCCATAAAAACTCCCTTATGTACGCGCATTCAATCATTAATATCGTAAAATTATAGCATATACGCAGGAGGTACGCAATATGTCGGGAAAAGAAGCGTCAAAATAACACAGGGAGGCTCCGCTTCCGGAGACTCCCTTCATTTATCATATATCTTCTATATATCTATCTTTTTATCATTCCTTTTCCGTCAGATGAAGCATCGGGTCAACGGGAGTTCCCTCCTTGGTAAGCCCGAAATACAGATTACTTCCCTCGACCGCGAAATACTTTGTAGGCTCCGCGATCCTGCCAAGCTCGGTTCCTGCCGCAACGGTATCGGAAATCCCTACGGAAAGATTGCCTAACTGTCCGTATACTATCTTGTAGCCGTCTCCTATCGAGACAACCATTGTCGTTCCTGTAACGGAGTCAACATAAATATCCTCCACGATTCCGGGAGCCGCGGAAAGCACCGGCGTTCCCACCTCGGCGCTTATCACGATCGAGGGGCTGCATTTATAAAGGTCGAGCGTGGGGAAATAGATCGTATTGTCCATATTGTATCCAATAACGATATCTCCCTCCACGGGCCAGAGCAGGTTGGAGTTTTCCCCAAAATTCAGTACCGGAGCGTTTACCTCCGCAGCGGTGGGGTTCTGGTCAACTCCCGCGGGAACTCCGTCCGTCTCAGGCTCGGTCACGCCTTCGGTCCGCTGCTCCTGAGCGGGTTTTGTGGGACGCTCGGTAGGTTTCTCCTGCTTCTTTGTGGGCTTTTCAGTTTCTCTCTGAGCCTGTCTGTCAATGGTCGTGGGATCGACTTTGTTAGTACCGTCCTCAGCTACATTAAGATCAATGTAATTCGGTTTTTTGCTGGACGTGGTGCTCTTTACTATGGACACCACTCCGACCACCAGCGCGGCGATAATTGCAAGACTGGCTACGATTGAAAATATCTTTTCTCCGTCGATTTTTTTCTTGTTTCTTCTATTCACAGTTACCTCCATTCGTGCAAACCATGCACATATCAAAATTAATCTCTGCTTATAGGTTTGCCGGATAAAGGTTTTTTATACATTTTTAAGCTGAATATTTTTGTAATAATAATTAAGAATTTCCCTGTAGCCCATGCCGGACGCCGCCTTTGCCCTTGCTCCCGCAAGCGACAGTCCATAGCCCGATCCTTTTCCTTTTACGGTAAAAATAACCCTGCCGCCCGACGAGGAAACCATAAAGTTCGACGACGGAAGTCCAAGAAGCACGCTTATCTCGCTGCCGGAGGCGGTAATGTTTCCGACCATCAGTTCCCTTACATAGCCCGCCTCGTCCCTGTCCACTATCTGAAAGGACGCCGCCGCGCTTTTGTCAAATATTATATCGCCGTTCCATGCTTCCAGGGCTTTGGCAAGCTCCTCCTCGCCGTATTCGATCAGATTTATGTAATCCTCCGACTTTAAGTCCTCCGGGCTGTCCACCGAAACAAGATAACGCTCGCTTCCTTTTCTTGTTTTGCCGGAATTGACGCTGTGGAAGTAAGGCATAACCACCTGACCGTCGCAGGTAACGCACTCTCCTCCCGTTTCATTCACGGCAAGCCTTATCAGGTCATAATTTTCCTTGTACTTATCTCCCCAAAGGTTCTGCATATCCTTGTGCGTAAGTGTTTTGAGGGCAAGGTCGGCGGAATTAACCATTGCCCCATCCTCCTTCACATATTCCGCGTAGGTTCTCACCACAACGGCAAAAGCCTTCAGGAATTCCGGACTGTCTCCCGCCTTATAGTATGCTGCAACCGTTCTCGTGACGTAATCCGTCACATCCGTGATTTCCGTAGCCTTATCATAATTCAAAATAACCTGTTTGGCGCTCTCTTCTTCCTCTGCCTTATCACGGGTTCCGCTCATCAACATTGTGATAATGTACGGCACTGCAAGACACGCGGCAATATAAATTATTGTATACAAAAAAGTTTTTTTCATATGATACAGGCTCCTTCCGGTAATTATATGTCATTTTGCGGACAAATATTCGGTTTACAGCTTAATTCAAGCCTCCCGCGGGCAAAGATTTTCATTGAAATAATAAACTCGTGTTGATATAATAAGCGAAGGTATATACGGAGTTTAACGAAGCGGTCGCCAGCACCGCTTACATTATATATTTATGCGGCTTTTTATGAGGTATTTCCATGATGTCGGACAACAGGCCAATAGGCGTTTTTGATTCGGGAGTAGGAGGCATAAGCGTGCTCGGAGAACTGATAAAGCTTATGCCGAATGAAAAATACATATATTTCGGGGATTCGCGCAACGCGCCTTACGGCACCAAGCCGCACGAGCTTGTGCGCGAGCTGACATTCGCCACGGCTTCTTTGCTTATTCAGGCGGAGTGCAAATGTCTTGTCATCGCGTGCAACACAGCCACCGCCGCCGCGGTCCGTCCCTTGCGTGAGCTTTATCCCGGCGTTCCCGTAATCGGGATCGAGCCCGCTATAAAGCCCGCGGTACTCGCCGATCCTGGCGGTCATGTCCTTGTTATGGCTACCCCCGTCACGTTAGGCGAGGATAAATTTCACAGACTTATGGCAAAATATGACCGTGATGCGCTCATATCAACGCTTGCCTGCCCCGGAATCGTTGAATTTGTGGAAAAAGGGATCGTCGAAGGGCCGGAGTTGGAAGCATATCTTCGCAATCTTCTGGCAGACTATACCAGCACGCCGCCCGATGCCGTCGTTCTCGGATGTACGCATTATCCTTTTGTTCGCGACAGCATATCCAAGGTTCTGGGGGCGTATACTAAGATATATGACGGCGGAGGCGGTACCGCCAGAGAAACCAAAAGACAGCTTGAGCTTCACGGACTGCTCGCCTCACCGGAGCAAGAAGGCGGAATAACTCTCCGCAACAGCAACGGCAGTATGATAGAATTGTCTCTTAAATTACTTGAAATCGCGAGGAAATTATAATGGAAAATGCAATGAATATAGCAATAATCATTCTTATGGCGGTCCTTCTCGCATCGCAGATATTTTTGGCTGTCAGACAGATAAAAAAGAACGCCCCCGACGGCAAGATACTTCTGATGATCGACATCATAGTTCTCATCGTCTGGACGCCCCTGTGCGTTTTTAAATTTATGTACGGTCACATCGCCGTAAAGGCGGCATGGTTTGTTATAGCCGTGCTTTACATGATCTTTACGCTGTGGTATACCAACAACCTCAGCAAAAGTTTCCGTAAATAATAACAAAACTATCTGTCGGTATAGCTTACCGCCTCGACCGCCACGGCGCCGCTGCGCACCACCTCAAGACGGTAGCCGTAGGTCGCGCTAAGCAGCTTTAAAAGGCTCTCGTTTTTGTCCTCTGACTGTACGCACTCCAAAAGCACGGTATTGCGGTTGTAATCGCTCACCTTCACGCCGTACACCGACGCGATGCGGAACGCCTCCGCCTTATCCTTCTCGGTGCAGCTGTTTATCTTAACGAACATCAGCTCCTTCATGTGTATGGGAATATCGGTAAAATCAAGCACCTTTATCACCTCTACACTGCGGTTGAGCTGTTTTTTTATCTGCTCAAAGGTCTTGTCGTCGCTCGTGACGCCGATAGTCATACGGGAAACGCTCCTGTCCTCGGTTTCGCCGACTGAAAGAGTGTCTATATTATACGCCTTTCCGGAAAAAAGACCGGAAATCCTAGCCAGAACACCTATCTCATTCTCCACATAAATCGATATCCATCTTTTTTTTACCTTGTCCATTATATCCTGTCCCTCCTATCCGAAAAGCATATCCGTAAGCGCCTTGCCGCCCGGAACCATGGGATATACGTCATAATCGCAGTCTATCACAAATTCGATCACCGTGGGTCTGTCCGTATTGGCGGCCGCCCGTCTGAAGGCCGGTTCGATCTCCTCCTCGGAAACGACCCTTATGCCGTCCGCTCGGTAGCTCTCGGCAAGCTTTACAAAATCAGGCAGATAATCCGCGCCCGCGCAGGTCCCGTCGGTCACGCACTGTCTTTTGCAGCTTTTTGAGTATCTGAGGCAGGTGCTTGAATATCTTTTGTCATAAAACATTTTCTGCATCTGCCTGACGTTTCCCAGAAAGGTATTGTTGAATATGCAGAAGATCACCGGAGTTTCAAGAGCGGACGCCGTCGCAAGCTCCTGTATGTTCATCTGCGCGCCGCCGTCGCCGGATATACAGATTACGGGCGCGCCCGGATTGCCTAACGACGCTCCTATCGCCGCCGGAAGTCCGTAACCCATCGTCCCTAACCCTCCGGAGGTCAGAAGCTGTCTTTTTCCGTTCATCTCAAGAAACTGAGTGGTCCAGAGCTGATTCTGCCCCACGTCCGTAACGACTATGGAATCGGGGAATATCTCATTTATCGCACGTATTATTTTCTCCGGCGTCATTCCCGCGCAGCCGTCCATATTTATCGGCTTCTCGCCCTTCCATGCGTCGATCGACTCTATCCAGCTTTCCGTCCTGCACTCCGTCGCGTGCTTTAACATCTCCTCTATCGCGGTCTTTGCGTCCGATACTATAGGCACGTTCACCACGATATTACGGGATATGGACGCGGTGTCTATGTCAACATGGATTATTTTGGCGTTAGGCGCAAAATCCTCTATCCTTCCGGTGATCCTGTCGCTGAAGCGGACTCCTATGGCAAACAGCACATCGCATTCCGAAACAGCCTTGTTCGACGCGTAATTGCCGTACATACCGATATTTCCGACATAGAGCGGATGGTCCGTCGGGATCGCGCCCTTTCCCATTATGGTCGTTATCACGGGGATCCTCATGCGCTCCGAAAGCCTTGTCAGCTCGTCTCCCGCGTCCGATATTCTCACGCCGCCGCCGATAAGGAAAACAGGCTTCTTTGCCGCCTTTAGCATCGTCATGGCCTTCTTGAGCTGACCGACGTGAACGCCCGTACTCGGCTTATAGCCTCTTATAAAAATTTCCGACGGGTATTCGTCCGACCCCGCCTCAAGCTGTATATCCTTGGGAATATCTACTATTACCGGACCGGGCTTGCCCGTCCTCGCCACATAAAATGCTTTTTTGATTATCGTAGCCAGATCCTTGCGGCTCCTGACCGTCACCGCGTATTTGCAGATATTGCGTGTAACTCCGACAATATCTATCTCCTGAAAAGCGTCGTTTCCTATCAGATCCCTCGATACCTGCCCTGTAAAGCACACAAGCGGCACGCTGTCGAAATTCGCCGTAGCGATTCCGGTCACAAGGTTAGTCGCGCCCGGTCCGCTCGTCACAAGGCACACTCCCACTTTTCCGGTCGAACGCGCGTAGCCGTCCGCCTCGTGCACAAGCGCCTGCTCATGCCTCGGCAGTATCACCTCAATATCGTCCGCGTCATAAAGCGCGTCAAAAAGGTCTATCGCCATTCCTCCCGGATAGCCGAAGACCGTATCCACGCCTTCCTCCCTCAATGCCTTTACAAATAACTCGGTTCCTTTTATATCCATAGCTTCCTCCTGCCGCTTTACTTCATAAATTGCGCTCCGGCGCGTTACATCTGCTTACGCACCACACGGTATTCGTCCCTGTACTGAAAATACGGGCATTCCCGCATCCTTCCGGTAACGAAGCGGTACATCTCGTCCTCGTCAAGATTCACCGTACAGTAATAATTATCGTCCTCTTCGTCGTACTCATAATATCCGCACATCTCACAGCCGCCAGTCATAATATCCTCCGTCATACATGGTTCCATGATCAATAAACTCACAGTATGTATCCTCAAACATTACTATCCTTCCTTTAGAAACCGTAAACTTTATGATCCTGCTGCCGTCATCGCCCGACATCATATCGGAAAACGCGTCCATATCGTCTTCCCATTCCAGCTCATACGTCAGCCTCCTGTCTGATTTTTCGCAGAAAAAATTCCCGTAATTGCGACCGTCGCCGCGGTAAACCGCGTATCCGCGCGAAAAACCGTCCTCCGAATCCTCCATATCATATATATTCATTGCGAAAACAGGAGATATTTCCACAGTTACGACGCCGTCCGTCCTGTCTGTTTTCTCAACGATCGCGTTCAAAGTATACCTTGTATTAATATCGTTTCTGTATGCGCACGCAGAAGTAAAAAAGCACGCGCAGCATATCATAAATACACAGAAAATCTTTTTCATATAAGCCACCTCACGCCTGCGTATTCACAGGCTTCAGCCTGAAAGCCGCCACCGGTCGCCCTTCGGCTGCAAGGACCAGCGCGCGCCGCTTTTTATCAAAAATCATACGGTACTCCGCGTCCGTATTTTCACAGGAAGTCTGTATATTTCCCGCGGGCCTCACGCATACGCCCCGTTTGAGCCTGATAGCATTAAGAAGAGCTGTATTTTTGTCGGCAAAACCGCGTTCGCATTCACAACCGCCCATACATTTTCCGTCGACCTCAAAGGAATCTCTGCTTATAACCACCGAAGCCCCCTTTAAACTTTTGTACGCGTAATCCCTCATATACTCCATTTCGCCGTTCATATAAATAATATCGGCGACGACATAATTTCCTTCGGGGATAACAGGATCCAGGCTCAGATGCCGCCGTCTGCGGGCCTCTGTAATTAATAATATCACAAACGGCGCGGCAAAGGAAAGCAAAATAATATATCTAAGCTGCATATCGTACGCGTACGGTCCGGTCTTTTCATATTCATAAGCCATATCCACCGGGCGAAGATTTCCCTTGACCGAGATTTTGTCTCCGCCGGGAATTATCGTTACTTTATTCCCCGAAGCCGTATCAGCGCCTATAACTATTCTGCCGCCCGCTGTACGCTCTCCTATTCTGACGGAATCGATATTCCAGTAGCCGTCCGCTCCATAATAAAATAAAACCATATATTTCCCGTTTCCAAGCGGCGCAATATTGAAATTATCATAGTTATCCGCAAAATCCGCTTCCGACAGTCTTCCCGATAATATCGAGTTAAATATATCCCCGTTCATTTCCGCAAAAAAATTAAGCATGACGTAATCTCCCGCTACAGTCTGTCCGGGAATGAAAACAAAAGAAGATACCGCCAAAGCCGCCAAAAAAACCGCTCCCGCCGAGGCTGTTTTCATCCGTCCGCGAGCCGACGCCATTATTACGGCGGCAGCCATGAGAACACCCCCGGCCGCAGCCGCAATATTCCCTGTCAGATTCAGTACCGCGCAGACATTATAGCCCCTCTTTTCACAGACACTCGCCCTTCCGCCGGACAGCCAGCATTTACGCTCCTCCTGCGGAACGCTGAACATATCCTGTAACGAATACCCGTTATCGTATTCCGTTTCAGTATTTTCCGCAATTATTGATGAAGAAATAATATCCAGGGAATTTTTTGAGACCAACTGAACATTATCCAAAACGCATATCCCGTTCTGCGTAAAATAAAAGCCGACGTATCCGGTCTCGCCGCTCACCTTCTCTACGCATTTGACAATACAGCCTTCTTTTGCCATTCCTTCCGTAATAAAACCGTGGTACTCATTATATGTATCGTCGCCTTCAAACAAAAGGGATTTTTCACTGTCATCCCTTATGATATCCGCGTCCTCCGATACGATATACTCGATCTCGTATCCTCCGTCCGACTCCGAGACATTCACTATCTGCTTTCTTTCCAGCCGGTAAGTCCCCTCAGGCTCCCCGTAATCCGTCTCTTCATATCTTATATAGCGTTTGACGTAAGTTCCCTCATAAGACCGGTAATTATGCCTTACGACGGACAGCGCGATAAAGCAGCACAGGCATAAGGTCGCGGCGGCAAAAAACACGGTATTTATCTTGGATATTTTTTTCTTCTTTTTAGCCATGCCCGCTCCTTTACTTTTCATGCCCGCGAAAATAATCGATCATAACGTCATAGATACGGCGGCAGTTTTCATGGTCGTCAAACTCAAAAAAGTCGTCCGCGCGCTTTCTGTACTCGTCCTTCATAACGCAGTCGTTTTTCATATATTCTATAAGCGTGTCTATTAGCTCGTCATTGTTATGGCATATCTCTCCGAATGCCATCGTATCGTAATGGAAGGTGCCCTCCTCGTAATGCTGCGGAATATCGTCGTGATGAAGATAGACGAGCGGCTTGCGCATATACGCAAAGTCAAACTGCACGCCGGAATAATCAGTCACCATAAGGCTCGACTCCCTGAAAACCTTTTCATAACTCATATCTCCGGTAGAAGGTACGATGTCAACAAAATCGTTTCTGTCAAAATCCTCCGCCTGCGGGCTTACGATGGGATGCAGCACATAAAGAATACGGTAACCGTATCTGCGCGCCGCCTCAATAAGTCTTTCGTCGTTGATAAGCTCGTTGTAGACCCTGTAATACGCGCTCTCCTTGAACAAGGGATTGTAATCCCTCGCCACTCCCTCGTTTTTGGTAACGGGCACCGCCGCCTGCATACGCCATGTCGGGGTTATAAGGATCTGACGCTTATCGTCGTTTATCAGCCCGTCGTAGCGGGGAACTCCGGTAAGCTTTAAAACGTCCCTTCCGGCATAGTCGTAAATCGGTCTGTTAAGATTCTCAAGCTCGTATTTGGAGGCGCAGAAATACAGTCTTATATTATCCCTCAGCCTGTTCTGCGCTATCGCGATCTTCTGTATCGACATACCGTGCTGGACACATACCGTGTAGAAATTAAAAAGATCCCTCATATGCCCCGAGCTGTTAAGCGAATAATCGTTAAACGCGAATACCGTGGAATTTGATATGACCATCATATCCGCGTACATGAACATAAGCCTGTGCTTTATTGTTCCCCTGCGCAGAGGCTTGAATCCGTCCTTTTTAAGCCTTTTGTAATCCGGGCTTTTTTTATCGGCAAGATAATATTTTCTGATGCCGTCGTCCTGAGCGCAGGCGTAGCGGTAAAGATACTCGGACGAATCGCCCGCCTTATATATTTTGTCTATAAACATCCAAACGGGCTTTCTCTTCCACAACGGCTTCATTATAAAATATGCCATTCTCATGCCCATGAACAGCCATGTTTTCGGCTTGAAGGTCTTGTACATCTCAAGCCAGAGAAGCGCCTCGCGTTTGGCTATGGAGCGCTTTCTTACTTTGTATACGGAGATCGTCCCCATTCTGTACATAGCCATAAAGTGTCCGCCAAAGGTCCAATAGCTGCTTTTGAAGCGTTTTGACAAACGGCTCGTATGCGAATCAAAGGTTATTCCCAGCGTGTAGACCTCGCCCCCTGCTTCGTACATGAACCCGATACGCTGACAGTCCGTCTCCACGATCGGCACAAACACCTCGAAAGCGGTTCTCTTGTAAATCGAATATCCGAAAAGCTTGGTGTGGGAATATCTCTGATTAAACTCCACCTCATATGTCACGCCGTCCTTTTCGGCGTAAAAATGACCGTTCTTCACGTCAAAAAGGCCTGAAAGCGTGCCGTCTATGCGAAGCCCGCCCCGGACATACTCCATAAACTGTATATTTACGCACTGCGAGCTCTGCGT
>CAJTON010000018.1:15390-55419 GCA_910577605.1 uncultured Butyrivibrio sp.
CCGCCGCTCCGAAAAAGACCTTGCCGCCTGAGTAGTAACGCGTAAAATCATAATTTTCATCGTTGTACTTCACTCTGAGGAACATACGCTTGATGTAGGGGTTTGCGGTACAGCCACGCTGCGCGTACGCGTTCATAATAACCTTGTCGTCGATAAATTTAAGCAGCCGTCCCCATGAGAGTATATAATCCTCGGTTTCCTCCTCGGGGATACAGTGCTTATTCTGATTGTCAAGGTTCGCCTCCGTCCTTACAGTCAGCGCGAACATAGCCTGATACTGTATTATGCGGGGAATCGGACCCTTTCTGCTCAGCTCTTCGAGAAAAACAAGCCAGAAATCATCTATCGCCTGATAATACCATTCTTTTTCATAGCAGCCCGCGAAAAAGACCTTGTCGCTTTCGCGCACCTCGTCGTATATATATTCCTGCGCTCCGGCAAACACGGTGCCGCCCGACTCAAGCGCCGCCCTTAAAAAATATTCCTTCTCATACTCGTACCGTATATCCTCGCGGAAGCTGTGCGCGGCAAAATAAGACGCGCATATCCATGTTCCGGCGGCAAAATACGGCAGACAGTCGTATCTTCTCGCAAAGTCCACATATTTTACATCCTTGTCTTTCGCTCCGTATTTTGAAAAAATATCCTCCGCTTTGCTGTTCTGACACCTCTTTGCAGGAATACCCAGAATATATCCGGTTTTTTCGCGTGCTTCAAGCATGGCGTCAAGCATATATTCCAGATATTTTTTACTGAAAACATCGCCGTCCTCTATGACCGTGACAAAATCCCCTGCGGCGCGCTTCGCCGCCCTATTAAGCAGTACCGCGCGGCTTTCGGAGTTACCGACCGTCTCGCAGACGAACGCAATCCCCGACATATCGGGAAGCGCGATTTCCTGTCCGTCTGCGGACATCGGACACAGAACAAGCTTTACGCGCCGGGGCGTAACCGTCTGATTACGCAGACAGTCAAGCGTCGCTTTATTTTTTTCCGTATTGCCTTTTATTATCCAGACTGCCGTAAGCTGTATCACGTCGCTCATACTCCGCTGCATCTCCATATCAATATCCTTTATTCTTCGTATCTGAATTCCTCTTTCGCGAATCTCTTATAATGCTCATAGTAATAGTGCGACCTCAGCGTAAAAAGGTCCTCCGGCGTAGTCACCTTGATATTGTCGCGCTCTCCTATGAAGATGCGTACAGTTTCGCCAAGCTCTATCATCAGATCAGCCGATGAGGTCGGATTGACAAGTCCGCGTCTTGCCGCCTCGTCGTGCGCCCACATTATCTTGCGCAGCGTGTAGCCCTGCGGTGCCTGCGTTATATACATATTCTCGCGCGGCATATTGACATTGCAGGACTTTCCGTCCTCGCTGACTAACACCGAATCTATACTGCGCACGACCGGGACCGCCGTTTCGTACTCCTTGGCAAGCTCTATGCACTCCGAGATAAGCTGTTCCGACATAACAGGACGTACGCCGTCGCAGATAAGCACAACGTCGCTTTCGTCTGCGTTCTTCGCGACCTCGACAAGCCCGTTGTGGATCGACTCAAAACCGCTGCTTCCGCCCTCGACAATATTTATGACCTTCGGTATCCTATACTGCTCTATCAGTTTTTTCAAATGATCTATGCCGCTCGCTATGCAGGCGATAACTATATCGTCCACGAGCGGATGGAACGCGAAATTCTCAAGCGTCCTTATAATTATAGGCTTTCCGTCGACCTCGATAAACTGCTTCGGTATATTCTCCGATTTCATTCTTGTTCCGGTTCCCCCGGCAAAAAGCATTGCGTGTACCATCTGAATTTCCTCCTGTTTTACAAGGCTTCATATTTTCCCAAGTCAAATTCGAGCACGCTGTGGCGCTCCCTCGCGCTTTCGGGCGGTATTTTCATATAATCGCCGTACAGCCTTTTAAGATAGCGTTTTGTTTTAGCGGGAAAAAAATATCTCCTGTCCTCGAACTTCTTCATCACAGGCTCAAAAAACCATGCCCGAGGATACCGCTCCCCCATGAAATGCCCGCGCCCCACCGGAATCGCTATCGCCCTTGATTCGCTGTCGCGGCAGGAAGCAAGCTCCCTCTCGGTAATCAGGAGCCACTCTCTCAGGCTCTTAAAGCCAAACATAGCCCCGATAAACGCCTTGAGCTTTATTTTTCCGGACAGCGAAACGTTATCCATCATAACAGCCTTGAGGCTGTCGAGCTTTTTTCTTATTCTCACGCAGGAGCATATAAACTGCAAGCCGTCCGACTTTATCCACTGCCATGTACGCGCTGCGGCGCAGTCGTACACATTTTCAACGGGAAAAATATCTATAAAGATTCCCGCCTTGCTCCTGTCCGTATCGGACGCTTCGACAAATCTCGTCCCTTTAAGGCGTAGCTTCATAAAGTTGAGGTCGTATTTTTTATCCGAACGGACCTCCTGCACGTCGTATTTGTCCGGATATGCCGCCCTCACCAGAGCCGCGAAACGGTCGTAGTCCGACCTCGGCATACTCACGTCGATATCGTCGTCCCACGGGATAAATCCGCCGTGACGCACCTCCCCGATAGCGCAGCCTCCCGTTATGAAGTATTTAAGCCCGTTTTTTTCGCAGAGGGCATGAATATCGTCCATCATAAGGAGCAGCACCCTCTGAATCCTTTTTGTATCGCTGTCTGTCAGCGTATAATGTCCTTCGATGTGGTCCGCCCAATCCTTGAGCAGGCTGAATGTTCCCAACATTTTATCACCAGCCATATATTTTCATAAAATGAACCTGCCGCTTATCCTCCGGCGGCGGCGTCATATAATCTCCGAAAAGCGAGGTAAGATAGTAATTGAAGCACCCCGGAGCCATGACTTTGCAGCCCTCAAACTCCATTTCGACGCCGTTTACATAGCTCTCCCTTACGCATTTTTCCTGAGGGCCGTAGCCGAACACGATCCCGCCGACATACTCCGATTCCTCAAAAGCATATTTGCGGGCGATCTTTTCTATGCGCCGCACTATCCTTTTTCTGCCGAAAACAAGAAGCGCGAAGGGCTTCAAAAACGGCTTGACAAACGCCCTTAAACGGCTCGCGCCCGCCCCCTCCTTCGACTTCATGAATTTAAGCAGTCTGCGGAGCCTTAATACCTTACGGTATATCTCTTCGACCTCTGTTTCGTCCGCCGGCAGCCCGTCCATCGGAAAAATATCTATCCACAAATATCTGTCGTATCTGTCCCTGATATACTTCTTGTCCACATATGTCGAGGTATCGAAAATCTTACACATCGGGTCGTTAAGATTCCCAAGCGCCGACGAATGAAATTCATACCGCGGAAAAAGCGGCTGCGCTGCCGCGATCTCCTGCAATTTCTCATAATCCGGGCGCGGCATCAGCAGGTCTATATCGTCGTCCCACGGGATAAAGCCCTTGTGCCGGACTGCTCCCAGAAGCGTCCCGCCCGCCATATAGTATCTAAGTCCGTTTTTTTCGCATATATCTATAAAAAGCTTGAGCATCTCAAGCTCGCGCGCCTGTATCTCTTTAAGTGAAAGCAGATGCGCCCCTTCAGGCGCGCTGCCGCGCGTATCCGCACAATCAGACATCTTATCTCTCCCGGTGCCTATTCATCCCTTGTGGCAAGCATACTTCCTATCATACGCTCATAAGTTTCGCAAAGCCCGATTTCCGGCTTCCAGCCAAGCGCCCTTAGCTTGTCCGCGTTGAGCTGCATTTTGACGTCGGGAGCGTAGCCGTAGGTAAGCGCATCGTCCGGTATGTCAAAGACCACGTTTATATCGCCGCCCGCTATTCTTTCGGCGACCATTTGCGCCATTCCTTTTATCGTCGTATTCGATTCCTCGTTCGTCACGGTATAAGCCTCTCCCGCTTCGCCTCGGATAAGAAGCAGAAGCACCGCCTTTATCACATCTCTTGTGTAGCAGTAATTTCCCACGGAATTTCCCTTTGTGTGAAGGACTATATCAGTCTTGTTTATCGCGCTTTTGGCAAACTGCGCGAATACCCGGTTCTCCTCATAGGGTATACCCGCTCCGAAGGTCTGCGCAAGCCTTGCCATTCTGACCGGAACTCCGTACTCCTTCGCATACGAAGCGCACAGGCATTCGCATATCCTTTTGCCCTCTGAATACGAGCTTCGCACATTGAGAATATCGATATATCCGAGGTCGCTTTCTTTTACACACTCAAGCTCAGGATCGGTCACGCCGTACATCTCCATCGACGAAAGATACACAACGCCCTTCGCCTTGACCATCGCGGCATACGAAAGTATGTTGTCCGTGCCGAGAACCGCCATTTTAATGGTTTCCACGGGCTTTTCGACAAAAAATTTCGAGGAGGTGGGGCTTGCGGTGTGAATGATGTAATCCGCCTTCACCGACCCGTCAAGCGGCTTTGTGACATCCTGAACAAGAAAGCTTAACGCCTCCTGTTCAAAGTCCTCAAACATGCGGCGCGCCTTATCCTCGTTTCTTACCATAGCCGCAACCTTTATTCCGGCGTTTTTAAGGCGGTTCATCGTAAGCAGCGCCTTTATCGCTTGCGAGCCGACAAGCCCCGTCGCTCCGGTGACAAGCACAGTGCTGTTGTAAAGCTCCTCAAAAGGCAGCCCGCACTCCGCGATATTTTCCAGATCCTCGCGCAAATATTTATCAACAGGCATAAAATACGACCTCCTTTGCTACTTCATAAACTCCGCGTATTCCCCAAGAACCTCCTCCGGCTCTCCTATACGCTTTATCTCTCCGTCGTGCATCCACATTACTTTGGTGCAAAGCTCTTTAAGCGTGGGAATGCTGTGCGAGACGATGACCACGGTGCGGTCCTCGTCGTTTATAAGGTTTTTCATCTTGTTAAGACTTTTTTTCTTGAACTTCTCATCGCCCACGGACAGCACCTCATCCACGAGCATGATCTCAGTTTCCAGTATCGCCGTTATCGAAAAAGCAAGCTTGGAGTACATGCCGCTCGAATATGTCCGCACAGGCTTGTCTATAAAATCTCCCAATTCCGCAAACTCAATTATCTCGTCCTGTTTTTCTTTAATATGTTTCTCGGAAAAGCCCAAAAGCATACCCGAAAGCATAATATTTTCGCGTCCGGTCAGCTTGGTCTGAAACCCAACGCCTATTGAAAGCAGCGATACGCTGTGCCCTTTCAGGTCGATAGAGCCGCTGTCAGGGGAAAATATTCCGGCTATCGTCTTTAACATCGTCGATTTGCCGCTGCCGTTTTTGCCTATTATACCCCATATCTCGCCCTTTTGTATCTTAAAGCTGACGTTTCTGACTGCGTGCACGACGTCCTTTGCGTTGTGCTTTCCCCGCAGGAGCATCTTTTTTATGGAATAAGATTTCAGGCTTTTATAATCAATGCAAAGATTGTTTACCTCAATAGCGTACTCACTCATTATATCACCTTTACATAGCTGTTTTCATTCTTGTATATAAGCCTTATCCCTAACGCCGACACAAGCGACGAGCCGACAAACCACGCGAGCAGCCATTTGTAGTGCGGAGCCTGTCCGTACAAAAGAATGTCCCTCATCGACGATATTAGCAGCGCCATCGGGTTGCACTCCGTCACAAGACGCCCCACCGCCGCGCCGAACTGCCTGCCCACTCTCAGCTCGATATTGTAAAAAACGCCCGTAAGATAAAACATTATCCTCAGAAAAATCCTCAGCACATTCGCGAGGTCGTCCACATACACGCCGAAGTGTAGAAGAAACGAGCTTATGGCGAACGTCACCGTAAAAAGCGTCATCATTATCGGTATCAGCCAGAGCAGGTTCCATGTGACGGGAACCTTATATACTATCATCATTATGACTATTATGACAAAGGAAACCATCATTTTAAAGCCGTTCACATACGCTTTTACAAGAATGAGCATATATTTTGGCAGGTAAACCTTTGACACTATGGATTTGTTATTTTTCACGATTTGCACGCTCGATAAGAGCATCCGGTTAAAAAAGTCCCACATCGTAATACCCACGAATATGAAGAGGACATAGTAATCCTCCTTCATACCGAACACTCTGCCGAACACGAACGCGTACACTAACATAAAGCAGAAGGGCTCCAATATCCACCAAAGCCAATTCAGATAAGAATTGGCAACTTCTGCTTTAAGTTCCGATTTGCCGGCATAAATAACAAACTTTCCGTGTTTTTTTAAGTCTGTAAGAAATCTTTTCATCATGCCACCGATTTTGATTTAAAGTTCCACCTTAACCTTGTCGAGATGCCATATATCCCTGACATACTCCTCGATTGTCCTGTCGGAGGAGAATTTTCCGCTGCACGCGGTGTTGAGCATCGCCGAGCGCGCCCAGCCCTCGCTGTCGCGGTACTTTTCCTCTATTCTGGACTGAGCGTCCGCGTACGAGCGGAAATCCTTGAGGATAAAGTAAACGTCCGGTCTCTTGTCATAGAGCAGAGAGTTGTATATATCCCTGAAACGCTCGGAATCGTCGGGAGAATAGAAGCCGTTTATAAGCTGCATAAGCACCTGTCGTATCTCCTGGTCGTTGTTGAAAATATCCTGGGGATTATAGCCGCCCTCGTTCTGATATTTGATGACCTCGTCCGCGCTGAGTCCGAAAATAACGGCGTTCTCCTCGCCTACCTCGCCAACTATCTCAACGTTGGCTCCGTCCATAGTACCGATAGTAACCGCTCCGTTAAGCATGAACTTCATATTTCCCGTTCCCGAAGCCTCCTTGCTTGCCGTCGATATCTGCTCGCTCACATCGGCAGCCGCAAATATCATCTCCGCGTTGGAAACACGGTAATTCTCTATAAATACGACCTTTATCTTGCCGTTTATCGACTTGTCGTTGTTTATCACATCGGCAACGCTGTTTATAAGCTTAATGGTAAGCTTCGCCCTTCTGTAGCCTGCCGCCGCCTTCGCGCCGAAAATAAAGGTTCTCGGATAGAACTCCATTTCGGGGTGCGCCTTGATCTTATTATAAAGGTACATGACATGAAGTATATTGAGAAGCTGTCTTTTATACTCGTGAAGTCTCTTTACCTGAACGTCGAATATCGAGCGGGGATCGACGTCAACTCCGTTATGCTCCTTAATATACGCAGCAAGCCTGAGTTTATTCTGATACTTGATCTGCATGAATTCCTGACGGCTCAGCTCGTCGTCAGCATATACCGCAAGCTTCTTTATATGGGAAAGGTCGGTTATCCACTCGTCGCCTATTTTGCGCGTCACCCATTCCGCAAGCAGCGGGTTTCCGTGAAGAAGGAAGCGTCTCTGCGTGATTCCGTTGGTCTTATTGTTGAACTTTTCCGGCATCATCTCATAGAAATCTTTAAGCTCCTGCTTCTTGAGTATCTCCGTATGGAGAGCCGCAACGCCGTTTACGGAGAAGCCCGCGACTATCGCGAGGTTAGCCATCTTGACCTGACCGTCGTATATGATAGCCATTTTCGCGATCTTATCCTGATTGCCCGGATATTTTTTCTTAATGTCCTCGACAAAACGTCTGTTTATCTCCTCAACGATCTGATAGATTCTGGGAAGAAGCCTTGAAAACAGCTCGATAGGCCATTTTTCAAGCGCCTCAGCCATGATCGTATGGTTGGTGTAAGCGCAGGTCTTTGTGGTGACTGCCCACGCCTCGTCCCAAGTGAGCTTTTCATTATCCATGAGTATCCTCATAAGCTCCGCAACCGTAACCGTAGGGTGGGTATCGTTAAGCTGGAAACATACTTTTTCATAGAGCTTTCGCACATCGCTGTGGTTCGCCTTGTATTTCGCTACGGCTCTCTGAATGCTTGCCGAAACGAAGAAATACTGCTGTTTTAAGCGCAGCTCCTTGCCCGCGTAATGGTCGTCGCAGGGATAAAGCACCTCGCAGATAGTCTTTGCAAGATTTTCCTGCTCCACAGCCTTGTGGTAATCACCCTTGTCAAAAGAGCTTAAATTGAACTGCTGGATAGGCTCCGCGTCCCATATTCTCAGAGTATTTACTATATTATTGCCGTATCCGACAACGGGAAGGTCGTAGGGAACCGCGCGGACGCACTGATAGCCCTCCTGCACGAAATGCTCTCTTCCAGTCTCGTCCGTATATGTCCTTACATAGCCGCCGAACTTGACCTCAACCGCGTACTCCGGTCTTTTTACCTCAAAAGGATTACCGTCCCTGAGCCAGTCGTCGGGGATCTCCATCTGATAACCGTTCTCTATTTTCTGCGCGAACATTCCGTATCTGTAACGGATTCCGCAGCCGTACGCCGGATAACCCAGCGACGACAGCGAATCAAGGAAGCACGCCGCAAGTCGTCCGAGACCGCCGTTTCCGAGCGCCGCGTCCATCTCCTGATCCTCGATAACGTTAAGGTCAAAGCCCATCTCGTCAAGAGCCTCCCTCACCTCGTTATAGCATGTGAGATTTATCATACTGTTTCCAAGCGCGCGCCCCATAAGAAATTCCATGGACATATAATATACGGTCTTCGCGTCCTGCTTCTCAAATTCCTTCTGGGAAGCTATCCACCTGTCGATGATATAATCCTTCACGGTGTACGCAACCGCCTGAAAAACCTGCTGTCTGCTCGCCTCGTCAAGAGTTTTGCGGTACATATTCTTGACGTTGGCGGTGACTTCCTTCTTAAATTCTTCTTTGTCAAAATTCATTTTTTCCATTTTTCTCTCCCTTATCCTGCCGCTTGGCGGGTTGATAAACTGTGTTAATTTCTGTAAACCCCCAGAATTACGTTTTCGCCGTTTATATTCCATTCCTTGACGTATGCGCCGCTTTCGCTCCCGACCGCCGACAAAATTATCTCGTCGGCGAGCACCTCCGACATTACCTCGCTCCTGTTCTTCCCAAGAACATCGGCTATCCTTTCATTGCCTTCGGCATAAACGGTTATTTTGTCCATGACCTCAAAGCCGGCTTCTTTTCTCATGGTCTGTATCTTGCTGATAAGCTCCCTTACAAAGCCTTCCTCGATAAGCTCGTCTGAAAGCTTTGTGTCGAGTACGACTGTCACGCCGTAATCGCTCGCCGACTCATATCCCTCGGTCTGCGCAATCTCTATAAGCAGATCGTCCTTGCCAAGCTCCACCTTCTCGCCGCCGAAATCAAATACAAGCTGTCCTTTTTCGTTAAGCTCATCCATAGCGGCGTTGCCGTCTATCTTAGCAAGCGCCTGCCTTATCTGGCCGAGAAGCTTTCCGTACTTAGGCCCGACCGTTTTAAGCTGCGGCTTGAAGCTGTAAGAGCTGTACGCCCTTACGTCGTCGGTGAACTCTACCTTCTTGACATTAAGCTCATCCCTGATTATCGCGGTAAAAAATTCGGAAAGCTCAAACGGCGCTTTGACATACATAGTGCCGATCGGCTGGCGGTTCTTTATATTGGCGGCGTTGCGGCACGCGCGTCCGATAACGACCGTCTTTAAGACCTCATCCATATTTTTCTCAAGCTCGCCGTCTATCCATTCCTCGTTGACGGCGGGAAAATCGCAGAGATGTATGCTTTCCGGCGCGTCCGCGTCAATGCTCTTAACAAGATTCAGATATATTTCCTCCGTCATAAACGGGATCATCGGCGCGGCAGCCTTGCAAAGCGTAACAAGCGCGGTGTAAAGCGTCATATAAGCGTTAATCTTATCCTGCTCCATTCCCTTCGCCCAAAATCTTTCACGCGAACGTCTTACATACCAGTTGCTCAGGTCGTCCACGAACTCCTCAAGCGCCCTGGTCGTCTCCGGAATCCTGTAAGCCGCAAGGTTTTCGTCAACCGCCTTGACAAGCGAATTGAGCTTTGACAGTATCCACTTATCCATGACCGTCAGCTTGTCGTATTCAAGAGAATATTTTGTTGCGTCAAATTCATCTATATTCGCGTAAAGCACGAAAAATGCGTAGGTATTCCATATCGTGCCGAGGAATTTGCGCTGTCCCTCAGTAACCGCCTTATCGTAGAAGCGGTTGGGCAGCCACGGCGCCGAATTTGAATAGAAATACCATCTTATAGCGTCAGCCCCGTGCGTCTGAAGCGCGTCGAAGGGATCTATCGCGTTGCCCTTTGACTTGCTCATCTTCTGTCCGTTTTCATCCTGCACAAGTCCCAGCACTATTACGTTCTTGTACGGCGCTTTGTTGAAGAGAAGCGTCGATTCCGCAAGCAGCGAATAGAACCAGCCTCTTGTCTGGTCTACCGCCTCGGATATGAAATCAGCCGGAAACTGCTGTTCAAAAAGCTCTTTATTTTCAAAAGGATAATGATGCTGCGCAAACGGCATCGCGCCCGAATCGAACCAGCAGTCTATGACCTCCGGGACCCTGCGCATCGTTTTGCCGCAGTCCGGGCACTTTATGGTGACCTCGTCGATAAAAGGACGGTGAAGCTCTATATCGTCCGGGCAGTTGTCAGACATTTCTTTAAGCTCCGCAATGCTGCCGACAGAATGCATTTTGCCGCAGTCCCCGCACTGCCATATATTAAGGGGAGTTCCCCAGTATCTGTTACGGCTTATTCCCCAGTCCTGCACGTTCTCGAGCCATGAGCCGAAGCGTCCCGTCCCTATTGTTTCGGGAATCCAGTTGATCGTATTGTTGTTGCGGATAAGATCGTCCTTTACCGCCGTCATTTTAATAAACCATGACTCCCTCGCATAGTAGATAAGCGGCGTGTCGCATCTCCAGCAGAATGGATAGTCATGCTCGAATCTGGGCGCGTCGAAAAGCTTTCCCTGCGCCTCAAGGTCTTTAAGTATCTCAGGGTCCGCCTTCTTGACAAAAAGTCCCGCGTACGGCGTTTCCTCGGTCATATTTCCTTTGCCGTCAACAAACTGGATAAACGGAAGGTCATGCGTGCGCCCGATCCTCGCGTCGTCCTCGCCGAACGCCGGAGCGATATGAACGATTCCGGTACCGTCAGACATCGTTACATATGTGTCGCTCGTCACAAAATGGGCTTTTTTGTTCTGTTTTGCGGCGGCAATTCCCGCGCATTCAAAAAGCGGTTCGTATTCTTTTCCCTCAAGCTCCCTGCCGACATAACGCTCAAGCACCTCGTACGCCTTGTTTTCCTCGTCTCCAAGCTTCCCTAACACCTTGTCGAGAAGCGCCTCTGCCATAATATAAGTATATCCGTCAGCCGCCTTGACCTTGCAGTAGGATTCGTTCGGATTTACGCAGAGCGCGGTATTTGAAGGCAGCGTCCACGGCGTCGTCGTCCACGCGAGAAAATACGCGTCCTCGCCTTTGATCTTAAAACGCACCACAGCCGAGCGCTCTTTTACGCTCTTATATCCCTGCGCTACCTCGTGCGACGAAAGCGGCGTGCCGCAGCGCGGGCAGTAGGGTACTATCTTAAAGCCCTTGTAGAGCAGTCCTTTGTTCCATATCTCTTTGAGCGCCCACCACTCGGACTCTATATAATCATTCTCATAGGTAACATAGGGATTATCCATGTCCGCCCAGAAGCCGACGGTTCCCGAAAAATCCTCCCACATTCCTTTATATTTCCACACGCTTTCCTTGCAGAAACCGATAAAAGGCTCAAGTCCGTACTCTTCTATCTGCTCCTTGCCGTCAAGACCGAGCTTTTTTTCCACCTCAAGCTCCACCGGAAGCCCGTGGGTATCCCAGCCCGCCTTGCGCGGAACCATATTTCCCTTCATGGTCCTGTAACGCGGTATCATATCCTTTATTACCCTTGTAAGCACATGCCCGATATGGGGCTTGCCGTTTGCGGTGGGCGGTCCGTCATAAAAAGTGTAGGTCGGACAGTTTTTACGCATTTCCATGCTCTTTTCAAAAATGCGGTTGTCCTTCCAGAACTGCTCCACATGCTTTTCCCTCTCAACAAATTTGAGATCAGTCGACACTTTTTCGTACATGAATGTTGAATTCCTTTCTTTATTATTGCGCTGCTCTTCAGCGCATAGTGGTATACCCGCAGGGTGTTTCTTTATTATTGCGCCGCTCTTCAGCGCATAGCGGCTGCTTTTGACGGCAAAAAACCTCTGCCGTTTATGATGGCAGAGGCCTGATTATTCCAAACATCAGTAAAGCTGCTTCGCAGCGTCTTCGGCATACCAGCATATGCGTCCTCTGTAACGGGAGAATCCCGGCATTTCCTACTCTCGCCCTCAGACGTATTTCGGTCAGCGACTCCGGAGTGATATTCGTTTCGTCCTTACTTGCACCGCTTCCCAGCTTGCGCGGCTCTCTTTGGCGTTCGGAACGTACTACTGTCTCCATCGCGGTCTTTAATCAATTAAAGGTATTGTAGCGTTAAGGAAAAGATTTGTCAAGGAAAAGTAAAGAAATGACCTGCTTAAATACCGCGCGGATGTCGAGTATTCCCGTTTTCGTTCAGTATGTATTGAACAAAATCATTTCTAGGAACCGGTTTTGAGAAAAAATATCCCTGAATCAGATCGCAGCGCAGGTCAGAAAAAACATCAAGCGCCTCCTGTGTTTCAACACCCTCCACAACGACCTCCATGTTCATATCTTTTAACATTTTAACCGTGTTTTTTATGACGATCCGCATTTTGGGATTATTTATCTCGTCAACGAAGGTTTTATCAAGCTTGATTATCCTTACCGGCAATTGTATGACACGTTTTATATTTGAATAACCCGTACCGTAATCGTCCAATGAAAAACTGATTCCCGCCTGCGTGAGCTTATTAAGATTATCCTTCATAACGTTCTGTTCGTAAGCCGTAGCGCTCTCAGTTATCTCAAGGTTGATTTTGTCGGGAGAAACGTCATATTTTTTCATAATTGAGAGCAAAGCGTCAGCCAGGTCAACATTCATCAGCTGCACGACCGACAAATTGATTTCTATATAGTCCAGCCCCAGTTTGCCGAAATCGTCGCTGGCAATAAACTGGCATACCTTCTCAAATACAAATTCTCCTATAAGGTGGATCGCCCCGCTTTTTTCAGCCGCGGCGACCAGAAATTCAGGCGATATGAATCCCATCTGCGGGTCAAATAAACGCAGCAACGCCTCCGCAGAGGTAATTCTGCCCTGTCCTGTGGAATAAATAGGCTGATAATAAACCTGAAACGAATCGTTCTCGATCGCCTGCTCTATAATTCTGTCTATATTATTCTTAATATCAAGCTGCTTCTCATCATAAAGTTCGCCCGCGAACATAACCTGTCCGGTATAGATTTTTTTCTCGTGAAAATCCATTCCGAATGACATAAGCGCCTTGAAATCTTTAATTTCCTCCGGACAGCGCGCAAGTATCATAAACGGCGCCAGATTTATGTTAAGCCCGTTAATATTGATATGCTTTTTTAATTCCTGATTCAGCATATCGGCTGTCGGCCCGGCCTTATCCCTGTTTTCTTCACGAAAAACCATTCTGAACCTGCCGTTGTCAAGATAATACATATCCGCATACCCGCGCATTTTTTTATTGACTCTGCGAATAGTATCCGCAACTCTTTTCAATATCTGCGTGGAGGGATCGTAGCCTAATATAGCCCTGACGTTCTGATAATTAGCAAAATTCAGCATGATAATGCACACATGCTTGTCATTGTAAAAAGCGCGTTTGACATCATGTGTATAGGCGCTGAATTTCATAAGCCCGGTAAATGTATCAACATAATCCTCAGGGCTCTGAAGTCCGAAGCTCATTATCAGCAAGGCTACCGCTCCGAAGAACATCTCCACAAGCGCCGAAGGAATAAAAAGCTGAACAAGCATAGCCGTGACATCAATAGGAATGACAGCGCTGACCGCAATGATATTTCTAAGACCGAATAATCTGCGATACCGCACAACATAGAAAATAACAAAGATTACATACAAGGCGGTGACTATGTACATAAGTCCGAACAACGGTCCGCGTTTATAGCCGCCGTCAACGGAAAAAATAATATTATTAAAATGGTTTACGGCAAAAGCCGCAAGCAATAGCGCAATCGGCAGGATCATTAACAGCCTAAAAACGGTATTCCTGTGAAGCTTGTGCCATGTATCCGTCAAGCTTATTATAAAAAGAAGGCACAGCGGCACAGTAAGAACATGGGTTATCAGATAACCGGCATGAACCGTATAAACCAAAGCCAGATTATTTATTTGTCTGCTGTCAAGCGTGACCGACGCAATATCAAATACGGTCGAAGCGATCGCCGTCAGAATAATAATAAGAAATATACAGCTGGACCTGTCGTGCGTCATTTTACTCGAAGTGCGCGAAGCCACAAGAACAACAAGTAAAATAAGCGCCGCAATATCAAAACTTATACTTTTCACCGTTGCTGTTCCTCTCTTACGGAGTATAATTACCATATACCACTTTAAAACACAAAAGTCAATACGCAGATAGTTTCCGAATCATAGTGCGTCCTATATAATGAACCGTCAAAAAAAGGCGGCTTTAACATAAACTATTAAAGCCGCCCACCTTTTATCTTTCGCAGTACGCCCCGATCGCCTTGCTCACAAACTCCGCCGTACCGTCTCCTCCGTACGCGTCTATATTCCGCCTGAACCGTTCGTCCGAAACATACATGCGCCCTAACCCGCCAAGAATCTCCGGCGTGCAGTCATAATAATTCTCACTGATAAAGCTTCTCAGGGCTTCCACCTCCGTCTGCGCCTCCAGAGAATCCGGCGCAAGATGCTTTATTCCTCCAAACGCCGCAAACCGCTGCATGAGCCTGTCGACAGCCGTCCTCTTTTCAGCGTCGGTCCGGTCCGCCCATTTGCTTTCATATTCCAGATAAGCCTCTGTACCGCCCCATTTACGCTTTGCCTCGTCGGTATAACGTTCTATTTCCGTTTTGTCAAACGCTGTAAAATCCATACTGTTCTCTCCTTGCCTTTCTTCCGAGCTGTCCAACAGCTCAAGGTTTGTACAGGCAAGAGAAATAAGCTCGCCAAGTCTTTTTTGTTTAAGCTTAAGCAATTTGATCTGCCGCTCAAGCGCGTCGCGCTGATCAAAATCCGGATCATCAAGAATGGCTTTGATTTCCTTTAACGGGAATTCCAGTTCACGAAAGAAAAGGATGCTTTGCAGTCTGGCAAGAGCCTTATCGTCATAAAGCCTGTAACCCGCTTCCGTAACTGCCGCCGGAAGAAGCAATCCAATAGAATCATAATAGTGCAGCGTGCGCACGCTGACGCCTGTTATTATGCTGACCTCGTTTACCGTTTTCACCGTATTCACCTCCCGTACAGCTTGATTATAGGCTATTACGGAACGTCAGAGTCAACAGTATTTTTCAGATTTTTATTTTGGCGCAAAAAATCCGCCGTCCTACACCAGCTTCTTATTCTCCTCAAACTTTTTCTCAATTATATCATGCACATACCGTCCGAGAAATTTCTTCTGCTCCTTGTCAAGCTCCTTTATGTCGATCGGCTCGCCGAACTCAATGACCGTATGCGCCTTTTTTATCCAAGGGGTGTGGCTTTCCATGCACGCCTCGGTGTTGTTCTGTATGATAGGTATGATCTTACAGCCGGATTTCTCCGCGAATTTAAGACTGCCCTCCTTAAAGGGCGCAACGCCGTCCGGCTCCTTTCTGCGGGTCCCCTCCGGAAAAATAGCTATGGAAATTCCGTTTTTGATATACTCTATCCCCTTGAGAATCGTTTTCAAGCCTTCCTTTATGTCGTCGCGGTCAAGGAAAAGACAGTACACGAAACGCATCCATGTGCTGAGTATCGGAACCTTCCCGATCTCTTTTTTGGAAACATAGCCCGTGAGGTTCGGCATCATCGAATACGAAATTATAATGTCGAAATAGCTCCTGTGGTTGCCCACGAAAAGCACCGCCTCATCCTTCGGGATATTTTCAAAGCCGATAACGGTAGTCTTTGTTCCCGCAAAAAAAAGTATGCCCTTGAAGCCGAACTGCACGATGCGCAGCGAGCTTATGTCGCGGGCGCGCCTGTTTATTTTGCCAAGGATAAGCTCAACAAGAAATATCGGAAGACTGCATATAAAATATATCAGCAGAAAAAGAACCGTCAAAACCAATCTTATCATTTTAAATCTCCGTGTCAGTTATTTTATAAGGACAGTATACACCATAAATTTATTATTTGCAATTTTATAAAAAGATGTTACAATTAACCTTGATAAAATAAAAGAGGAGGACGTAACGATGCCGTTAATGATGCCGTTATTTACAATGCCATTACCCGTCAAAATAATTCTGATAGTTCTTGGCGTTATTCTCGTTCTTTTTATAGTTTTGATTATTGTCGGACGCAAGATGCAGAAGAAGCAGGAGGCTTCTCAGGCGGATATTGAAGCCGCGTCTCAAGTCCTCTCGATGCTGATCATTGATAAAAAAAGAATGAAGCTTAAAGAAGCCAATCTTCCCAAGATGGTTATGGACCAGATTCCAAAATATATGAGAATGGCAAAGATGCCGCTTGTAAAAGCAAAGATCGGTCCCAAAGTAATGACGCTTATCGCCGATGTCAAGATCTTCGACAGCCTTCCCATCAAAAGCGAGGTTAAAGCCAAGGTAAGCGGAATGTACATCACCGAGATAATAAGCACCCGCGGAAAGGTTGCCCCGATGCCCAAGAAAAAAGGCTTCCGCGCGAAGCTCGCGCAGAAGGCGGCGGACGCGCAGGCGGCTTCAAAAGCCGAAAGCTCTAAAAAATCCGGCAAAAAGAAATAAATCAAAACTCTGAAACGCCTTGATTTAAGGCATTTCAGAGTTTATTTTTTCATCAAGCCATTTTGCAACACCGTCCTCATCATTTGAGGCGATAATTGAGGTGGCAATTCTTTTGAGGTCCTCATGTGCATTTTCCACGGCATAGCTTTCATCTGCCAATTCAAACATATCTATATCATTTTTCCCGTCGCCAAACACCACCAATTTCTCGCATTTCAAAAGTGATTGCAGCTGCTTTACTGCCCTCGCCTTTGAAGCATTCAAAGGCATGATTTCCAGCCATTGTTCTTTTGTATAAATATCCGTCTGATAGACGCAATGATAGGAATCTTTATATTTCTTATATAACGGTTCGAGTTTTTCCGCTTCATCTATACAAGTGATATAGAAGATCTTTCCTGACCTCAAATCATTTATTTCTTCTACAGCATTGGTACGAATATCTCCCTTTCTGCTTTCAAGAAACTTATTCGTTCCCCTTGAGCATAATTCGGGAATAAATGAAAATTTCTCCTTGCCGTCTATGTACGCATAAACGATGGGATATACTTTATTTGCAAACAAATCCTCCAGCACAAGGTTTACACCGTCATCGAAATAGTTTTCAATCAGAATATCATCTGAAAGATTATCTATTACAAAAGCGCCGTTATATACGATCAAGGGGATTTTAGCGTTTATTCCGCTTGTCGCTTTTTTAGCGGTTATCAGCGAACGGGCAGTGGCATAAGAAAAAAACATTCCTCTTTCAGTCAGACTGTTTATCACATTATTTGTATATTCCGACGTTTTTTCATCGCTTCTCAATAATGTCCCGTCCAAATCGGACACATATAATGTACTCATTTTTTTCATATAAAATTAGTCCTTATCGGCTCCTCCTTTACAGGCAGTCCGAATTTTTCCTTACCGAGCGCGATGCTTTTCATAAGAAACGTCATATTGCGCGCAAGCGTCCTCATGGTCTGCAGGCCCTCCTCGTCCTGCGCCGCCTCACCCTGCGTCCTGCCGTGAACGCTGTTCCAGTACTGGCTTGAAGCCACAGGCATTCCCGAAATGGTAAAATACTTATTCAGCCCGTCAAAAGTAGCCGACAAGCCTCCGCGCCGCGCGACCGCCACGCACGCTCCCACCTTCATGGTCTTATCTATATGGGCGCTGTAAAAAAGTCTGTCCAGAAAAGCGATCAGCGTCGCGTTCGCGGACGCGTAATAAACCGGACTTCCCACGACAAGACCGTCGCACTCCGCAAGCTTAGGCGCGGCTTCGTTCACAATGTCGTCAAATACGCATTTTCCCTTTTCCATACACGAGCCGCAGGCTATGCAGCCCCGTATATCCATACCGCCGATATGCAGAATTTCCGTTTCCACGCCCTCACTGTGAAAAACCTTCTCCATTTCACGCAGAGCTATGTAAGTGTTGCCCTCCTTATGGGGACTGCCGTTTATCATCAGAACCTTCATAAATTCCAAACGCCTCCTTAATTTAATTCGCGCTGTCCGCGTGCAGATAATCCTTTACTAACTCAAGCGCCTTTTCGTCGGTCCATATGTTTGAATGCCCTATACCTTCTATTAGCACAAAATCAGAGCCCTCGCGGTAGCATTTTGAAAGCCTTTCGGCGCATTTCCAGGGAATAACTTCGTCCTCTCCCGCCGCAAGTATCAAAGGTTTTACAGCTATATCCTCCGCGAATTTATCGGAGTCCATATTAAAACCTACAAGAAGCTTTAACGGTCCGTGAAAAATATTGCACACCGTGTTATACAAATCGCTGCCGTCGCCGTACGGGGCAAAAAGGATCAGCCCGTCGCACTCCCTGTTCGCGGCGACGTAATTCGCGACGCCCGTGCCTATACTGTAACCCATTATGTATACGCTCTCCGGCTCCCTGTCCTTCGTTACAAAATCATACACCTCAAGCCCGTACTGCTTAAAGCTCTTTGAGCCGGCAACACCCTCGCTTTCACAGTAGCCCGGATAATCCACGCACACAAAGTCAAAGCCGTCAAAGACCTCGCCGTATCTGTCCTCCGACAGATATTTCATTCTCAACGCCGAGCATTCCTTGTTGCCTCCGAAATAAACGACTAACGGAGCGTTTTCTTCCCCGCTCTCCATGAGCCAGCCCGACATATTGCCGTACCGCCCGTCAACGCTTATTTTCGTCACCGAATCAAGTCCCTCGACAGCCTTATGCGCCGCCTCGTCCGGCGAATCCTTGAGAAAAAACACCGGGGCGATCATATAACCCCCGATGAAATTTATTCCCGTAAACCCGACAAGCGCGATAAACACAAGTATCGCGTTCCTCGCCGCCTTTTTCTTTCCCTTCATAATCTTGCGGACCGCGATTCCCGCCGCCGTCGCCGCAATAATTATCAGCACAATAAATATGATTGCCTTCGTCATCATTTTTTCTTCCTTTGTTCCTTATCCGGCTTATCACTAAACCTTATTTCTGTAATTCAAAATACCTTTTTTCAGTCTTTCAAGTCCGTCCTCAAGCACAATCCGCGGACATGCGACATTCAGTCTCAAAAAGCTGTCGCCGCCCAAACCGTACTGGTTTCCCGCCGACAGATACAGGCCCGTCTCCTCGCGTATAAAGTCCGCAAGCTCCTTTGCCCTGTGCTTCGCGAATTTCTTGCAGTCAAGCCAGAGAAGATATGTCGCCTCCGAATGAACAAGGCACACATCGGGAAGCTCTTTTGTCACAAAAGCCCTGACACGCGTTTTGTTCCCGTAAATATATTCCCGCAGAGCGTCAAGCCATTCGCCGCCCTCGTTAAACGCGGCGACCGCCGCCGCGACCGCAAACGTACCCGGTTCGGCTATCTCGTCGGTATTCAGCCCGCGGTTCACCTTGTTTCGCAAAGCTTCGTCCGGAACTATGACCGCCGCGGTCCCGCCATATTAAAGCATTTAGTCGGCGCGACGCAGGTCACGCTTATACTGCGGCAGGTTTCGGATGCCGACGCAAACGGCACATACCCGCGCCCCGGATCGGTTACGTCGCAGTGTATCTCGTCCGAGATCACCGTCACATGGTTTCTGCGACACATCTCGCCGACGCGCGCCAAAGTGTCCCTGTCCCATATTTTGCCGACCGGATTATGAGGATTGCAGAATATCAGCATTGTGGTCTGCGTATCGGAAAGCGCCGTTTCCAGTCCGTCCCAGTCGATATCGTAAACCCCGTCGCTGTACGCGAGAGAACATTCAAGCACTCTGCGTCCGTTATTTACGATAGAATTATAAAAAATATTATAGACCGGAGAAAGCACGACGATCTTCTCCGCGACCGTCGTCAGCTTGCGGACAATGCTTGAAACGGCGGGCACAACGCCGGTACAGAAAATCAGCCATTCTTTTTCTATATTAAAGGAATGCCTTCTCCGCCACCACCCCGTCACCGCGTCGTACCATTCGTCCGGCACTAAGGAGTATCCGTAAACGCCATGCTCAGCCCTTCTCTGAATAGCGGCGGTTATTTCGGGCGCCGTCTTAAAATCCATGTCGGCTACCCACATCGGCAGTTCGCCGTCTTTTACGTCCCACTTGTACGAATCCGTACCGCGCCTGTCCACGGGCGTATCGAAATCGTAGCTCATGCCTTCGTTCCCCCTCTCCACGGGCTTATTTCCTCCGTCCTTGCGATGTCGCTGCAAACAATCTTTGTTTTACCCTTATCCACCATATCTTTTTCAATAATAAGCTCGCCTATATAATCCGCGCTTATCCTTCCCTCGGAAGGGTTGAGAACGCTGTCTATCCTGCCGTTTATCTCGGCGTCTACCGAAGAATACTCAAAGGCAAGCGTCGTATTGATAAGCTTACAGTTCTTCATCACAAGATTCTCTATATAGCAAAGCCCCTGAAGGCTTTCGATAGTGCAGTTGACAAAGGTGAGATTTTTTGAGTTCCAGCCGAGATATTCTCCCGCTATAAAAGAATCGTACACCGTGACGTTTTCCGCGTTCCAGAAAGCGTCTCTAGAGATAAGCTTTGAATTTCTGACCTCGATATTGCGCCCTCCGTCAAAGGAATAATTTCCGAGAAGCTCAAAATCGCTTATCCGCATATTTTCGGTGTTCATCGCGAAATAATCGCCCCTCGCGGTAACCTTTTCCATAGTCACGCCGTCGCAGCTCCATAGCGTTTCCTGCGCGTTGTAGAAATTCACGCCCTTTATGACGACATTCCTGCATCTTCTGAAATTCTTCGGCGCTTCGATCACAGTATTTTCAACGGATATATTGTCTGTGTACCAAATTCCGGCGCGCGCCATCTCAAAAAGCGTGCAGTCCGTAAGCTTTATGTCCTTACAGTACCAAAGAGGATATTTCCACTTGAACATACTTCCCATCAGTTCTATATTACCGCTCTCCTTCAACGGCGATTCCCCGTCGTCAAAAACCGTATCGTATATCTTAAGGTTTTTTGAGTGAAACAAAGCCCTTTCCCCCGTAAGGAACTTCTGCCTTATCTCTCCGTATCCTTCCATCAGTGCATCTCCTTTTTCTATTCTGTCCCGCCGTTCTCAGGCGGTATGTAAGCATATCAAAGAAACGCTCCGATAAGCGTTTCCTCAGTCCTCCAAAGACTCGATTTCTATATGTACATGACATTCCGCCACATAATCAAGATTCAGCTCCATGCCGTAATCTATATCAACCGTGATAAGATTCTCCTCATCGTTTACGTTGACGTCATAAGTGTCTATACCTATGTTCATTCCGCCGAAGGGTGTGGAGTAATAAGTCATATTTTTTTTGCCCATGGTAAAAATCATATGCGTACCCGTCCTGCCCTTCGCTATAAGCTCTATTTCATTGTCCGATATTTTGAGGAGATTTACGTTTACAACGCCTGAATTTTCGGCAGGCTCCTCGTAGCGCACATAATGCTTGCCCCCGCGCTTGTAATACGAGCCGATGTTGATGACCTCAACGCCCTCGTCGCCGTCCGCTCCCTCAACGCTGTGAAGTCCCGATATTTTTATGCATACTTTCCTGTTCATTATTCTGTCCTTACTTATGTCTGTCAAAAGCCGACTGTACCAGCTTATCCACCAATGTGCCTTTATCGGTCCCCTTTGCCTCCCAAAGCATAGGGTACATACTTATCGACGTAAATCCCGGCATCGTGTTCAGTTCGTTGAAAACCACCTGATTCGTTCCGTTTTCTATGAAAAAATCAACTCTTGCCAGCCCGAAGCCGTCCACCGCCTTAAATACGGCTACCGCGATCCTTCTTATTTCGTCCTCACACCCTTCGGGAAGCTCAGGCGAAACGTCCGTCCTTGAATCCGAGTTATTGTATTTAGCGTCGTAGTCATAGAAAGCGGCGTCGCCCGCGGCAAGCACCTCTCCCACTCCCGACGCCTCCGGCTTCGCTCCTCCGAATACGGCGCACTCAACCTCGCGTCCGGTTATAGTTTCCTCGACAAGAATTTTTTCGTCATGCTCCGCCGCAAGCAGAAGTCCCTTCTCAAGCTCCGCGCGGTTTTCCGCCCTGCTTACGCCCCTCGATGAACCGGCGTTTACGGGTTTTATGAAAACAGGATATTTATGTACTCTCTCAACTTTTTCCACACATGCTTCCATATCCTTCAGCTCGTATCTTCGGAATGAAATATATTTTGCCTGACGTATCCCGCCTATCGAATCAACAATTATCTTCGTAAAAAGCTTATCCATGGAAACCGCCGACGCGACCACTCCGCAGCCGACATAAGGTATTCCCGCAAGCTCCAGAAGACCCTGAACTGTCCCGTCCTCTCCGTAAAGACCGTGAAGCACCGGAAAAACAACGTCCACGGAAATACACTCAAAGCTTTCTCCTCTCATAGCCACAAAACCCCTGTGCCTTCTGTCAGGCGAAAGAATAACCGTCGTATCGCTCTCCTTCCAGCGCCCGCTCCCTATATCGTCAACGGAGTCCGTTTTAAGCCATCTCCCGTCCTTTGTGATGCCCACGATCACTACGTCGTATTTCCCCGCGTCCATATTTTTGATGACCGTGACCGCCGACATACATGAAACCTCATGCTCGGAGGACTGCCCGCCGAACAAAACCGCCGCTTTAATTTTTGACATATCTGCTACCCGCCGGATAACCGGCACCTTTCGTCATTGTTTTATTCAAAAAATTTATTCAGGAATTTAAGGAACTTAAACCTTATCCTGTAATTGTCCCCGTCAAGATCGCCCAGCGTTATCGCCTCATATGCATCCTCCGAAAGGACGTTCCTGAACTGTTCCTTCGTATCGTCCGGAACGACCGAATAAGCGGAGTCCACAAAACAGAGCGGAGGGAAAAGCACGCACCACCAGTTTTTGCCTTCGGCGCCTCCGATGTCCACTCTGAACGCTTCGTATTCTCCCGGAGGAAAGCTCATATCTCCGTACACCTTCATGGGAAAATACGACTTTTCAAAGTACACATTCACATTATATTCATATCCCATGTCCGCGATTACACCGCCCGCTATTTCCTCGATCCGGTCTATGTCATAATATAAAATATTCCTTGCTTCGTCAAGGTCCTTCGCGCCCGAAAGCTCATCTTTGAGAAAAAGCACAACGGCGTCCTTGACCGCGAGCTTGAGCCTCTGATCCTCCTCGCTGTCGCTGTTCGCCCGGACATGAAAACGTATTATCTGTCCCGCGATCTCCTTCTGCGTCTTATATTCGTCCGTCCCTTTGTAAAAATATGTACCGAGCGCCACGACCGCTGCGGCCGCGAGCAAAAGAACAACCATAAATTTTTTCATAATAATCTCCGTCTCCGCCATAAAATGGCATTAAAATTTTATATTGAAGATTATTACCGTTCTTTTCGGGTTTATACTTCCCTCCGCCTGATTATTTCACATATGCAGTTCTTCTGCCGGATGATGTGGGAGGTCACTAGCTTTACCGCCCTCTCCGCATCGCCCGCCGCAACAGCCCCTATTATGCCGTCATGCTCGTCAAGTATCTCCTTGTATGACGCGATGCTTTTGATATATTCCACCCTGTATCTCAGCACAAGGGCTTCAAGCTCCTGCATTATCTTTAGAAGCACCTTGTTGTCCGCCGCCTCGCATATCGCGTGGTGCAGTCTGCTGTCATTAAGTGAGATCTCCGCGGTGTTTTTTTCTTTTACCGCGCGGCGTATGTCATTATTAATACGCCTGAGTTCAGCCGCCTTCTGCGCGTTTATGTTCTCAGCCGCCAGTCTGACCGCCATAGATTCTATAACGATACGCACGTCGAGAGCGTCGGTCACGTCCTTGCCACCGATACCCGACACCTTCGCTCCGCATCCCGGCGTCACAGTCACAAGACCGTCCTCCTCAAGCCTCTTTATGGCTTCCCTGACGGGAGTACGGCTGACGCCCAGCTTCTCCGCTATCGGGATCTCCATAAGGCGCAGTCCTGCGGCAAATTCGCCCCGCATTATCGCCTCCTTGAGCTCCGTATAAACCATATCCTTTAAGGATATACCCTCCCCCTTGTCCACGAAGTTGATTTCAGCTATCATCATGTCCCTCCGTTTGCAAGGCCTACAACATACGAGCTTCTTGTAAGCCTGCTCTTCCTAAGAGCCTCGCTGCACGCCGCCGCCTTCCCCGCGTCGTCGAAAAGGCCGAATACCGTAGGTCCGCTGCCGCTCATAATCGAGTTCAGCGCCCCCATTTTTCTCATTTTTTCTTTGATCTCTCCTATCACAGGATACGCGTTCTCCGTAACGCTCTCAAGCACATTGCCGAGTCTTTCCGACACTTCGTATATGCTGCCGTTATTTATGCCGCCGATTATGCCGTCAATATCGGGATGCTTAGTATTCCCGTCGATCACAAGTCTTTCCGATTACGACGCTGCACTCCGGACAGGGGTTCAGCCTTGTCAGCTTTTCGCCTATTCCTTCCGCTAACGCGGTTCCGCCCATTACGCAGTACGGCACGTCCGCTCCGATCTTCGCGCCCCTTTCCATAAGCTCCTCATCGCCAAGTTTAAGTCTGAACAACCTGTTCATGCCGCGAAGCACCGCCGCCGCGTCGCTGCTTCCGCCCGCCATTCCCGCCGCAACGGGAATGAATTTGTACAGTCCTATATCGACGCCCTCTCTTATCCCGAATTCCTCCTTCAGAAGAGCCGCCGCCTTATATACAAGATTATCCTTGTCAACCGGAAGGAAGGGCAGATTTGTCTTGACGGTTATCCTGCCGCCCGGATTTTTGTGCAGACCGACCTTATCGTACAGATCTATACTCTGCATAACCATGCGAACCTCATGATAACCGTTTTCAAGAGTACCGAGAACATCCAGCCCCAGATTGATCTTGGCGTAAGCCTTTAATCCGATATAATCCATACGCTCCTCCGAAAATACCACGCGCCCGTTTCCGCACAACGGTACGCTCCGAACTTTGTTAATTACAGTATAATATCTTAATGTATTAAAAGCAATACAATTATACTTCCCTGTTAAGAAATCCGGGCAAGAGTCCGATAAAAATTATGAAACGTATTATTACGCATTTATTAATCCAGGGAAGGAGTGATAAAACAATGGTAAACGGAGTTACCAGCCAGACAACAGTTGACGCTCAGTATTCAGAGGTGACTAAGACCGTCAAGGACGACACCGCGAAGAAGACTTCGGGCAGCGAATCAGCCGCATCCTCCAAGGACGCTTACAAAGACAACGGGGTAATATATGAAAAGACCTCCGACTATAAGAGCATCGCTTCCATGTCAAAGGGCGACCGCTCGAACATCATAGCGCAGCTCAAGGCGGACGCAGATGCCCGTACGGAGCAGTTAAGACAGCTTGTCGAGAAAATGATGTATAAGCAGGCAGGCGCTGCTGATCCCAATTCCAAGTCCACATGGGAAAATCTTCTCAGAAAGGGCCTTATCACCGACAAGGAGGCGATTGCCAACGCGAAGGCTGATATTGCGGAGGACGGATATTGGGGAGCCGAGAAGACCTCGGACAGAATACTTTCTTTTGCCACAGCTTTGTCAGGCGGGGACAAGGACAAGATGGAGAAAATGCTCGCAGCCTTTGAAAAAGGCTTCAAGCAGGCAACCAAGTCATGGGGCAGCAAACTTCCCGACCTTTGTCAGGATACCTACAAGGCAGTACATGACAAATTTGACAGCTGGTTTGAGGAAAACTAAAGAAACGCTGATTGAATCAACGTTTCTCCAAGAGAAGCAGGCACATATCTGATTTGGACGATCCACAAATTAATTTAAGCCTTCAGGCTGACGCGTACACGCGCGGTCTGAAGGCTTTTATCTGTTTATAATTACGGTTTTCCGGTACTCACAGACCTGTTTTACCTCGAAACAAAAGCGTTCTGCCGTCTGTATGTATCATTGTCCTTCTGGCTCAATTCGCTCTCGACCTGCGCCAGTTCTTTCTCCAGCTCGCGGACTTTCTTTTCGTCTCCGGAGGCTGACCGTATCTGCTGCTCCAACTGCTGTTTTTTCTCCTTCAGCTTTTCGATCTCTTTATCAACCCTATCCGTGTCCGTAACGCATTTCTCCGAGGGACTTCCCGGACGGCTCACGTCCGCCTTCGGCTTCTCTTTCCCTTCCGTCCGGTCGGATCTGTTCGGGTCGTCGAAAAAGATTTTCCGGCTGCCATTCCCGTCCTGACCTAAACGGTACAGCCCGGCAGGTTCTTTACCCGATTTTTCACTGCTGATGTATTCGTCCTTAGGCTCTGACAAAGTCTTCGGCACCGTTTCCCTTTCCGTTTTTTTTGCCTCTTTTGTCATTTCGGCAGCCTGTTTTTCCTTCACCCGTTCCGCATAATCGGCTTGGACATTATCATAATTTCCGCTGATTCGCATTTCCATAGATATTCCTCCTTCAATTCTGTATTTTGGAGGTCACGCAGAATAACGCCCTCCGTTTTCTTTTTCGACTGAATAAAAAAACGGATTAAGAGTTTTGCCGTGAGATGCTTTTTGGATGCCGCGGAATGATGAGCAGTACGCTGAGTATGAACGTATTTCCCTGTGTCTTTATGCTCATTGCCCCGTCATATTTTTCAGCTACCGTTTTTATATTTGACAGACCCGTCCCGTTTTTAAAAGAAGACTTCCCGTCAAAACTGTTTTCAATTTCAATCAGAATAAAATCGCCTTGCATCCTGCCGGACACGCGGATATATTTTTCCACGCCGCCGTCAGTGCTTTTGCAGGCGTTTACTGCGTTGTCGAGGGCGTTTGACAGAATAATGCCGAAATCAATGTCGCGCACCGTACACGGATACGGCAGGATCAGCGAGCAGGATACGTCTATGCCCATGCTTTTGGCTATTCCCAGTTTATTTTCAAGCAGAATATCCGCCACCGGATTATTCGTGGCGCATGGAAAAGAGAATCCTTTTGCCACACTCTCCATATCTCCTATATAATCCAGCGCCTGCCGCGCATTTCCGTCTTTCAGAAGCTCTTTAAGCACCGTGATATGATTTTTTATATCATGCCTGAAAGATTTTGTTTTCTCATAGCGAGTCCTTGTTTCCTCCACATAACGGTTAAGGGAATGTTCCTCCTGTTCAAGAAGGGACAGCTTTGTGTTCAGCCGGAAATTCTCAAGCAGTTTTTTGTAGGCAAACATAATGCAGAACAGGCTTGCCATTGCCAGAAGCTGTACAGCGATCATCTGAAAGTGGTCCGCATTCAAAATTTTCCCGGCTCCGTCCGTAATTATTGTATTCCCGTAAATCACATGACCGATATACTGCCCTATCAGAAAAACCGTAACAGCGGGCGTGAGAAGCATAAGCGCATAACGACTTTTCACCGTCCCGTCATAAGAGAAATGCCTGTATATGATATAACAGCATAAGACTGCCGCGGGCAGCGCAATATTTCCCATAAGCATAAACACCTTTCCTACTGTCTCCTGATCACAGGATCTCATAAGCGGATATATAAGACAAAGCGCCGAATTAACGATACCGTAACAAAGCTGCATTATCTCGCCCGTAACTATCGCATATAAAACAGCCGTCGCTATATCAGCTTTACATAAAAAAATTCCGCTTGCCGCAAGCAGAATAATATAAACGGCAAACTGCGCGAAACCTCCTGCGCGGATAGCCGTTACGATAACAGTCCCCAAAAACGCGTACATGACATAATAAAAGATCCCCGCTTTCCTTTTGAGGAATTTCACATAAAAATAAAATCCGGTCAGCAGCTGAGCGCCGCCCATTATATATTGATTGAAAAAATCCAGACGATCCGTCACTTCACAGCCTCCGTTCTTTCATGTACCGCAGTATAACGCCCGAAAATTCCTTGCTCCGCAGGCGCGAAACAGGTATCTGCTTTCCGCCCTCCATATACGCCGTTTGGTTTTTATAGCTTCTGAGATATTGCAGATTGATAAGAAAACTTCTGTGACACCTGAAAAACCTGCCGTCCAGCTTTGTTTCAAGATTTTCGATCCTGTCATAATAATCTACTATTTCAAACGACGTAAGATGCAGATACACCTTTCTGTCGATGATCTCGCAGAAAATTATTTGCTCAAAAGGCACGAGTCGGCTCTCGTATCCTCTCTGCACAAGCAGATTCGCTTCCCCCGCGCTTTGCATCGAAGCAAGAACGCGCTCCATTGTTTTTTGAAATCGGCTTTGTTCTATCGGCTTTACAAGATAATCATACGCCTGTACCTCAAAAGCCTCGAACACCGTTTCCCTGAGAACCGTTATAAAAATCAGATAACCCTTAAATCCCCGTCTTCGCAGTATCCTTGCCGTCTCCATTCCGTCCATTTCTTTCATCTGAATATCAAGGAAAAGAATATCTATTGTTTTTTCATATTTCAGCAATTCTTTTCCGCTCAAAAATACCTCGATAACTGTTTCGATATTTTGAGCGCGAAAAAAATCCGCCGCCATTTTCTTTACTGCGCCCGCCATATATTTCTCATCGTCACAGACCGCAACACGAATCATATTCCCACCTCCCGAAAAGCTTATTGTAGCATTTCCGCCGCCGCAAAACAATAAAAATGATCTAGAATGCGCTTTCCGCGCCGTGGAATGCTGCGATAGGATCTTTTAACAAAAAATGCCCCGGATATTCCCGGCTGCCGCGAGTGGCACAACAGTCAGGTGATCCGGAGCATATTTTATATTTTTCGGTCCGCGGTCTTCGGATTTGCGGTATCCGTCAGCACTTCTTGATTATTATAAGCTTCATTCCCGGCTTTATGTCCTCAGTTGAAAGCCCGTTCGTATCCATTATGTCCTTTATCGTGGTGCAGTATTCTTTGGCGATATTCCAAAGCGTATCTCCTGGTCTTGTTATGTATCCGACAATGCCGGGGAGGTTTTTGATCCTGCCGTAATCGGGAGGAGCGGCGGTAACGTCGCAGATAAGGTTTTCGCTGTGCGACTTGACAGCCATCAGATCTATTATCGCGTTGCATTTTATGTTGACCTCGCCGCCTCCCGTAAGAAGCGTCGATACCTGAAGCGGTCCCGCCTTTCCGGTGCAGGCGCAGTTTCCGTCAAGCCCCGCGATATCGGTCTGTTCGCTGAACGGAAGCTCGTATCGCACATAACCGAGCTTGTCGTTGTCGTCGGGCTTTATATATATTATATCAACGGTGACCGCGCCCTCAACGGTAACGCTGCTGCCTTCGGTCATTATGTCCTCGATATTGGTCCTTCCGCTGCTGCCTACTATCTGCATTATACCGCCCTGAGGCATGGCAAAGCGCTCCTCCATGCGGCATTTCGCGCTGTTCTTCATCAGGAAGGATTCATATTCCACAGGCTCGTTCGCAAGCTGCAGATCGTATGACGGCGAATAAGCGTCGGCAAGCACCTCGTACTCCTGCTCGGTGTATCCTTTTATATCAAGATCAAGTATCACCTCCGCGTCAAGAATGCGAAGCTCCGCGTTCGCGTCGGGGCGGGCTATCAGACTTTTTTCCGATACCGTTATGCACACGTCCGGCAGCATTTCCTCACTGCACCCGGAAACGTCTATCTTGCCCGCGAACGGCAACACGTCGTCATAGAAATTCATTCCGTTATCTTCGCCTTCTCCGGAATATATGCAGAACACGCAGAGCTCTCCCTTTATGCTGAGTTCGCCGTCGCACGCCCGTATGTCTATGCTCTGCGGCTCAAGCTCATACCATATGAGTTCCTCGACATTCGGTCTGTCGCCGGGCAGGTTCATGGATTCGCGTACGCGGAAAATATCTTTTTTGGAGGAGGTGAGCTGCATGACGTTTATTTTCTTTTTGATGCACTGAAGATTCTCCAGCTCAAGCTCTTCTACGGCTTCCTTATCGTATATGCACTCAGCCGTTATCTCCAAGGTTATGACTGCTTTTACGCTTATTTTGCGGGAGTTTATGACCGTTATCGTGACATCCTCAAGCTCGCAGACGCATTTTATCACGTCCTGCGGCGTCACGCCTCCCATAGCGACCGACTCGTCAAACGGAGCGGCTCCGCTCATGCATGCGCAGCCTTCCTCTGTCGCGTACAAAAGATTGTAACGGAGTTCTCCTCCGACTGCCACGCGCTCCTCCATCGGGCGGACCTTCTCTATCACTACGTCCGCCTTCTCCTTTATTTTCTTTACGATGTCAGGCTTGCTGTCGGGCACGTTAAAATCGTCGTCAATGGTGACGATCTGCTCCACCCTGCCCTTCTGGTGCTTCATATGTACGGTTTTTTTGTTCAGCTCCATATGCAAAATCCCCTGTCTTCTTCAATCTGATTTTAGTTGCACTACTAAAAGATATGAAGCCCGGCAGGGGATTATGCTATTCAAAATTTACATTCTTGTCTGTCGCTTCGATTTTAACTACTATGTACGGATAGGTCGCCATTTTGTTGACCGCCTCGCCCGCCGCGGGACCTACAAGCGTCGTGTGTATGCCCACGGAGCTGTCCGTTTCGTACATTTCGTCAACTCGGATACTGTATCCTCCGGTAGCCTGCTCGCCGTATCCCACCGCAATATAGGTATAACCGTCCACTGTAAAAGACATAGCGAATTCCTCGCTTTTTTTGCCGTCGATGGTTTTGACGATCTCGTCAGGAATACTGTCCTTTGCCGCTACCGTAAAATCAATAGCGGTCTTGTTTTTATCGGATGATTCCCTGAAGGAGCATCCCACGAGCACAAGCACCAGAAATACTCCCACCAAAAACAAAGTTTTTCTCATTGCAGCACCATATTTTTTTATAAAGTATATGCCGCGGCCCCGCCCGAATATCACTTTAATTTCCCGTGTCAGCAGGAGATCAAGCGGTCGGATTTTTGGGATCACTTTCCCGTAAAATCATACACAACGTCGTCGCCGCCTTCTGCAAGCACTACGGAATAGCTCTTTATTTCCTTATTGTAAAGAATGGATATGACGTGTTCTCCCGTTATCATGTCAAACGTGACTGGCGCTACTCCCTTGTATATGCCGTCAAAATATACATATCCTCCCTCAGGTCCCGAAACGGTAACGTCGTTTATCCTGCTTACTATATCCTGACCGAGACTCTTCGTCTCCGAGGTCGAGGGTTCGCCCGTCTGATTTTCGCCGGTGGTTCCTTCTCCGCCTCCGGTAGGTTTTTCCGTTCCTGTCTGCTGCTCGTCTTTTCTGAGCTTAATGTCTATAATGCGGTAGGATACATCAACCTCTATCGTCTCCGTGTAAGTCTGATAGCCGTTTGCCGTAACCTTTATCTCGTGCTTTCCCGTCGGCAGTACAACCATTCCCGCGTATTTGGTTTCAACGTTATCTATAAACAGAGACGCTCCTTCAACGTCAATATTAAACCGTATGTTTCCGTTATTCGTCACGATGGGAGCGACGTCGGAGAAATCCAACTCGCAATTCTCATTGCGCTCGACCATGACCTGCCGCTCGGCTATATATTCGCCGTTTCTGACCTCGACTTTGTAATTGCCCTCGCGCACTATAAGAAGCATATCTTTTTCTATGACCTTCACAACGGTGCCGCCCACGTCTATATAACCGCCTATGAAAAGCGAGTCCCCGGTAAGGCTTATATACCCGTGGCCTTTTTCCACTACGACCGACAGCACCTTGGTGCCGTAGCCTCTGACAATAAGCTTATCCTGCGGATTAAGCTCCATCATTGATATTTTCTGACCGTCCGAATACACAAGCGTACTGTCGTCATAGGAATACATCGACTGTCCTACCCTCATCGCGCGCTTTGAATCGTCAACGCTGAAAGAAACGACGCCCCTGTTTTCCCATACATCTTTGCTGCCCGAAACCTGCACCTTCTCAATGAGCTTTGAGCTTTTTCCGTAGGAAATATCGAGGACCATTCCGGGAGAAAGCTGCGCCATTGAAATATCCGTACCCGATTTGCTGTATATTGCGGTCGCGGAGTTATACGGAAAAATATTTGAACTTCCGTCCTCGGCGGAAATAAAAGAAATGCTCTGATTTTTCTCGTCTATTGCAATGACAACGCCGATAATGACCGCCGCCTTGCCGTCGTCAGCGGGTTTCGTCGTTGATTTTATATGCCATCTTGTCGAGGAGCTTGACGCGCACGCGCAAAGCAGCGCGCATGCCAAAATCACCATTCCAGCCAAAATAAGCCGTATTTTTCTCATATGTACCTCCGAAAACGTAAACGCAACGCGTCAAACGCGAAGCGGCTGGATTTTTGGGTTTATTCCATAAGCAGTGCCGCTCGGAAACCTACGGTTTCCTCGTTGAACGGGCTGTCGCCCTATAAAAACAGTCATAGTCAGCCTTTGCTGCAAGCAGCAGGTCTGCCTCTGTCCGTTTTTACACTGCTTGTTACTTACGCATAGTATACCATGAACGCGACGAGCCAAGCATGCTGAAGGCATATTCGGCGACCGCGGAATGATACTAAGCGCTTGCGCTTAGTATACCATAATTACATTCTAACTCATAGTCCTAATAAATTCCAGTCTTTTGAAATTCTGCGCGATGACTTTTTTCAGCTTGTCGTGACTTTTCGCCGGTATCCACGCCTTGCCCGAATTATAGTATGAATTCATTATTTTCCAGAATTTTTCGGGATATCCGAACATTATCGACAAAAGCTCCAGATCATCCTCTCCGATTCCCCTGAATTTATCGTACTCGTCTATAAGCTTATATCCAAGCTTCACGTCCCAGTCGTATTTCTCCATTATTTTGCGGACTATATTATATAAATCGGACATCAGGTAATTATAATTCATCTTTTCAAATCCGATAACGACCGGAATCCTGTAGCCGAAGCAAATGCTGTGATAATTGTAGCTGCCGTGGCACAGTCCCTTCACGCCCCTTCCGGCGGCGGCGTATTCCTTCATTCTTTTTGCGGCTTCGGCTCCCTCGTCGTAGAACGCATCGCAGCAGCCCGCAGATAAAAGCTCAAAATCGCTTCGGTTGTTCCGCCTGAAAAGATATTTTTTGACGCGGAGAAGCTCGTTATTATGCTTTTCCATGTCAAGCTCTAGTCCCCTCGCGCAGTAATCAAGCCTGTCAGGACGGTTTTTGTCCAGCTCGTTGTGCAGAAGCGCAAGAACTCTGACCGCCGAAAGGCAGTCGCCGTAGCTTTTTACATCACAGTCCTTTACGTCGTACCATTTCTTTACCACATATTTCGTGCCGTCCGCTCCAACCGTTATGTATTCGCCGTCGGTATTCGGCACATAAGCGTCGACGGCGACCGTATCGGAGCAGTTCACCGCGTCAAGGACTCCGGCTGTCCACAAAATATGCTTACCGCTTCCGGAATAAGCCTTTACGACCCTGAGTCCCTTGTCGGTATATAGAACCAGCACACCGCGTCCGCGCGCAGTCTGCGAAACCTCAAAATCATATTTTTCAAGTACTTCCAAACCCTTATCTGCCATAAACCCATCCTCTTCCGGCTCCGGCTAAAACCGTATGTGCCTCTTAGTTTCTAAACTATCTAATTTTATGAGATGAATTTATGTTTTATGAGGGCAAAATAAATAACCCGCTAAGGTTGCTTCACGCATCGCGTGACTTTAATCCGAGACGCTCCAGAAGCCGTTCTTTAGTGTTAAGTTCAGGTTCGTCAAGCACCGCGTCAAGACATTCCTTCAGAAGCCTGCCGACCTCTTTTCCCGGCTCTATACCGCAGCTTATAAGAGTCTTACCGTCAACCGCGAGATTCTTCGTATCAAGGCAGTCTCCCCTGTCTTTGATTATCCCAAAAAGCCTGCGTTCCTCATCAATCTCCGCGGCAGCTTCATACTGTCCAGTAACGTCATAGTAACAGGCTTCAAATTCCAGGGCGTTAGAAAACCCTTCCTCTCCCCATCTGCTCGCAAGCCTCCGTATATTTTTTTCGCTTTGAGTAATGCCTGTTCCGTGAAAAGCCGCAAGCTTCGCCGCTCCGTCCACTGTACGGTTGTCAAGCTTGAGCTTCTTTAATGCGTTTCTCACGCCTTCCTCTCCAAGCCCATACAAAAGCGCCGCGTACCGGAAAAAAAACTCCGCCGGGACTTTTCCCGCAAGCCTGAGCGCCGTTTCTTTGTCCGCTATCCTGTCAAACTCCGGAAATACATAACGGGAAAGACCGTATACGCATATTTTACCCATATATTCAGGGTGAGGCGACAAGAGTATTTTACCGAATTCCGTATGAACGCGCTCCTTGCTGACCTTCGCTATCGTGGGCGCGAGTTCTTTTACGGCGTTTTCGGTGGCGCTCTCAATATCAAACCCCAGCTGCGCCGAAAAACGTACCGCGCGCAGCATTCTCAGCGCGTCCTCGCCGAAGCGTTCCGCCGGTTCTCCCACGCACCGTATGATTCCCGCCTGCAGATCCTCTCTGCCGCCGAATTCGTCCACAAGCCCATCTTCATCGTTGTACGCCATCGCGTTGATCGTGAAGTCGCGGCGTTTCAGGTCTTCGACTAGAGATTTCGTAAATTCGACGTTTTTCGGGTGTCTGCCGTCCTCATACTCGCCGTCAAGCCGATATGTCGTGACCTCATAGCCTACGCGGTGAAGCATGACCGTCACCGTACCGTGCATGATCCCCGTATCCACCGTATGCCTGAAAAGTTTTTTTACATCTTCGGGGCGCGCGGAGGTAGTGATGTCCCAATCCCCCGGCGCACGACGAATAATGCTGTCGCGGACACAGCCGCCGACAGCATAAGCTTCGTAACCGTTTGAAATTAACCTGCTGATGATAAACTTTACGTCATCCGGCAAAATAATTTTCATATAATCAGATCCTAGTATGCCTTGCCCCAGTATACAAGCTTCTTCGCAGGCTTGCCGCAGCACACGCACACGTCGCTTATTTTTTCCTGCTCAAAAGGCATACAGCGGCTCGTGGCGGTCGTATCCTCTTTTATCTTAAGCTCGCATTCCTGATCTTCGCACCACATTGCCTTCACGAATCCCGGCTTATTGGCTATTATGTCCTTGAACTCCTCATAACTGCGCGCCTCAAAGGTATGGCTGTCGCGGTGCTTTCTAGCGCGCTCAAGCATATCCGACTGCATCTGGCTGAGTATGCGCTCAAGCTCCGTTTCGATCGCTTCAAGCGGAACCGTTATTTTATCCCTTGTGTCGCGTCTTACTATTACCGCCTGACCTGCCTCAATATCCTTAGGCCCCAGCTCTATACGCACAGGAATACCCTTGATCTCCTGCTCGGCAAACTTCCAGCCGGGGGTCTTGTCCGAATCGTCCGTCTTTACCCTGAAGCCGGCCTTTAAAAGTCTGTCCTGCAAAGCGAAAGCCGCGTCGAGAACGCCCTCCTTATGCTGGGCGATGGGTACGATCATTCCCTGCACGGGAGCTATCCTCGGCGGCAGAACAAGCCCGCTGTTATCCCCGTGGACCATAATTATAGCGCCGATTATTCGCGTTGAAAGTCCCCATGAGGTCTGATAAGCATACTGAAGCTTATTTTCCTTATCCGTGTACTGTATTCCGAACGCCTTCGCGAAACCGTCCCCGAAATTATGGCTCGTTCCCGACTGGAGCGCCTTGCCGTCGTGCATAAGCGCCTCTATAGTGTAAGTCGCGAGCGCTCCGGCAAATTTCTCTTTCTCGGTCTTGCGTCCCTTTATCATGGGGATCGCAAGCACCTGCTCGCAGAAATCAGCGTATACGTTAAGCATCTGCACCGTTCTTTCCTCGGCGTCCTCGGCCGTGGCGTGAACCGTATGTCCCTCCTGCCAGAGAAACTCCATCGACCTGAGGAAAGGGCGCGTCGTTTTTTCCCATCTTACGACCGAACACCACTGATTGTAGCATTTGGGCAGGTCCCTGTACGACTGTATTATATCCTTGTAAAAATCGCAGAAAAGCGTCTCGGACGTAGGGCGCACGCACAGCCTTTCCGAAAGAGGCTCAAGCCCTCCCTGCGTGACCCACGCAACCTCCGGCGCAAAGCCCTCTACATGGTCCTTTTCCTTCTGAAGCAGACTTTCGGGAATAAACATAGGCATATATACGTTTTCGACACCCGTCTCCTTGAAACGGCTGTCAAGCTCCTTCTGTATGCATTCCCATATTGCGTAGCCGTTCGGTCTGATTATCATGCAGCCCTTGATGCTTGAATACTGCACAAGCTCCGCTTTTTTGACCACGTCCGTATACCATTGGGCGAAATCCTCCTCCATTGAAGTGATCGCCTCCACGAGCTTTTTGTCATTTCCCATTATATTTTCCTCTGCCTTCCGCCCTTTTCGGGCTTTGTAATTGATTCCGTCTGACTGCGGATTACGCCGCGGTTTAATTAGTGTGATATGTCTCAGGTGTATAAAAATATTCGTATGTAGCGATCGGCGCGCAGAAAAATCTGTCCTTCGCCGGATTCTCCGCGCCCTCGCCAAGCTCTCTTGTATAATAATTCATATCAAGGTCCGGGTCAAACGTATACTGCTGTCCGTTGTCAAGAATCACATAAAGCCAACAGTGTGGAGTTTTCCCGCCGCCGTATTTCGGCACGCTGCCGGAAATCAGATGCGCGTCATAGCCAAGCGCCCTCATGATGTACATAAAAGCAGCCGAATAATTATAACAGCAGCCCTGTCCCGCGTTGAGCAGGTCCGTCGCCCAGAGAACCTCCTTCGGCGTAGTATTGGGGTCGGAGCTTGAATATGCTCCCGTATTGGCGTCCATTCCCCTGCTGTACGAAATATTGTCGATCATCCACTCGTAAAGCGCCCACACCTTCTGATAATTATTCATATCGTCCGTCACCACTTTGGCTATAAGATCGTTTACAAGCGTGTCAAGCTCAGGATAGCCTGAGGGAGTCGGCGTAAGCGTTTCCTGACTTAAAAGCGTCCACGGTCCTACATAGGGCTGTGTCGGCTCCTCGGTCGGGACCTCCGGCGGGACCGTCGGTAAAACCGTCGGATTCTGTATAACTACATTTTCCGTAGTGTTTACCTGGCCTAACGCGGTCGTGCTTTTAGTAGCGTGTGCGTAAGTGCGCCCCGTATCCGCGCTGCTGTTGCCGCAGCCGCAAAGGAACATCGCCACGGAAGCAACCAACATCAGGCCTAAAATAATGTTGTGTTTTCTCATTTTTCTGCTCCTGTCATATTAATATTATTAATTTTTTACATCTATCCCATATCCAAAATATTTAACGGCGTCGTCCATTATGAAAAAGTATGTGTACTTTACTTCGTCATAATAATATTTATACATCTTGCCGACAAGCGTATACTTATCGCCGTAAACCGACAAAACGTCGTCAAGGCTGCTCCCCACTGTAATATCCGAACCCGCTGCTTTATCGCCCGGCTTCATTATGCATACGTCCTGAACCATATCGTTGTCGCCGTCAGGATAGGTCCTTATCTCAAATGAACCGTAATTATATACCTTGTCCATTCCGTCAAAATAACAGCTCGCCGCCTCCTCGTATTTATCGGGCTCGCCCAGGGTCTCGATAACCTTCGCGGCGCTCTTTCCAAGCTCTATTTCTATATTTCCTTTCACGACCGCCTTAAAAGCATCATTTTTGTTTCCCGACGAAGAGCCGTTCTCTCCCCCGCAGCCCGTCAGGCACATCATCATTACGCATAAAACGCAGATAATTCTTTTCATTTTTCCAGATTCTCCCTTAAAAATCATAATACTCCATTAATTATACACAAAAAAGTCAAATTTTCAAGCATATATGTTTTGCCGGGCCGCATCATACCCGCTTATCTACTCAGCCGCCTCAAGCACCGGAGGATATTCAAGAAGATTGCCGATATTGCGCTCGACTATCTCAATGACGACGAGGTCGTACGCCCCTATATCAGTCAGGTCATACGGCAGCGCCCTCGAAAACCGCGCCTGCTCAAAATCGTTCGCCGCAAACGGATAAAGCGCGTTGCCGAAGGAATCGCGGAACATAAGCACGCTTTTGTTTCCTCCGTCGTTAGCCGTGCCTATTATCATATCGTCGCTCCCCCTGAAATTCGACGTGTAATAAAACTTATCCTCCGTGTCAAAAACGACCTGCCAGTCTTTTTCATTCCCTCCCGGAAAAAGCATTCCGTACAGATCACCGTCAAATATTTTCTGAACGTCATATCCGGTTTCCGAGTGATCCGTATACTCAAGCCCCGCCTTATCCATTATCGCGGCATAAGCCAGATACGCGCCGAGATTGTTCCAGTGCGAATCAAGCTTATGATAAAGCAGTTCGCCGGAACCATTTTTGGCTTCCTTTATCACGGCCTTCAAGTCCGCATGATTAACGCCCCTCTCGTCAAGCGCCGACATAAGCCGCTCATAATTGCCCTCGCCCGTATATTCCGCGTGATAATAAGGCATATATTCGCCGTAGATCTCCATTTTGTTGGGCGCGACGGCAAACACGAACCGCACTCCCTTGCTCACGGCAAAGTCCTGAGCGTTTTTAAGCGAGTCCGCAATTTCGTCTATCTGCTCCGGGGTAAGCATATCCTCGCCGTTATAATCGTGGAGAGCGCTCTGATAGAACAGCCATCCGTCCCTTCCGGCTATCACGGACTTTTCTCCCGACTCCCCGAAAATATTGTATTTCAGCCTGTTGTTCAGTTCCACAAACTCGCTGCGCAGCCCGAAATTTTTTGAAAAATACGCGTCGAATTTCTGCGTGAAATTCAGATAGTTCATTTCCGTCAGCTCCGCCTTATCCTCGTTGCCTATACTTTGACGCTTCTGCGCGAGCGTCATTACGCCTGGTACAGCGAGGGCGAGAAAAAAAAGAACGATATATATTATTTTAAGGACTTTGTTTTTCATATACGGTCCCCCTTAAAATCTGAAATAAATAAAAGGATTGTATGAATCCGCCGCAAGCGTCATCACGCAGAGCAGATACAGCACGAAGGTCAGCGCGTAGCATATCCCGCTTATCCATTTGCGGCAACGCTTTTCCACGACCGCATTTGTGATAGCCGGTACAATGGGAAAGCATGCTGCGGCCGCCGCCGCGAGCGTAAGTATGAACACGGGCGTGCAGAATGAGAGCAATACCCTGAAAGCCCCTTCAAGCCGCACAAACGCAAACATTCTGCCGATATACGCAAAAGCGTAGCCGACCGTATCGGACCTAAATATCACAAAACCGAGTATGACAAAAAACATCGTATAAAGCCATTTTAACGGCTTGAGCGCCCGCTTCTTTGGTCTGTCCTTGCGCGTGAGAAGCGTTTCCGCCGACATCAGAACGCCGTGTCCGAAGCCCCACAGTATAAAAGTCAGATTCGCTCCGTGCCATATGCCCGTACAGACGAAAACGATCATAGTATTTAATATCTGCCGTCCTCTGCCCTTCCTGTTGCCTCCCAGCGGAATATAAAGATATTCCCTGAACCAGCCCGTAAGCGACATATGCCATCTTCTCCAGAAACTGCGGATCCCCGCCGCGGAATACGGATAGTCAAAGTTCTCCGGAAAATCAAATCCCATGCATTTTCCCAACCCCACTGCCATGTCGCTGTAGCCCGAAAAATCAAAATATATCTGCAAGGTATAGCAGACCGCGCCGAGCCACGCCAACGGCGTGTCGATAGAGCCCGTATCCATGCCGAAGATCCTGTCCGCCGCATACCCCATCGGATTGGCGATCAGCATCTTTTTGGAAAGTCCAAAACGCCGTATGCCTGCCGCAAGCTTGTCCACGGTCACTCGCCGCGCCGCTATCTGTTCCTTAACGCTGTTGTATTTTACGATCGGTCCTGCTATAAGCTGCGGAAAAAGCGATATGTACAAAAGCACGTCAGCAAATCCCGTTTTCCCGTTTTCCTCTGACCTGTATGTGTCAGCCACATACGAAATCGCCTGAAACGTAAAAAAAGAAATACCTATCGGCATCGTTAT